>JAYTUX010000420.1:0-14778 GCA_043744315.1 Betaproteobacteria bacterium | reverse complement strand
GCTTACGCATCGATTCGCATCGGTGATCCGCTGGAAACGGGCACGCTGGTCGGCCCACTCGTCGATGAGGCCGCGTTCAACGGTATGCAAAACGCGTTGAAATCGGTGTCTGCCGAGGGCGGTACGGTATTCGGTGGCGAGCGTGTTGCCATCAATGGACAAGCCGACGCCTACTACGCCCGCCCGGCCATCGTCGAGATGCACACACAAACGATGACGGTACGCCATGAAACGTTCGCGCCGATCTTGTATGTGTTGCGCTATGAGACTTTAGCCGACGCGATCGCGTTGCAAAACGCGGTGCCGCAAGGATTGTCTTCGTCGATATTCACCGGCGACATTCGCGAGGCCGAGCAATTTCTGGCGGCGGGAGGCAGCGATTGCGGCATCGCGAATGTCAATATCGGCACGTCGGGTGCCGAGATCGGCGGCGCATTCGGCGGCGAAAAAGAAACCGGCGGCGGGCGCGAATCGGGTTCCGACAGTTGGAAGGCCTATATGCGCCGCGCCACCAATACCGTCAATTACTCGCGCGAATTGCCGTTGGCGCAGGGCATCAAGTTCGACGTTTGAGTGGCATAGCGGTGGAGGTCACCGCAGTGATATTTGCGTTGTAAGGAAATTTCAGTGGTGCCGACCTAGTGGTACGCAGGGGCAATGGAATGCGAATGTGCATCCCGTTCCACCTCTGCGCCCCTCACCCACTATCGAAGGAGCACCTCACCATGAAACAAGCATTGTTGAAAGCCCTGATGAATACGATCGCCTTTTCCATGCTGGCGATCTCGGTTCCCGTATTTGCCGAAGCGACCGAAGAAGACATCAATCGTTTTGTGACCGGCTGCGACACCAACAAAGACGGGATGATTTCGAAATCCGAAGTGTTGAAACGCGCCACAGCGACATTCGACAAAATGGACAAAAGCAAGAAAGGCATGATGGACGACAAACAGTTCATGATCTTCCTGCTGGAATTGCAAAAAACCGATGGCTACACCGGCTCAGGCGTGATGATGTCCAAGGCCGATTTGATGAAGAAAATCGAGATGACGTTTGACAAAGTCGACAACAGCAAAAAAGGCATGCTCGATCGCAAACAAGCGGAAATCTTTCTGCGTGAGTTGATGAAGAGCGGCGCGTAAGCGTTTGTTCTTCCGCGTGGCAATCCCTGCTGTGAGGGACGGACGCGCCGCCGTCGGGAATGGGTAGTTCCCACGGGCGCGGGGTCGGCGCAAAATCGAAACCCCGCGCCCAACTTGGCTTTCCGGGCAATTGTGTCGCGATAGGCGCACCAGTGCTGGACTTTCGCCACGGATTATTTCTGATTGTCGAAGATTTTCGTCATTCCGGCGCAACCCCTGGGGTTGTTCGCCGGAACGACGACTCACTGACGATATCCGAGTGAGCGATTAGATTGCAGACGCGAGTTTCTCCGCCGCTCCGATGTAACTCGCAGGTGTGAGTTCCATCAATAGCGCCTTGTCCTGGTCGGGAATAGCAAGCCCCGAGACGAACGCGCGCAACGACTCTCGGTCGATACCGCCTTTTCCCCGCGTGAGGTCCTTCAACTGCTCGTATGCATTGTCAATGCCATGCTTGCGCATTATTGTTTGAATCGGCTCGGCGAGCACGTCCCAACTGTCGTTGAGGTGCGACGCAATCTTCGCTTCATTGGCTTCGAGTTTGTCGAGCCCACGCGCGAGGGAATCGTACGCGAGCAGGCAATATCCGAACGCGACGCCCATGTTGCGCAGTACCGTCGAGTCCGTCAGATCGCGCTGCCAGCGCGAAATCGGCAATTTCTCCGCCATGTGCCGCAGCAGCGCGTTGGCGAGTCCCAGATTGCCTTCGGAGTTTTCAAAATCGATCGGGTTGACTTTGTGCGGCATGGTCGATGAGCCGATCTCGCCTGCCTTCACTTTTTGCTTGAAATAGCCGAGCGAAATGTAGCCCCAGATATCGCGATTCAGGTCGATCAGAATCGTGTTCGCGCGCGCGACCGCATCGAACAGCGCGGCCATGCCATCGTGCGGTTCGATTTGAATCGTATAAGGATTGAATTCGACACCGAGGCTTTCCACAAAATTTTTCGCGAACGCGGGCCAATCGATATTGGGATAGGCAGCGAGATGTGCGTTGTAATTGCCGACGGCGCCATTGATTTTTCCCGGTAGCGGGGCTTCCGTGATGGCTTCTGTTGCTCGCAGGAGGCGATGCGCGACGTTCGCCATTTCTTTGCCCATGGTGGTCGGCGTCGCCGCCTGGCCGTGCGTGTGCGCGAGCATCGCCAATGCCGCGTGCCGGTGCGCGAGCGCGCGCAACCGCTCGACGATCGCGTTCAGCGCCGGAAACATTACCGTCTCGCGCGCCTCTTTCAACATCAGCGCGTGCGACAGGTTGTTGATGTCTTCGGAGGTACAGGCGAAATGAATAAACGCGCGCGCTTTGAATATTTCCGGCTGATCCGCAAAGCGTTCGCGCAACCAGTACTCCACTGCCTTCACATCGTGGTTGGTTGTGGCTTCAATGGCCTTGACGCGCCCGGCATCCGTGACCGAGAAATTTGCCGCCGCGTCGCGCAAGGCCGACACCGCGCCTGCGCTGAATGGTGCGCACTCGGCGATTTCCGTCGCTTGCGACAACGCGATCAGCCACTCGATTTCGACGTGCACGCGATAGCGGATCAGCGCGAACTCACTGAAATAGGCGCGCAGGTTGGCAGTCTTCTTTTCGTAACGGCCATCGAGCGGCGATAGGGCGGTTAGGGCGGTGAGCGCTGTCAGCGGCAACGGCGAGGAATTCTTGACGGGAGATTTTGATGCAGGGGAGGACATCGGCGACCTTGGGAAGGGAACGCAAAAATTTTAACATGCGCATTTCGCGCGGCCACGTTGAATGACGCACGGCGGAAAGTGAAAAACGGCGATGGTATACTTGCCGCCCCCAAGCTTTGGAAAGCATCAATGAAACTGATCGCCTCGCACACCAGCCCCTACGCCAGAAAGGTTCGCATCGCCATGGCGGAAAAGCGCATTGAGTGCGAATTTTCGGAAGAAAACGTATGGGCCGCCGACACCAAGGTGACCGACGTCAATCCGCTCGGCAAAGTGCCGGTGCTGGTACTGGACGACGGGCTCGCGTTGTTTGATTCGCGCGTCATTGTCGAGTATCTCGATGGCGTGAGCCCGGTCTCACGTCTGATTCCCGAAAACAATCGCGACCGTATTCTGGTGAAACGCTGGGAAGCATTGGCCGATGGCATCATGGATGCTGGCATTGCTGCGTTTCTGGAAAAAAAACGCGCTGAGCCGCTGCAAAGCAAGGATTGGATCAATCGCCAATTCGGCAAAATTGAAGCCGGTGTTGCAGTTGCTGCCACCGAGCTCGGCGATCGCGAGTATTTCAACGGCACAGCGCTCTCGCTTGCCGACATCGCACTAGGCTGCGCATTGTTGTGGGTGGAATTTCGCTTGCCGCACGTCAAATGGCGCGCCTCGCACGCCAATCTCAAGACCTGGATTGAAAGACTCGAAGCGCGTCAGGCGTTCATCGAGACCGTGCCGCCCGCCGCATAGAGACGCATCCAGCGCTATCGGATCACGCCGCCGCCGAGGCAGACTTCGCCTGCGTAGATCACTGCTGATTGACCTGGTGTGACCGCCCATTGCACGTCATTGAATTTCAAACTGAATTCGCTGTCGTTGGCGGCACTCAATTCGCACACTGAATCCACTTGCCGGTAGCGGGTTTTTGCCGCGAGTTTAGTTGTCGCGTCAGATATGCCCGGTGCGTGACCACTGACCCAGGCCGCGTCCGCGGCGGCGAGTTCATGTTTCAACAACAGCGGATGATCGTGACCCTGCACCACCAGCAAGCGGTTACGCGCAATATCCTTGCCGGCAACGAACCACGGCCCGCCATCGCCCTCACGCGTGCCACCGATGCCAAGCCCTTGCCGTTGCCCCAGCGTGTAGTACATCAGGCCTTCATGTTGACCCACGCGTCTGCCTTGGGGTGTGATCATGTCGCCTGGCTCGCGCGGCAAATAGCGTTGCAGAAATTCACGGAACGGGCGCTCGCCGATAAAACAAATTCCGGTGGAATCTCTTTTCGCGTGATTCGGCAGACCTGCATCCTGCGCGATTTTGCGCACGTCGGATTTCAATAAATGTCCGACCGGAAACATCGCCTTCGACAATTGATGCTGGTTGAGACGATGCAGGAAATAGCTTTGATCTTTGCCGGGATCGAGTCCTTTAAGCAGTTCGAATCCAATCTCGGTTTCGCGCACGCGCGCATAGTGCCCGGTCGCAATGTGCGACGCGCCCAGTTGTATGGCGTGATCCAGAAACGCCTTGAATTTAATTTCCGCATTGCAAAGTACGTCCGGATTTGGCGTGCGTCCGGCCGCGTATTCGCGCAGAAATTCGGCGAACACGCGATCCTTGTATTCGGCCGCGAAATTCACCGCCTCAAAATCGATGCCGATCACGTCCGCGGCGGCGGCGGCGTCGATGAAATCCTGGCGCGTTGAACAATATTCATCGTCGTCATCGTCTTCCCAGTTCTTCATGAACAGGCCGACGACATTGAAACCCTGCCGTTTTAGCAGCCAGGCGGAAACGGACGAATCCACGCCGCCGGAGAGGCCCACCACAATGCGTTGCGTTGACATATCCTAATTATCGGGCAGATAAGATCGGTTTCGGCGAAACGGTGACGCGTCGGTACCCAAAACATACGATGCGCAATGCAAAAAGGCGGAACCGAGGTTCCGCCTTTTTGTGTCGCGGAAAATTTCTCCGCGCCGATGAACCGTTTGAATTACTTCTTCGGTGCGTCGGCTTTCTTTGCGTCTTTCATTTCTTTGTCGGCCTTGGCTTTAGCGGCTTTAGCTTCTTTTGCTTCTTTGGCTTTAGCGGCTTTGGCAGCTTTGGCTTCTTTCTTTTCTTTCGCCAGACGGGCTTTCTTGTCAGCGGCGGATTCTTTCATTTCTTCTTTTTTGACTTCGGCTTTGGCCGGAGCGGCGCTAGCAGCAGCTTTGGACGGCGTGGCAGGAACGGCAGGCGTCGCCTTGGTCGCGTCGCCCTTAGCGGGAACAGCGGGTGTTGCGGGTGTCGCCTTAGGCGCTTCAGTTTTGGCGGCAGGTGCGGCCGGTGCTTGTGCAGCAGCGTTCAGCGCAACAGCCGCGAACAGGGCAGCAACGACAGCGGAAATGGTTTTCATTGTTGATTCCTTTGAGAGTGAGTGGATAGCGGGTATGACGTTAGTCGGTTCAGACAGATTTATGCCTGTCGCAAGGATTAACGCGCCGAATTATAGTCGGTTGACAATCATTTGTGAACCATTTTTGACAGGCGATATTCTTGCAAGCCATTCACTTTTCAGGGTTTTTTACCTGAAATGACACGGCGCACCATGTCCCGGGGAACGGTCTCGACGCGCCATTTTCCGCTTTCCAGGCCGCTGAGGGACCAGGTGCCGATCGATATCCGCACCAAACGCAGTGTCGGATAGCCGATTCTTGCGGTCATTCGGCGGATTTGCCGATTCTTTCCCTCGGCAATACTGATCTCAAGCCACGCGGTGGGGATTTTCTTGCGAAATCGAACCGGCGGATAGCGCGGCCATATATTTTTTGGCGGTGACAATAATTTCGCCTTCGCCGGGGCGGCCGTGAAATCGTCCAGATCGACACCCTTTCTCAGCGGATCCAATTCCTCGTCGGTCGGCTCGCCTTCGACTTGAACCCAATACGTTTTGACGATTTTGCGGGCAGGCTCAGCAATGCGCGCTTGCAAAATGCCGTCGTCGGTCAGCATCAACAGGCCTTCGCTGTCGGTATCGAGCCGGCCGGCCGGATAGATGTCGGGAACGCCGATAAAGTCTTTCAGTGTCGGTTTCCCGGCCGACGGGCTGAACTGGCAAATGACGCCATACGGTTTGTTGAAGGCGATCAGCATGGTTAGTGCAGTGCTTTGCTATGTCTGGAACATTAAAACGCGTCTTTTTGTGCCATACGGCGTCGCAAATCTTCGTGATAGTCGCGGCAATCACGGTGGTTTGCTCCTTGTCTGGCTCAAAAATCCATCGTTTTCAATTGTTCCAGACATATCAAAGCCCCACACGTGCAGTATGGACTGCGTAGGCTTCAAAAGTAAAAAACCCCCGCAATTTTCATCACGGGGGTTTTGATCGTTACCGCCTGAGTGATCAGGCGTTGCCGATATTTGAAGCTTGTTTACCCTTGGGGCCTTGCGTCACTTCGAAGCTGACTTTCTGGCCTTCTTTGAGTGTCTTGAAACCATTCATCTGGATCGCCGAAAAATGGGCGAAAAGATCATCGCTCCCATCGTCGGGGGTGATGAATCCAAAGCCCTTTGCGTCGTTAAACCATTTGACTGTTCCTGTTGCCATGCGAATGCTTCCTTTTACCAAAACGGGTTGGAGAGCCCCGGAATCGTTTTGCTGTCAAGGCCCGCAACCGCAGAAATGCAAATGCAGACAACCTCAAAGCCAAACTCCAAACCGCCTTTTACCGGCTATCTTTTGGCAAGTCAATAGTTCAAGGTTTTTTTCGGCTTCGCACGTTGCAGGAATGCCAATCCAAGCCTGGATCACGCATGGAACTTGCATGCAGTGCACTTTTCCGGTGCGATTCGCAGATCATCGCGGGACTTGAATGCACGGCACCTTGCCCCTATTATTGAATGACACATTTATTCTTCGTCGCATGAGCACCCGGCAACCCAAATCAAACGACCACGGCGGCACCGAACTCAAGGAAAAGCCCGCCAAGACCAAACCGCCCGCCATGTGGCAGGTGGTGATGTACAACGACGACTACACGCCGATGGAATTCGTCGTCGATGTGCTAACGAGGGTGTTCGGCCACAACATGGATCGCGCCACGCAAATCATGCTCAAAGTCCACACCGAGGGGCGCGGCGTTTGTGGAATTTTTCCGCGCGATGTGGCGTCAATGAAAGTTGAACAAGTGGTGGATCATGCGCGCAAGCATCAGCACCCGTTGCGTTGCGGCATGGAGGAAGTGTGAGCCGTTTTGACGTTGCAATGCCCTCCCCGCTGCGTCTCGTCACCACCCGTCCATTGGATGTATGCTTGATCGTGTGATCAAGCGTTACAGTCGTAATTGAGAAGTCGTTCCCGATTGAATGTTGAAAGGTAAATCATGATCGCCCAAGAACTCGAAGTCAGCCTGCACATGGCGTTTGTCGAAGCGCGCCAAAAACGCCACGAGTTCATCACGGTCGAACATCTGCTGCTCGCGCTGCTGGAGAATCCGTCAGCACAGGAAGTGCTGAAAGCGTGCGCGGCGAAAGTCGATGAATTGAAAAAAGCACTGATCGATTTCATCGAACAGCACACGCCCATCGTCGCCGGCGACGGCGAAGTGAATACCCAGCCGACCCTCGGATTTCAGCGCGTGATCCAACGCGCAATCCTGCACGTGCAATCGTCGGGCAAGAAAGAAGTCACGGGGGCCAATGTACTGGTGGCGATCTATGGCGAGAAAGATTCGCACGCCGTGTATTTCCTGCATCAGCAGGGCGTTTCACGGCTTGACGTGGTGAATTTCATTTCGCATGGCATTTCCAAAGCGGCGCCGACCACCGGCCAAAAGGAAGATGCGGAAACCGAAAACGCCGAGGGCGAACAAGCCGGCGGCGCGCTCGAGAGTTTCACGCTGCATCTCAATCAAATGGCGATCGACGGCAAAATCGATCCGCTGATCGGTCGCGAACATGAAGTCGAGCGCGTGATCCAGATACTCTGCCGCCGCCGCAAAAATAATCCGTTACTGGTCGGTGAAGCGGGTGTCGGCAAGACGGCGATCGCCGAGGGCCTCGCCAAGCGCATCGTCGATGGCCAGGTGCCGGATATCCTCGCCAAGTCGCAGGTCTATTCGCTGGATATGGGCGCCTTGCTCGCGGGCACCAAATATCGTGGCGATTTTGAACAGCGGTTAAAGGCAGTATTGAAACAACTTACCGAAAACCCCAACGCGGTACTATTCATCGATGAAATTCACACCCTGATCGGTGCGGGCTCGGCATCGGGCGGAACACTGGACGCGTCCAATCTATTGAAGCCGGCGCTGTCTTCCGGGCAATTGAAATGCATTGGCGCGACCACCTATGGCGAATATCGTGGCATCTTCGAGAAAGATCACGCGCTCTCGCGACGCTTTCAGAAAATCGATGTGACCGAGCCGTCGATTTCGGAGACGATTGAAATTCTCAAGGGGCTGAAAAGCCGCTTCGAGAGCCATCATGGCGTCAAATACACCTCCACGGCGTTGACCACGGCGGCCGAACTCTCCGCCAAATATATCAATGACCGGCATCTGCCCGACAAGGCGATCGATGTGATCGACGAAGCCGGTGCCGCGCAGCGCATCGCGCCGAAATCGAAGCAGAAAAAAACCATCGGCAAACCGGAGATCGAAGAGATCGTTGCCAAGATTGCGCGCATTCCCGCGCGCAATGTGTCCTCCGACGACCGCAATGCGCTGCGTACACTTGATCGCGATTTGAAGTCGGTGGTGTTCGGTCAGGATAAGGCGATTGAAGCGCTGTCGTCGGCAATCAAAATGGCGCGCTCCGGCTTGGGCAATACGGCGAAACCGATTGGATCGTTCCTGTTCTCAGGTCCCACTGGCGTCGGCAAAACCGAAGTTGCGAAGCAACTTGCGTTCATTCTCGGCGTGGAATTGATCCGTTTTGACATGTCGGAATACATGGAGCGCCACGCGGTCTCGCGTTTGATCGGCGCGCCGCCCGGCTATGTCGGGTTCGATCAGGGTGGTCTGATGACGGAGGCGATCACCAAACATCCGTATTCGGTATTGCTGCTGGATGAAATCGAAAAGGCGCATCCGGATGTCTACAACGTGCTCCTGCAAGTGATGGATCACGGCACGCTGACCGATAACAACGGACGCAAGGCGGATTTCCGCAATGTGGTTATCGTTATGACGACCAACGCCGGTGCCTCCGAGCTCTCAAAATCGACGATGGGATTCACCAACGAGAAAAAAGCCGGGGATGAAATGGCGGAAATCAAACGCCTGTTCACACCCGAGTTCCGCAACCGACTCGATGCGACAATTTCATTCGCGCCGCTTGATGAAGTCGTGATTCTGCGCGTGGTCGATAAATTCCTGATGCAACTCGAAGCGCAATTAACAGAAAAGAAAGTCGATGTCACCTACACCGACGCGCTGAAAAAGTATCTCGCCAAGAACGGTTTCGACCCCGCCATGGGTGCCCGTCCGATGGCGCGCTTGATTCAGGATACGATTCGCCGCGCGCTGGCCGAGGAATTGCTGTTTGGCCGACTGGCGACGGGCGGAAGAGTGACCATCGATGTGGATGCCGACAACAAGGTGAAAC
The DNA here is from genome assembly GCA_043744315.1 of Betaproteobacteria bacterium. Classification (GTDB taxonomy): domain Bacteria; phylum Pseudomonadota; class Gammaproteobacteria; order Burkholderiales; family Usitatibacteraceae; genus UKL13-2. The sequence goes on along the minus strand of JAYTUX010000420.1, from coordinate 5,362 downwards.
TCGATATCAGTGAAGAAAAGGTGCCGGTCGCGCAGGAAAGCTGAACCACCGAATCTGCGTATCTGCTGCGGGCCGCCGATCATGATCGGCGGCCCGTTGTTTTTTTGTCGACGGAAATGCGCCTTCAAGTTGTTTGCGTTATTCTTACGCCTCTCGGCGCGCGTGATTGCCCGCGCCACAAAAACCACGGAGGCCAACATGAACCGAACCCTGCGCATTGCGTTGTCGATTGGATTACTTGCCGGCGCGATGCCCGCGTGGACGCAGGCACCCCCACCGGCAGCGGTGCCGCCACCGCCCGCGCCCGCCTTTGCGGCACCCAACCTGAGCGCCAATGGCGTGCGTTCGCTCGCGGCCAACTGCGCTGCCTGCCATGGCACCAACGGCAATAGCGCCGGCGGGGCAATTCCCGGTTTGGCGGGCATGAACAAGGAATATTTTCTGAATCAACTCAAGGCATTCAAAGAGGGCAAGCGCGAGGCCACCGTAATGCACCAGATCGCCAAGGGCTATTCGGATGCGGAAGCGGCCGCATTGGGCGAGTATTTTTCCGCGCAGAAAAAATAACCCGACGGATTTCAGGAGAAACTCATGAACACGAATCGCAGAACGTTTTTGAAATCCTCGGGTGCCTTGGGTGCCGCAGGCAGCATTGCGGCGGCGTCGGCGCTGGGCGGATGCGCGTCGATTGGCGCCAGCGGCCCCAAAGTGGTCATCGTCGGCGGCGGCTACGGCGGTGCCACGGCAGCGCGATATATCAAAATGTGGGCACCGAATGTCGATGTCACGCTCATCGAGCGCAACGCAGAATTTATTTCCTGCCCGATTTCCAATTTGGTTCTTGGCGGCTCGAAGACGATGCAGGACATCACCATCAGCTACGACGCGCTCGCGAAAAAGCATGGTGTGAAAGTGGTGCGCGGTGAAGCGGTCGCGGTGGATGCCGAGAAAAAAACGGTGCGGCTTGCAAACGGTGACTCGCTCGCGTTTGACCGCGTGATTCTCTCGCCCGGTATCGATTTCATGTTCGAAGAAATTCCCGGTCTTAACCACGCGGCTGCGCAGGAAAAAATTCTGCACGCGTGGAAGGCGGGTGCGCAAACCGTTGCGCTACGAAAACAACTGGAATCTATGCGCGATGGCGGTGTGGTCGCGATTTCCATTCCCACCGCCCCGTACCGCTGCCCGCCCGGCCCCTATGAGCGCGCCTGCCAGATAGCGGCTTACCTGAAGCAGTCCAAACCGAAATCGAAGGTGGTGATTCTCGACGCCAATCCCGACGTGACCTCAAAGCCGGGATTGTTCAAGAAAGCGTGGGCGGATATGTATCCCGGCATGATCGAGTATCGCGGTAACTCGAAGGTGGTCGATGTCGATGTCAAAACCATGACCGCGAAAATGGAAGTCGAGGAATTCAAGGCTGACGTGCTCAACATTTTGCCGCCAATGAAGGCTGGCGCGATCGCGAATCCGTTCATCACCGCCAATAAACGCTGGTGCGAAATCAACTGGCTGACCTATGAAGCCAAGAATGTGCCAGGCGTACATTTGATGGGCGACGCTTTGCAGATTGCACCGGCCATGCCTAAGTCCGGCCATATGGCCAACGCGCACGGCAAGGCCTGTGCCGCGGCGGTGGTGGCGATGCTGTCGGGTGAGGCACCCAATGCGAGTCCCACGCTCAGCAATACCTGCTACAGCTTTGTCTCGGCCGATAAAGTCATTCACGTCGCGTCGATCCACAAGTACGACGAAAAAGACAAAACCATGAAAACGGTGCCGGGTTCGGGCGGCGTGTCGGCGGCATCGAGCGAGCTGGAAGGCCAATACGCGATGACCTGGGCGAAGAATATTTGGGCGGATGCGTTGGGTTAGCTCAAGCACTAGCGCGCATCTCGGGGCACTTTAGTCCCGAGACGCCTGTCTATATTGGCGTTTCACTTTTTCGGCGGCAACGAAACCGACTTGACATTGCCGCGTTGTCGCGGTTTTTCACCCGGTCGAATTGACGCCAGCAGGAGCGCGGATTTACGCAATGTTTCTCCACAATCAGCGTCGGATTCGCGGTTGTCTTCGCACAACGCTGCGCGCGCAAAGGTGCGCGTCCGTGTCAATGCATCTTCGCGCTTGGTGTACGCCGCCAATATCGAATTGAACAAGTACGCGCCGCGCCGCGAGATGCCTTCTACGCACATCTCGGCACGTTCTGCGGCCTTTGCGGCCAGGCAACGTTCACCCGCCGTGTATCGCTCCTGATTGCGTCCCCAGGTTTCATCGAGATCAACCGTCAGTTGACCACTAATGGCACGCATTTCCAATAACGGAGCCGGCATGTCAATGCGGCCGATAAAGGTGTTGTTTTCAAAAGCGTCATAGATATCAGTGAATACCCCTCGATACAGCGAGCAGCCGAATTTCGCATCCTCGATGCAGTCTTCACCGGCGAAAACATCACCCAGATGCACCAATCGGACGCTATCCGCACCATCGACAAAGGTGAAAACCTGATCGACGGCGCATCGCACGACCGGTTTCGCGGCGGGCGTGGCGACACAATCGTCGCGGACAAATAAAACGCTGTCTTTCCAACCGGATTTTTTCTTCAGCGCAGCCAACGCGTCAGCGGCTCCGCCCGGCTGTGCTACGGCAAATTGAAATTCAAAAGCGGCGGATGAAATCGCGATATCGAAAGTCGTCGCGGCTGGTGTCGCTGGCGCGTTCGCTTCCACGCGAGCCAGCGCGATGATTTTCACCGGGCTTTCAAACAATATTGTCGACTGCGCAAGGGACTCCAGATGCGCCGCGAACGCGACGAAAACTACCATGGCACGACCGAGTATTTTTCTCATGGTTTGAGAAAACCCTTCAGCGCGTCGACCGTTTTCCCCGGCGCTTCTTGCGTCATCGCGTGGCCGGTATCGTCAAACAGCACCAAACGGCTGCCCGGAATTCGTGATGCCACTGCCTGCGCCGATTTTGGCGGCGTCATCATGTCGCGCCCGCCGGCAATGATCAGCGTTGGCGTCTTGATGGTCGCAATCGTGGCATCCGCGGGAACATAGGCCGCACAGGCGGTGAGATCAGTTGCCAATACGCCGGGCCGGCTTTTTTCCAGCAGCCGTTTGTAGGCCACCATCGACGACGTGCCCGGTGTCGGATTGCGTCCCCATTTCAATGGCGGCGCATGGCCCCAGAGGTTAAGCAAATCGAAAGCCTCGGTGGGACGATTCCGAGCCGCATCCAACAACACATCCGACACCGGCATCGGCACACTTGCGCCGAGCAGCGCGAGCTGTGAGACGCGCGCGTCATGGCGCACCGCGCACTCCATCGCGATCAGTGAACCCATGCTATGACCTACCAGCGCCGCTCGACTGACACCGCCGTTGTCGAGCAAGTTGACGATCCAGTCGGCATATTCGCCGATGGTCGTTTTGGCCTCGCCGAAACTCTGGCCATGGCCCGGCAAATCGACCGCCATCGCATTCCAGCCGTGGTGCGCGAAATAGCGGGACTGATAGACCCACACGCTGTGATCGTTCGCCGCACCGTGAATGAATACCACGCTTGGCTTGGTCGCGTCGAAGGGCTTTCCACCGGTGTAGACATAGGCGGGCTGTTGTTGGACGAGAAATTTCATTTGGTCAATTTCTCAACGGCGTAGAGCGCCTTCGACAAGTCGTCGATCAAATCATCGGTGTGCTCGATGCCGATCGAAAGACGAATGGTGCCTTCGGAAATTCCTGCAGACTTTAACGCTGCCGCATCCATCCTGAAATGCGTGGTACTGGCAGGATGAATCACCAACGATTTCGCGTCGCCGATGTTGGCGAGATGCGAAAACAGCGCCAGCTTTTCGATGAACACTTTGCCTGCTGCGCGACCGCCGTGGACATCGAAACTCACCACCGCACCCGCGCCATCCGGTAACAATTTCGCGGCCAGCGCACAATCGGGGTGCGACGGCAATTCCGGATAGACTACCTGTGCGACCGTCTTGTGCGCGGCCAAATACGCGACAATCTTTCGTGCGTTCTCGACGTGCCTCGGCATGCGCACATGCAGCGTCTCAAGTCCTTGCAAAATTTGAAACGCCGTCATCGGCGCCATTGCGGCACCGAAATCGCGCAGCCCCTCGCGACGCGCGCGCAACGCGAACGCGGCGACGCTGGACTCATCGGTCATCACCATGCCGTGAAAACCATTGTAGGGATCGGTTAAGGTCGGAAATTTTCCGGATTCGCGCCAATCGAATGATCCGCCATCGATCAACACGCCGCCGATCACCACGCCGTGCCCAGAGAGAAATTTGGTCGCCGAATGCATTACGATATCGGCACCCTGCGTGAGTGGACGCGACAGAAACGGCGTGGTCAGCGTGGCATCGACCATCAGCGGCAAATCCTGTGCATGTGCGATCTCAGCAACCATTGGCACATTCAATACATCAAGCCCCGGGTTTCCTACGGTTTCGCCAAACAACAAGCGCGTGTTGGGGCGGATCGCTGCGCGCCAGGCATCGGCGTCACGGCCATCGACAAACGTCGTGTCGATGCCGAATCGCGGCAGCGTATAGGAAAGCAGATTGTGCGAACCGCCATACAACGCGCTCGAGGCAACAATGTGGCTGCCGGCACCCATCAATGTCGCAATCGCCAGATGCAATGCCGCCTGACCGGATGCAACCGCAATCGCCGCCGGTCCTCCTTCGAGGGCCGCCATGCGTTCTTCAAATACGCTCAGCGTCGGGTTTGAAATGCGCGAGTAAACATGGCCGGGCCGCTCCAAATTGAAGAGCGACGCAGCAGTATCTGTGTCGGGAAAAACGAACGACGCGGACTGATATATCGGCACCGCGCGCGCACCGGTGACGGGGTCCGGCGACTGGCCGGCGTGTACCGCGAGAGTCTCAAGGCGTGGGTTTTTAGGCGAAGACATTATTTATGGGAGATTCAGTATCTTGCATGGCGAACATAAGACGTTGCATTAACTCTTGCCAGAACCCTGTTGTTTTTGCTATGGTGTCAGGTCATCTTACGGAAAGTCACTGTCGTGCGGGCACTTTCACACTCTATTATCGCGACTTTTTGTGCAATGGCGTTGGCCTGCACGATGAGTGTTGCGCGCGCGGAATCCGTCAATAAGGTAAAGGTCTCGTCCGCAAAACAAAAGGCAACGCCTGATCTCAGCAAGGATGGCGGGCCGAATTTGTTGTCGCACGCGGCGATGGTATTTGATCCCGCTACCGGGCGCGCGTTATATTCCAAGAACGCGGAAAGCCCGGTGCCGATCGCCTCTATCACCAAGCTGATGACGGCGATGGTGGTGCTCGAAGCGCGTCTAAGCATGGATGAGGCGGTGG
>JAYTUX010000419.1:0-4110 GCA_043744315.1 Betaproteobacteria bacterium | reverse complement strand
CGCTCAGCACATAGCCGAAAATAATCAACGCGAGTGCTGTGGCATAGGCTTTGTCGGCGTCATTATATGGGCCTGCCCGGTATAGAAACAGACCCTTTACCGCGAGATAGATAAGGGACACCCACAAAAATAGTCCGATGACTCCGGTTTCCCCCATGATCTCGATCGGCGAACTATGGGCAATCAATCGCCCCGTATAAACACGATAGTTACCTTTGCCAATGCCGAAAATGGGGTTGTTGGTGACCATTTCCACGCCTTCCGCCCAAACCTCAACACGATGCTGTGCCGACTTGTTTTCATCTCTGATCGACGTCATGTGATCTGGTGCTGCCATATACACAAGACCGATAATGCCGGCGACCATACCGATCTTTGCCACAGAAATTCGCAACCGGATCAACATGTAGAGGGCAAGTATTCCTAGTGCGGCGAGTAGGCCGCCACGCGATCCTGAGTAGTATGTCGCGAGCAGTAGCGGCCCAAGCATAAGGCAGCCGATGATGCGTGTCACGACACCAAAGGGTGGCCCAAGTAGCACCAGCACGATGGGTAGTCCAATTGTATAGATCACGCAAAATACGCCGGGCCCATCAAAAATATTGACCCATTTTGTGCGCCCGGTGCCCCCAGCGGCGAGTACGCTGGGATCAACCCATCCGAGTGGTTGCCCCGCCCAGCCGATACCATCGGGGCTAAGCTTGTGCTGAATTCCCTCGACCACCAACACCATGACGAAAAATAGTAGTAGCCACATCACGCGGCGCAGGTGCGGAAACGTCGGCAGAGAAATAATCACCAGACGATAGAGAATGAACCATTTGAAGTAGTCAATCGCAATCGGGATGGAACGGACATTCATGGTGTTCATGACTGTCGTCACGATGATCCAGCCAAGCATCGCCAGAAAAAACCAATCGATGGCGCGAAATTTGAAGAAGTCGACGATGCGGCCCTGAATACTGGCAACCACGAACCAAAGTGGGTACATGAAGTAGTCTACCGGAATGCCGACGAATGCCGGCACCCACAATTGCGGCGCAATAATTAGTGTCGTCAGGTATAAGGTGAACATTGTCGCGACAGCAATTCAAACGTTATTTGCAGGGCGATGCGCATACAGAGTATTCGGCAAACGCTGCTGTTCGCAATCGAAAAGTACAACGCGTGAAGCTAAACTTGCACGGGGGCATCGTCTTTGGGGACTCAATGTGGCGCCGCGTAGTCGCCGCACGTCGATCTTTCGAAAGAAGTCCAACAATTGATACAGTCTGATGCATCAATGTGGAAGTAGGCCGAGTTGTCTCAGGCTTTCACGCATCGTACAAAATGGAAAATCTGTCAGTAGTCGTTCCAGCCTCGGTTCGCAGCGGCGCAAATTCAAATAGTGTCTGAACCGGGATTTCATACTTGCGTCGGGAATTCTCGGCTGATCCGGATCGATTTCCCATGGGTGCATGTAAAACACAAAATCCTGTCCGTCCCGATTCACCGACTTCAATGCCCAGTGGGTAAAAGCATATGGGAATAAACGAAAGTAACCGCCGCCTGCGATCGGTATGCGAACCTTGCCTCGCTGAAGGACGGTGATCGGATACTCGACGATTTCCTGGCCATTTGGTGTCTTCATTCGATGCGGCAGGCGCGGCGCATCGGGAATGCCATATTTGTCGTGCCAAACCGGGAAGATGCTTGAATCATAGAGAAACCCTGCTTCGCACAGCACGTCCAGCGCCCATAGCGATTCTCTTGTGATTGAGTAGGTTGCCGCACGGTAGCCGATCACAGGCTTTTGACATTGATCTTCGAGCAACGCTTTGCTATCAATCGTTTCCCGCCGAAATTCGTCTATTGACTGACGATAAATCAGCCGGTGTGTCATTCCGTGCGATGCAATTTCATGGCCCTGTGCAGCGATTGCCCGCACAATTCCCGGATATCGACTTGCGATCCAACCCAGTACAAAAAACGTCCCACGCACGCCACGACGTGCCAGCAAATCCAGCACACGATCAGTATTCGCCTCGACCCGCGACGCATAGTTTTCCCAAGTTACACGTTCGATCACCGACGTAAAGGCCTCGACCTGGAAATAGTCTTCGACATCGACGCTAAACACGTTACTCATTGATTGACTAGCTCCCCATCAAACTGATCGGACTTGCATCACGAAATTAAACGGTCGCGCAACGCGCGCATTCCATCCTCAATCTGAAACCTCATGCATCTGCGCCGCGCGACAATCCAGTCCAGCGGCACGATTTCGGTTGAAAGTGATCGTTTTTGCTGGCTGTCCCCACCAAGGAAATCATAGTAATTTGCGCCATGTCGAAGGTTGAATTCGATTGCGGCAAATTGTGTAATCGTACCCGGCCAATTTTTTCGGGGTAACAAATCGTAGTTAAAACCCGATTGGTAATTATGCACGACGCCGTTCCAGCAAAAATTATAGAGATAGCCGATCCAATGGTCGCCAAAACCGACACGAAGCACTTGAATTTCGCCCGCCGACGTTCTATCAGCGACCAGTGAAGCGTGAAACCGGTTGAAAAAAGAATTGGAAAATGCGCCCGGCATCCCTTTTCGCACCCAGTAAATTTGATGCAGCCGCATCAATTCTTCAAGCCACAACTCGGTATCTTGCTTGTCATGCTTCGCGCATTCGACGCGCAGCGGACCGAGTTTTGCGTATTCTTGCAAGGCGTGCCGAATCTGATGACGCATGTTGCCGCTCAATACATCCAGATACGTGGTGCCGGAGGCTCGAATTTTCTGCAAATTCACCGCATATCCCATCCACGGCATGCGGCGTCGCACGTTCCAGGAATTGTCTGTCGGAAACGTCAACGCATCCGGCGATTGCGCTGCGTCGATATACACTTCGTCCCAACCATTTGATATGAAGTAGTCAAATGCCGTGCGGGTTACGCGCGCGTGATTATGTGATTCGGCAAGAAATCCGTTGTACTCAATGGTGATCTCATCCAATGTGTCATCACCGGTTTTATTGAGATAGGCAGCTCTTGACACAATGACGCCGTGACGCCGCAGCGTGCGTGAAAAGACGACAGCCAATCCAATAATTTCGCCCGCTTCGGTCGCGGTCAAGAGCAGAGGCGTTATTGACACCGGCAAAGCTTTAAGCCAATTGCCGATCCAGCCCCAACTCAGGAAATAGGCGCAATTCGTACGTTCCTGCAATTGCCGCCATTTTGGCTCGACGCTCGCGATATCGCCAATGGGTTCCAGCCGACATTCGATATGCGCTGTCAATTCAGATCACGCCGCGTCGTCCCGACCTGCCTCACGCGATCTGACCCAGTCCAAAAGTCGGCGAAACAGCGCGGTTGAAACAAGGTTGCTTCGCTCGATTCGCAGCATCGTCGCATCGAGCCTGCGCATGCCCTGCTCAATCTGCAAGAGTTGCTCGCCGATTGCATCGCTCCCAATACTCGAAATCACCTTCAACGTTTCACCCGTGCTTTTGGCGTTCGGGTGCAGTTGTACGACTTCGTTCGTCGCGGTGGGCGTTGATGAAGCATCATTCGCGGCGCTGCTGTCTGTCTTTCTGCGCCGCTTTGCGGCCGAACCGCCTCTTGCCTCGTCGTTCATTTCAGCCGCAACTTCTTCAACATCGGCATCGTTGAAAACCTTTTTGTCCGCCAAATATCCGTACCACAACAGACGGTCGCAGACAGAATTTATTCGTCGTGGAATGCCTCCGCTGGACGAATAAATGGCGCGGTGCGCCTCGGGCAAAAATTGCGGAACGTTTTTCCAACCAACACAAGAGAGTCGGTGTTCAATGTAACTTTGGGTCTCAGCCTCGCCAAGCGGGCCGACATGGCATGCAGCAATGACACGTTGCCGAAGCTGTTCCATTTCGGGTCCCTGAAGCGTTTCCCTGAATTCGGGCTGACCGATCAGAAAGCTCTGCAGAAGCGCGTGTGTTTCGAGTTGGAAGTTTGACAACATGCGTAATTCTTCGACTGCACGCGGCGTCAGGTTTTGCGCTTCATCGACGACCAGCAAGCAGCGTTTGCCGTCACGCGCGACGGAGACAAGATACGCTTCCAGCAACAGGAGCAGATCCGATTTTTCAGTCTTCTT
>JAYTUX010000418.1:0-4111 GCA_043744315.1 Betaproteobacteria bacterium | reverse complement strand
GGGCGATATTCATAACGTAAAATGTTAGCAGCTTGTTTACCATCCAATGCGGCGGTCGCTGGTAACCCGTCCGCAATTGGCCTCTGCCTCTTTTTGATATGTTTTTACGGAACGCGTTCGCGTCGATTATTGTCCCCCATGTCCACCGCGCGCACCGCAACCGCCTCGGCTACTTTCATCGCGATCACGCCGGCGCTGTTCGTATTTCTGTGGAGTACGGGCTTCATCGGCATGCGCTATGGCGCACCGCATGCCGAACCATTCACCTTCATGATGTGGCGGATGGCGATCGTGGTGTCGATCCTGTTGATCGTAGCACTGGCGATGCGCGCACCGTGGCCGCAACGCCCGCGCGAGGCGGCGCACATTGCCATCGCCGGATTACTGGTTCACGCGACGTATTTATCCGGCGTACTGTACGCGATAAATCTGAAATTGCCACTCGGTTTTGTCGCGTTGTTGACAGGGCTGCAACCCATTGTCACTGGTGTATTCGCCAATGCCTATCTGCATGAAAAATTAAGTCCGCGCCAATGGACCGGCATGGCACTCGGGCTGGCGGGTGTGGTGCTGGTGGTAATGAGCAAATTTACGTTCGGCAATGTGAATGCGCCCGCACTGGGATGTGCGGGCATAGCACTCGCGGGGATTACCTTTGGCACGCTGTATCAAAAACGCCATTGCTCGCATATGGATTTGCGCACCGGCGGCGTGATTCAATTTTCCGCAACCGGGCTTGCAATGATGATGGGCGCATTTGCATTCGAGACGCGCGTGGTGCAATGGAACGGTGAATTTTTGTTCGCCTTGTTGTGGCTCGCGATCGTGTTGTCGCTGGGCGCGATTTCGTTGCTCTATCTGATGATCCGCCGTGGTGCCGCGTCGAAAGTGGCGAGCCTGTTTTTTCTCACGCCTTCGGTGACGGCAGTATTGGCGTTCCTGCTGTTTGGCGAAACGCTGAATGCGCTCGCGGTGGCGGGATTGCTGGTGACGGCGGCGGGCGTGGCGCTGGTGACGCGAAGCGCCGGCCCCTGATTGCATGCGCGCGTTGTCGACGCCCGCAAGCTGCCTGTCGGTCGTTGAATTTCACGGGCCTGCCATTCCAAATTGCCAGAGGAGGAAGGCCCAACGGTCGGCGGTGCGCTCGCGAGCTTGACTACGTGTCGCGCCGACGCCGTGACCGCCGTCATATTCAAGCCGCAACAAAATTGGTTTGCCGCTATTGCTTGCAGCGGCCATCCGTGAGCCGGTCTTAAGCGTCATCCATACATCCACACGGCTATCGTTGACACCGTGCTCGAACAGCATCGCCGGATATTTTGTACCCTCGCGCACGTTTGCATAGGTACTCATTTCCAGCAAGCCGCGAAACTCGTCTTCTTTTTTAACCGTCCCGTATTCCGGAATATTTGCGCCGCCGTTGGCGCGTGTTTCCGAGCGCACTTGATCGGTATTGCCCACCGCCACTACGCCTACGGCAAACAAATCAGGCCGCGACGTCACGGCGCGCCCCACAAATACCCCGCCCGCGCTTCCACCGTAAACCGCCAGCCGATCCGGTGCCGTGTAGCGTTGCGCGATAAGCCATTCGGCGATGGCGATTCCGTCTTTCCAGGTATTGGGCTTGGTAGTTTTCAGGCCGGCACGATGCCATGCGTCACCATATACGCCACCGCCGCGCACATGCGCCATTACAAACACCCCACCTCGTTCGAGCCATGCCAACAAGTTTGGGCCCCAGCGCGGCTCCTCGGTGGTGCCATAGGCGCCATAGGCATAGAGGATCGTTGGGTTGCGTCCGTCCAATTTGATATTGGCCCGCGAGATTATCGATGCGGGCACCTCGACGCCGTCGTGACTTTTGATTCGGACTTCGCGTGCCTCGAGTCCATCCGGCGCATCGAATTTTCCATCGGGCACGAGGGCTAATGCCGTCACGGTTCCGCGAACCGGGTCAAAGGCATGCAGTTTCGCGCGGCGTACCCAACTGCTCAATGAGAATATCGCTCCCGCTTGATCGTGCGCAGTGAACTGCAAATCGACAAGACCGGCGTAAGGCAGCTTGACTTCAACGGGCTTTGCGGCTTTCTCATGTGCAATTCGCAACAGCCTTGTTAGCGGGCCTTGCCTTTGAGTCACGTAAAGCGCGTCCTTGGCCGCCGCCAGCTCAACGATGACATCATCCCCCGCCGCAATGACGGTTTCTGCCTTCGCGGGATCGGGATCGGCCACCGGCATGCGCAATACTTTGTAGCGCGGCGCATCGAGCGCGCTGCGCGCATAAATCCAGCCGCCCGCAATCGTTATAGTGGAAATCTTGGCCTCGTCGCCAAACGCGCGTCTCCATTTCGCCGCCGCCGCCAATACGTCGGCCAGCGGAGCCGTATACAGTGACGCCTCCCGTTTCACGCCGTCAAACATGAGCGCATAGGCAACCTTCGATCCGCGCACGGCGAAAACGGCACCACCCGCCGCGCGTGAAAGTTGTAGCGAAGGATCCAGCGCGGCACCAAACACAATCGGGTCGGCATCTGCGGCGCCAAGTTTGTTTAAGTAATACTTTGCATCGAGGAACCGGTCCGCGCGTGGCAGACTGGCCCAATCGGCGGCCAGACGCGTATAGAAAAAGCCACTGCTGTCATCAAGCCACGAAATGCTTGCGCCGCGAATATTGGCGATCGGCGGAATTCGCGGCTTGGCGGTGCTCGCATCGATCACATGCAGACTGCCGATTTCGGCGCCGCCCGACGAGACCGTGTAAGCGACGAGTTTGCCATCAGGCGAAATCGAATACTCGCCGATGGCGTGCGCCGTGCCCGTCGTCTTGGCCAAGACATCAGGGTCAACCAGCACAACGTCTTTGCCATCGACGCCATCACGTCTGACCAACTTGAACTGATTGTCCTCCACGTTTCGGCGCAGGGCAAAATACACACCCTCCCGCGTTCGACGCACCGAATTGATATTCGCCGGCACCGCCGCTTCAATTTCCGCCAGCCGCGCGCGCAATTCCGTGCGCACCGGCAGTTTGGCGAGAATGGCCTCGGTCGCATCGGCCTGACCCTTCATCCACGATTGAACCAGCGGATCTTTCGTGTCTTCAAGGAATCGATAGGGATCGTCGACTGGCGTTCCCCAATATGTGTCGACCACATTTTTTGCTGGTAACGGTGCGGCGACTTCCACCCCAAGAAAAGTCGCCGCAAGCACGGCGGGCGCGACAAATACGGCACTTAGGCCCGCCAGGTGGCGGAACGGCTTTTTGGTCAGTAGCGAACAAGTATTCATGGGGTTTTCCCGGTGGAATCAATTCAGACTGGAAGTCTAACGCAATCGTATTTGGCTATTCGTGGGCATCTTGCGACAATTCAAAACTTCAATTGCAAAATCCGCGGGCAATGATCACTCACCTCCATTGACAACGGTCCGCCGCTGCCGCGCACCGCGACCTTGCGAGAAGGGATGATGCCGCTATTCAGTTTGCGCAACGCATCGCTTATTACCGCGTGATCGAGGCCGGTAAAGCCGGTGCAACCACCTTCTTTGGTCGAGAGCGGCACTTGATGCAATGCGACCGGCACGCCATCAGCGATCTCGGGCCACAGATATTTTGTCGAGACTTTTCCGTTGGCGTCTTTTTTGTTGGGCCCGGCCGGGTCAGAGCCATCCGCACGCACTTGATCCTTCGCAATGTTCAGCGTTTGCTCTTCGTCGATGAGCCGATTGAAATCGCCCAGCAAAATAAAGCGCGGGGTTTTAGCGGCCACCGCATCCAGCCAGTCTTCCAGAATCGGCACTTGCCGATTGAACACTTCGCAGGTGGGAAAAGCGTCGTTCACCAGGCGGCTTGGATAGCGATCGGTGCTGATCGCGTTTGCACAGCCGGCCTTCAGATGCACATTCATGAAGGTCACCGGCGCGTGGTTGATCGTGAGTTCAAGCGCCAGGCCCGGCCGTACGCGGCGAAACGCCTTGGGATCGTTGGCAGGGTCTTTGATGGCGAGCTCGTCGTTGGTCGTGCACACACCGGGCTTCGAGGTAAGCGATTTATCCCAGGCGAAACCCAGCGTCTGAAAGGCATCGTGCGCGGCCATGCATACGTCGAATCGAC
>JAYTUX010000417.1:0-4112 GCA_043744315.1 Betaproteobacteria bacterium | reverse complement strand
GGCGGCGCTGAAATCGAGGCATGGATTAACACGGCGATCGGTAATGCCGCCACGCATGTTTCACCACTTGCGGCGTTGCCGGGTGCCGCGCGCGACGCCCAACGCGAACTCGCGTGGATCATGGAAGTGGCCGATCATGCGAAAAATAGCGGTAATCCGTTCACTGCATATACGCATTGCTTGTGCAAGGTTGAGTAGCGTGCACTGCTGCCCGGTCGTCATCACGTATTTGGCAGTTGATTCCTTGATTTCATTCAGATCCGGAGTGTCATCATGCGCGCCAGCCATATCGTATTGACGATTTACGCGTTCGTCGCACTCTTGCTCTCGGCCATGCCAACGCACGCCGCGAATGACGAGCCGGCTAATTTCGTCTCGTGGCGCAGCGGGCTGGCATCTTCAGCACAGCCGAACGCCGCTTATTTGAAACGCGCCAAAGCGGCAGGTTTCGACATGGTAATCAATCTTGCGCCGCCCGAATATGACGAAGCGGTGCCGAACGAAGGCGCAATACTTGCGGCGCAAGGCGTTACCTACTTGAATATTCCCGTCCGCTTTGGCAATCCCACTGCAGAGGATTTTCGCTTGTTCACCGATGTGATGAAATCTGCCACAAACAAAAATGTGCTGGTACATTGCCAGATCAATTTGCGCGGCTCATCGTTCACTTACCTTTATCGCGTCATTACGGAATCGGCAAACGAAGACCAGGCGCGCAGCAAACTTACCGGCGTGTGGATGCCGAACCCTACGTGGAAAAAATTCATCGAGGGTGTGTTGAGCGCAAGCGGCAAGAAGGTCGAGCTTTTGTAGTGCTTCGCCGTTATGTGCGGCGAACAAAAACGCCGTTGCAATAATGATGCAGGCTTATACTTTCCTGATTACGATGACGGACGATCCATGCAAACACCTGCCTGCACCAATATCCGTTGCATCATCCTTTTCATGGCTGTCGCATTACTCGGTGCCTGTTCTGGCATGACTTCACCATCCCTCACGTCTCCATCGGCGGCGGCTCGCGCCGAGTTGGCTCCGTCCGGAAAATTACGCGCAGCGATCAATTTCGGTAACCCGATTCTCGCCGCACGCGATGCTGCAACGGGCGAGCCACGTGGTGTATCGGTCGATCTCGCACGCGAGTTGGGCAAACGCCTCGGTACTCCCGTGGAACTGGTCACCTTTACTGCGGCCGGGAAAGTCGTGGACGGCATTAAATCAGGTGCATGGGATATCGCCTTCTTCGCCATCGATCCGGTGCGCGCCACCGATACCGATTTCAGCGCGGCTTATGTGGTGATTGAAGGCGCCTACCTTGTACCGCAGAACTCATCCATTTCGCGTCTGGATGAAGTCGATCGCGAAGGGGTACGAGTGGTGGTTGGTCGCGGTAGTGCATATGATCTTTATCTTACCCGCGAACTGAAAAAAGCAAGTTTGGTACGCGCGCCAACTTCACCTGCCGTCACTGACATGATGATGGCGGAAAAAATCGAGGTGGCCGCAGGCGTGAAACAGCAGCTGCAGGCTGACGCGAAACGCGTGCCGGGCGTGCGCCTGCTCGATGGCAGATTCATGGTCATTAATCAGGCAATGGCAATTCCGAAGGGTCGTCCGGTGGGTACTGCATACGTAGCCGCATTCGTTGAGGAAATGAAGTCCACAGGCTTTGTCGCCGATGCCCTGAAGCGCCACGGTATTGAGGGAGCGATGGTGGCGCCGCCGACACGTTGAGTAAAGGGGGTCAGATTGATTGACCCCTTTGATTATTTCTCTGAAATCGGAAATCAGATGATCAGTCGCGTTTACGCTATTGGGGAAAATTCTTGACACTAAACATTACAGTGGTAAGCCCCAACTACATACACCAGTGCTCTGATTTCCGACTTTGTGATTTCAGAGTAGGGTTAAAAGGCCGCTGGATTCCAATCGAAGACAATTCTCCCAAAATAGTTACGCTGACCTACGCCAAATGGTCTGGAACTCTAACGTATTGTGGCGTAGGAAAATGGAGCGGTAAGGCGACAAATGACTGGGTTGCGGAATGGATTGAGACACTAGGCCCAAACGCAACATTTGAAGAAGTTGTAGAAATTCTCACGGCGCGTGGGTCAGATTGGATAGATCAAATTCGATCTGCTCTTAGAAAATTTCAATCACACTCATTCATCCTTGGCGGCTTTGAAGACTCAAGACCAAGGATTGCAATTATTTCCAACACGCACTCTACAAGAGGCCACATTTCTCCCCGACCTACACAGGGCTTGCAGGCCAGCCTAGAAGCGGATTCTGGGTCACATGTTTACGTGACGGGTTTGGATAGTACAGTTTCAAAGGCTGATCGCATCCATTTAAAGCGAATGGCGGATGAAAATGAAGCTCCCAACGTTGTTCGGCACAAGCTCGCTCAGGTCATTGAAACCGCCTCTAAGAAAGCTGAAGCCAATAACGGAATTAGCGTTGCTTCTTTGTGTCATTCGCACGATAGCCTAGGCGGCGGGAGTGGGGGGACACACGGCAAGGTTGATGGCCCCCTAGTTCCGAAGCAGTTAATGCGGGGAAAGAACTTTGAAAAGATGCTTCGTGACAGCGGCTTGATAGGTTCGCAAAGTCAGGTAAAGCAAATTGCATTCGCCACCGGAGCTTCGAGCGATGCGGTAGCCGCAAAGCAAATACATTGTCGTCTAGAACAACTTCAGGCCCAAGGGTCATATGAGTTAATTGGCCACGACATTGGCTCGATGAATGAGCGCGGAATAAATATCACTTCTGCGAACGACCAATTGGTAGTTGTTGGAAGTACTCAGCAGCCGATTGGTTCTGCGCCGCGAGCTTTTCGCTGGCTTTATGGGAAAGAGATCGAAGAATTGCGCGGAATGGACGGGGGGAATTCAAGTGCAAATGACGTGAACATCAAGAATATCGTCGTCGGCAACTGCACAAATGCACAAAACGAGTCGCGCGCTGTTTTGTGGCAGGCAGATGGATCGTTGACTAACTTGGGAGTTGTTGGTGCAAATAACTCTAAAGCAGCTGCTATAAATGACCAAGAAATAGTGGCTGGAGAAGTATGGCAAAGTCCCGCATCAAAAGAAGGAGATTTTCACAGCGCGTTCGTTTGGTCGAACGACAATGGGATGAAGTTAATAGAGACAGGTAGTGCTTGGAGCACCGCGCTAGATATCAACGAGGGAGGCGAGATTCTAGGTATGTGCGGCCCCATGGGTCAATGGCGCAGTTTTGTTTGGTCGCCGATTGGCGGCTTGCATCTGATTCCGCCAGACAACGGTCGTCCATTTTTTGCGTCATGCTTTAACGATTTCGGAATTGTTGCGGGCGAAGCCGACGATGCCAATGGCGTAAGGAGAGCCATGATTTGGGACTCTACCAATGGGCTGCGTGAGTTGAATGTACCATTCGCATTCCATCCCAAGGCGATTGATAACCTTGGAAATATTGTCGGCTTTGACGAAGTGCGTCCTTGGAGCGGCGCGTGGCTCGTTACTGAGAATGGGTTGACAATGCCAATTCCCGGCGGCGCAGATCACAATGTAGAAGCGCACGTTATCGTGAAGGGCGCTATCTTTGGGCACTCGCGAAAAGGCGACTGGAAGCATGTCCATCCTATTCGCTGGGAAATGAAACAGTAGACGCCGGGGATTTTAGGAATAATCTGGGACAGACCACGAATCCCCGTTAAAAACTTCTGTAGAACGCCATTTGACAAGCTTTCGCAGCCACTTTCGGCCCGTGCGCCGCGCTAGCGCTATAGATCGCGATTCTCACTACCAGTCGTGCGAACCAAACAGTCTTTGGTGTGCGTAAAAAACGAGGCCTTGCCTTTTGCCTCATTCGCGCCAAAGTGGCCTGGCCCTGCGCTCGGTATGCACGCGAACGGGATTGCAAAGCGCTACTTCGCCGCCGGCTGCGTCACGCCGCTGATATTGCCGTCCTGCTCCGACACCTGTCCCCGGCAGGAGGCGTAACCGTTCTGGATGACCGTGGGTTTCGCTCCCTTGTGCATGGCCTGGATATTGGCGTGCACCTGGCCGAGTTCCTTGTCGTCCTTCAAGCTGCCGTAGATCATGCACAGCACATCGCCATTGGGCGCCAGC
>JAYTUX010000416.1:0-14837 GCA_043744315.1 Betaproteobacteria bacterium | reverse complement strand
CATGAATGGCTTGGTCGAATACCTGACCGAAAACTGTTGTGCGGGTGCCGGTTGCGCACCGGGCACAACGGCATCATCGGCCTGCGCGCCCGTTAGCGTGCAACAAAAATCCCCATCAAACTTGAAACGGAGAAAATCATGAAACGCTTCCATGTCCACATCGCCGTCAACGATCTTCAGCAAAGCACGCGCTTTTATTCCGCCATGTTCGGCATACCGCCGACGGTAGAGAAACCCGATTACGCGAAATGGATGCTCGATGATCCCCGCGTTAATTTCGCCATTTCCGAACGCGACTCCGAGGAAGGCCTCAATCACCTTGGCTTTCAGGCAGAGTCGAACGATGAACTGGAAGAAATTCACGCCCGATTGAAAAACGCCGACACGTCCATTGCATCCGAAAAAGGCGCCAATTGCTGCTACGCCAAATCCGACAAGTATTGGGTGCAGGATCCGTCCGGTATCGCGTGGGAATCGTTTCGCTCGCTCGACACCATTCCTTTTTACGGCGAGCAAAGTCACAAGGGAAACGCCGACAAGGAAACATCGGCGAGCGACGGCGGTTGCGGTACCACGTGCTGCCCATCAACCTTGGCAATGCCGAGTGACAAAGCAAAAGACACCGCCAAGGCGTGCTGCAATGTCTGAGCGATTGTGCAACGTGCTGTTCCTCTGCACGCACAATTCGGCGCGCTCGGTGATGGCGGAAGCGCTTCTGAACACGCTCGGCTGCGGTCGCTTCCAGGCATTCAGTGCGGGCAGCATGCCGAGCGGTCGGGTGAATCCGTTCGCTATCGAGATGGCCAGAACCATCGGCTACCCGACCGACCATATCCGCAGCAAATCATGGGACGAATTCGCGAACCCTGGCGCACCGAAGATGGACATCGTCATCACCGTCTGCGACAACGCGGCCAGCGAGGTTTGCCCGATCTGGCCCGCACGCCACGGAAATGCGCCGGCAACGGCGCATTGGGGATTTCCTGACCCGTCCACCACGCAGGGCAGTGACGAGGACAAGCGGCACGCGTTCGACCAGACGTTCCATGCCATCCGACAGCGCATCGAGCAATTGATAAACCTGCCTGTCGAGAAGCTTGAACACTCGGCGCTCGCCAATGAATTAACGCGGTTACACGCACAATGAATCAGGATGCCGCATCGGTCTGTCCCGTTGACGCGCCGGCACCGATGAATTTTTTCGAGCGCTATTTGACCGCCTGGGTGGCGCTGTGCATCGTTGCCGGCATTTTGCTGGGCCAGATGCTGCCCGGTGTATTCCGAGCAATCGGCTCGCTGGATATCGCGCGGGTCAATCTGCCGGTCGGCTTGCTCATCTGGATCATGATCATTCCGATGCTGATTCGCATCGATTTTGGCGCGCTCGGACAGATTCGCGAGCACGTGCGCGGCATCGGTGTGACGCTATTCGTAAACTGGCTGGTGAAGCCGTTCTCGATGGCGTTTCTCGGCTGGCTGTTCATCCGTCACTGGTTCGCGCCGCTGCTGCCGGCCGCGCAGATCGACAGCTATATCGCCGGACTTATCTTGCTGGCCGCTGCGCCGTGCACGGCCATGGTGTTCGTCTGGAGCCGCCTGACCAACGGCGATCCCTATTTCACGCTGTCGCAAGTGGCGCTGAACGATCTCATCATGGTGTTTGCCTTCGCCCCGTTGGTCGCGTTTCTGCTGGGTGTGTCGAGCATCACCGTGCCGTGGGCCACGCTGCTCACCTCGGTCGTTTTGTACATTGTCATCCCGGTGCTGATCGCGCAAGGTTTGCGGCGCATGTTGCTGGCGCGCGGAACCGGCACGTTTGGTCGCGCGATGATGCGCATTCAGCCGTGGTCCGTCGCTGCGCTGCTCGCAACACTGGTGCTGCTGTTCGCGTTCCAGGGGGACGCGATTCTCAAGCAACCACTCATCATCGCTCTGCTCGCGGTGCCAATTCTCGTTCAAGTGATTTTCAATTCGGCGCTGGCCTATTGGCTCAATCGCCGGCTGGGCGAAAAACATTCGGTTGCCTGTCCATCCGCGCTGATCGGCGCCTCGAATTTTTTCGAACTCGCGGTGGCGGCGGCGATCAGCCTGTTCGGATTCGAATCAGGTGCGGCGCTGGCGACCGTGGTCGGGGTGCTGATTGAGGTGCCGGTGATGCTGCTGGTGGTGAAGGTGGTCAATTCGACAAAAGGCTGGTACGAGGCGTAATCGGTCAGGTGTAAATCGTTATCCGAGCGGCCGGCGCCGCCGATTGACCGTCATGACGATCAATGCCAATGCAAGTGAAATTCAATCAACCGTCGCGTCCGGCTCGTCGACCCGATAACCCTTCAACCGCAATTTCGCCACGTACCCTTTCGGCGTTACCAGTTGCGCGATCGGCAGCACGGCGAGGGTGACTTTGTTTTTTGTCAGCGCCGCATCAACCGCGTTCAGCCACGCGGCTTCTATTTGCAACAGCAAGTCGTTCGCCCCGAACATTTTCATAAACGGTGCTGCTCGCAGCGCGGCTTCGCATGCCGCGCGCTGATCGATCGCCGGCAATTTGCGCAATGCCGCCACGTCGCCCACGGCCCACGCGTTGGCGCGGGCGCGCATCGCCACCAGATCGGTTTCAATGCGCTCGATGGTTTTTTCAAAACATTCAATATCGGCGAGCCGCGACGCGCTGAATTCGCGGATGGCTGCGCGCGGCTCGACGATTACCGGCTCGAATTTGACGTCGGTGATCTTGACGCGATGTTTGGCGGCCGCTGCCACGATGGCGGGCCATACCGGGTTGGTGCTAGTCATACCGGATTGATTGATCGCGCGCGAATATAGGCGCAGCGCAACGAAAATCGGTCGCCAGCGGTCGAGATCATTTTCTTCGTCGTTGATGTTGTATTCGCCGACGTATTTTTGCCGCAACACTTCCCAGCGACGGTAAAGGTCGGCGGGCACCACCTCTTTGAGCGTCGCACCGCCGGGGTTCTTGCGCGCATCCACGATCGAGGGCAACAGCGTGAGCGTGGTGAAGTAACCAATTTTTTTCGCGGTCACTGAGGCGCCCGGCTCGGAGAGAATTTCCTGCGCGTCCGCAACCAACGCCGCGACGCCTTTCGCGCGCCACGTCATATTCTTCGGCACCGGTGTTTGCGTGCCGACGATCCACAACACGTGGTCGCCCTTGGTTACTTTCCATAGCCCCGGGCCGGGTTGCTCGCCACTGACGACGATTTTTTCAAGGATGGTCGGCGGTGAGGATGGCGAAAGGCCAGTAACTTCCTCGGCGCGCGCGGCATGGTGTGGCGCCTGGCCTAGCAGGAGGACGATCAGCGCAACAACGATTCGCAATCTATTCACAAACCCGTTTCAGACAAACTCCAGCATCGACGATGTTTTCCAGTCATTATTACCCCAAACGCCGCGCCAGTGCTAGACTTTGCCGCCTCAATAGGACATGCATGCTGCATTCAGAATGCCCGCCGCAATCGATATCGCGCCGAGGAAAAATCCCGGCGCGGTTTTGCCGGCGGGAATATCGACCACGATGTTCGGCAACGCGATGCGCGCAACCACGAATACGAGCAACTGAATCGCGAGTGCCAGGAACCCCCAGATGGCCATGTCAATTGGATTCACGCTGTACTTCACCGCATTGGCGAGCGGGATGACCATGCCGATCATCGCCCCCGAAAGGCTGAATGCGGCCGCCATGTTGTTGTCGCGAATGAGCGCGATTTCTCGATAGGGTGTGATCTTGACGTAGAGCGCCACGAAGATCGCCAGCAACACGCAGGAGATCGCGAGATAGAGCAGAAAATCGTCGAAGCCGCCGAACGATTCCAGAATTTGGTATTGGGTCATGGGTTTTCCTTTTAATTCGTCGATGCGTCAAAACGTCATACAAAATAGTGCGGCAAAAATCGGCTGGTGTTTTTGGTGACGGGCGATTCATCTTCGCGGATGCCGATGCCTGCCGCCGCATCGCCGATGATCCAGCTGCCGATCACGGTGTGACTGCCGGCGTACACCGGCAGTGGATGATAGGCCTGATAGATGAATCCTTCCGCGCCGTATTCGCCGGGGATCGCGATTTCGCCTTTGTCGGTGGTTATAGTGACATTGGCACCTTCGCGCGACAGGATCGGCTTCTTTACGAAATCAGTCGCAAATTTTTGCGGTTCGTAAAACGTGGGCAACAGATTCGGGTGGCCGGGATGCAATTGCCACAGCACCGGCAGAATCGCTTTATTGGACAACAGCATTTTCCACGCGGGCTCGATCACGCGCATCTCGCTCGTCAACAAATTCATGCCGAAGGCCTCGCGCACCATCCATTCCCATGGATAGAGTTTGAACAATGAATGGATTTCCTGATTCTCGTGGTCGGCGAATTTCTTCGCGACCGCGTCCCAACCGATATCGGTGATATCGATGAATTTTGCGGTGACGCCGGCTTGCGTCGCGACATCGCACAGGTAATCGAGATTACCGACGTCTTCCTCGGATTCCCCCACGCAGGCGAAATGCACCGTCTTCGACGGCAGCTCTTCGGCGATCTCTTTCCAGCGCTCGATCAATTTTTCATGCAGGCTGTTGAACTGGTCTGCGCGCGGCTCGCCTGGCAGCACCGCATCCTGCAACCAGTACCACTGCGCCACACTCGCTTCGATCAACGAGGTTGGCGTGTCCGCGTTGTACTCGAGCATTTTTGGCGGGCCATTGCCGTCCCACGAAAAATCGAAACGACCGAACAAGGTGGCTTCGTCATCGTTCCACGAACGCTCGATCATTGATACGAATTCGCGCGGAATGGCGAAGCGTTCATAGTCGCCGGATTTGATGACGTGACCGGCAGCATCCACGCACAGTTCATGCAAGTCTTCGGTCGCCGTTTCCAATGTATCGATTTCAGCGGAACTGAATTGATAACAGGCGCGCTCGTCCCAATAAATACCGTCGATGGAGTGAAAAGAAAACCCCAAAGCCTCCATTTTCTGCGGCCAATCGGAGCGGGGAACGCGATCGAGACGTTTCATGTCGCCTCGTCCAGAATTTTGTACATGTAGGTGGTCGGCACGAACCCACCCGAGTTGCCGATGGCGAATTTTGGAATTACGCCAGCCGCCTGATAGCCCATTGCCTCGTATAGTTTCTGCCCTGCGCTGTGGGTTTCGGTGTCGAGCACCAGCAATGAGCGGGCAGCTTCGCGTGCATGCTGCTCGGCAGCGCGCATCAACGCAGCACCCAACCCCATGCGCCGGGCAGACGAATGCACCAGAACTTTTTGCACTTCCGCGCGGTGACGGCCATTGGGTTTTCCGCAAAACGCGAGTTGCGCCGAGGCGATGATGCGCGCATCGCGTTTCACGGCGAACAAGGCGAGCCCACCCGAGTTGATTTCATCCGCGATGCTGCGCCAATAGGCGTTGATCAATTCGCCATCGACGGGCAGCACATAACCGACTGACGCGCCATTGACCACGGCATCAGTAAGTAGTGCTGAGAGCGCATCGATATCCTCGACCGATAGCGCGGGCAGGCGTGTGACCGTGCTCATGTCAACCCGATGAAGAATGGCCGCTACCGCCGAATCCGCCACGACTCACGGTGGAGCTGCCGATGGTTCTGCCGGAACGGGAAGGCGACGATCCGCCGGTGTATGAGTAGGGCCGACCGTAGTAATGGGTGGTGGCGGCGTTTCCGGTGGGGCGATCGAAGGCGGGTTCGCAATCCGAGGGCGTGTTGCCCCAGTCGGCAAGACAATCGGCCTTGCTCGCATACACGTCGCGGCGGACGTCCTCTTTGGAGCAGCCGCCGAGCCCCGCCGTCAACGCGGCGGCGCCGATCAACACGAGCGAAATATGGCTGCTGGATTTTCGGATGCGCTTCAACATATCGAGATCCTCGAAACACGCGAAAACATTATCTTAGCCGATGCCAACGGGCGCGCAATAGCAGCGCGCCCGCTATTCGCTCATCGCCAGCGCGTCGCGAATGTAGCCTGGCAGCGCGAACAGCGCGCGATGGGTGTCACCGTTGTAAAAATGCCGATCGCCGATATCGCGATCGGCGAGTCGCGCATCGATTTCTACTGCGCTCAAGGTGCGTGGATCAAGCGTATCGGATGCGACCGCAAAGCCCCAAGTCGCCCCATAGGCGGGAATATGCACGAAATACGGCGCAACGATTTTGTAAACGGCCCGCAAGTGATTCATGCCGCGAATGAATCGCTCGAGATGCGAAAACGGCGAACCCAAATGTGCGACCAGTGCGCCACCATCACGCAATGCACGCCGACAATGCGCATAAAACTCAGGCGTGTACAACGCATCCGCCGCGCCGCCGGGGTCGGTCAAATCGAGAAAAATCAGATCCCATTCGCCGCCAGAGGCGCGCAGATAATTCATGCCGTCGCCGATTTGAATGTCCACCCGCGCATCCTCAAACGCGCCGCGATGCACCTCCGGAAAATGCTTCCTCGCCATCTCGATCACGCCGGCATCCAGTTCGGCGACGACGATTTTCTCAATGGACGGATGCTTGAGCATTTCCTCGGTCGATCCGCCATCGCCACCGCCAACGATCAGCACCCGTTTGGGCAACGGATGGGCAATCGCCGCCGGATGAACCAGATTCTCGTGATAGAAAAATTCGTCGCGCTCGCTCAACATGTTGGCGCCGTCGATACGCATCAGCTTGCCGAGTTCGGGGGTGTCGAATATTTCAATCAATTGATGTGGCGATTGGCGCAATTCAATCAGCGTGCCCTCGAAATACACGCCGGCATCCGGGTTGAGTGCTTCATTGAGTCGCATGTTGAGCAGGTGACGCAAACTATGCCGCGATGGCGGCTATGCCGGCAGGCAATTCCTTGCCGCGCCACATGCGTTCCACCACGATGTCGGCGGGTCGCAGTGCCCCGGCCATGCGCTGAAAAAGTTGCTCCGCTTTCGCGCTGTTATCGATCGTGACGTTGCACACATACACGTCCAGCGTGGCTTGATTGCGTTCCGGCCAGGTGTGAATCGCGAGATGCGATTCGGCCAGAATCACCGCGCCGGTCGCGCCACCGATTTGCGTGGCATCGAAGCCTTTGAACTGATAGAAGTGTTCGCCCAGCACGGTCAACCCGGCATCTTCACAAGCGGCCACGCAAAGCGCGCGCAACGCCTTGGCGGAAATGAGAAATTCACTCGCCGCGCAGTGATGCAGATCGCCGATGATATGGAGGCCCTTCATATGGCGAATTCCTGAAAAAAAACTTGCGCGATCGCAAGCAAAAATCGCGGGGGAAAACAGGGAGAGGGCAGGGCCGTAAATTATAATCTGCATACTGCCGATTGCCGTCCATCGCGCTATTGTCACCTCATTGCCGATTCCCTCGTTTTCAACTACCCGCCCCCCCATGACCACTCCTTCCCGCACCACCCTCGCCAACGCCATCCGCGCCCTCTCGATGGACGCCGTTCAAAAAGCCAATTCCGGACACCCCGGCGCGCCGATGGGCATGGCCGACATTGCCGAAGTGCTGTGGCGTGACCACCTGAAGCACAATCCGAAAAATCCGCAGTGGATGGATCGCGACCGGTTTGTGCTGTCCAATGGTCATGGTTCGATGCTGATCTATTCGCTCCTGCATCTCACCGGCTACGACTTGTCGATGGACGAGATCAAGAATTTCCGGCAACTGCACTCCAAAACGCCGGGGCACCCGGAAGTCGGCATCACACCGGGTGTGGAAACCACCACCGGGCCGCTGGGGCAAGGCTTGGCGAACGCGGTTGGCATGGCCATCGCCGAGCGCGAACTCGCACGCACATTCAATATCGATGGCTTTGACGTGGTCGATCATCACACCTATGTTTTCCTGGGCGATGGTTGCCTGATGGAAGGCATTTCCCATGAGGTTTGCGGGCTCGCGGGCACATTGGGGCTTGGCAAACTGATCGCGTTCTACGATGACAACGGCATTTCGATCGATGGCAAGGTTGAGGGCTGGTTTCGCGACAACACGCCGATGCGCTTCGCCGCCTATGGCTGGCAGGTGATCCCGAACGTGGATGGTCACGATCCAGCGGAAATCGATGCGGCGATTCGCGAAGCCAAAACCGAAATGCACAAGCCAACTTTGATTTGCTGCAAGACGGTGATCGGCAAAGGTTCGCCCAATCTGGCCGGTACTGACAAAGTCCATGGTGCCGCACTCGGCGAAAAAGAAGTTGCGGCCACTCGCGAGGCGCTGGGCTGGAATCATCCTCCGTTCGACATTCCACGCGACATTTATGACGCCTGGGATCAAACGCACAAAGGTGCCGCGCAAGAAGCGAAATGGCATGCTACCTTCACTGCTTTTGCGCAACACTTTCCCGAACGCGCTGCCGAATTGACGCGCCGCATGGCGGGGGAATTTCCCGCCAATTTTGCGGACGTCGCCCGCGAGGCGCTCACTGCCGCCAACGCCAAAGCCGAAACCGTCGCCACCCGCAAAGCGTCGCAACTCGCCATCGAAAAATTCGCCGCGCACCTGCCAGAAATGATCGGCGGCTCGGCCGATCTCACTGGTTCGAATCTCACCAACTGGAGTGGCACCAAGGCACTTTCCGCCAAACACGGCGGCAATTACATCAACTACGGCGTGCGCGAATTTGGCATGACCGCGATTGCGAGCGGCATGGCGCTGCACGGCGGCTTCATTCCCTACACCGGCACATTTTTGACCTTCAGCGATTATTCACGCAATGGATTGCGGATGGCCGCGCTGATGAAACTGCGCAATATTTCAGTCTTCACGCATGATTCCATCGGCCTCGGTGAAGATGGCCCGACCCATCAATCGGTCGAGCACGTTGCATCGCTGCGGTTGATCCCAAACATGGATGTCTGGCGGCCCTGCGATACGGTGGAGGCCGTCGCCGCATGGCAACACGCGCTCGCCCGCAAGGACGGCCCGACCGCGCTGATTTTTTCGCGGCAGAATTCGGCGTTTCAGAAACGTGATGCGGCGACGATTGAAAACGTCGCGCGCGGCGGCTATGTGCTCTCAAAAGAGGGTGGCGCATTGAAAGCGGTGTTGATCGCAACCGGCACCGAAGTCGCGCTCGCGATAGACGCGCAGAAAAAATTGGCCGGCGAAGGCATTCATGTGCGCGTGGTATCGATGCCGTCGTGTTTTGTATTCGACCGGCAGGATGCGGCGTACAAGGCTAGCGTGCTGCCAAAAGGCGCGCCGCGCATTGCGATCGAAGCGGGTGTGACCGACTACTGGCGTAAATATGTCGGGCTGGAAGGGGCCGTGATCGGCATTGATACCTTCGGCGAATCGGCACCGGCTGGGGCGCTATATAGGCATTTCGGCATCACTGTCGAGACGTTGTCCGCAGCGGTGAAAAAAATGTAAGTGGGGGCGAGTGAGATAGACCAACAAAGGCATGTCGTCAATAACATCCAACGCCATTGGATCGACGTAGGGAATTCAATCCACTATCATCGTCGTCAATCTCTTCCGGAAAATCGTCATGCATCAAACCCTCCACCTGATGAAATCGCGCGGTTTCCCGCATCTGCGACGGAAAGCGCTGGACACCTTGCAGGTGAACCTCGGCTACAAATGCAATCAGGCGTGCTTCCATTGCCACGTCAACGCAAGCCCGGATCGCAAGGAGATGATGTCGGGTGAAACGATCGATGACGTGATCGCGTTCATGCGCGCGAGCGCCGTGACCATACTCGATCTCACCGGTGGCGCGCCGGAATTGAACGAGCATTTTCGTCGTCTGGTTGTCGCGGCACGCGCGATGAGCGTGCGCGTGATCGACCGTTGCAACCTTACCATTCTCAAAGAACCCGGCTTTGAAGATCTGGCGGAATTTCTCGCCTCACAACAAGTCGAGATCAGCGCCTCGCTGCCGTGCTA
Source organism: Betaproteobacteria bacterium (assembly GCA_043744315.1). Taxonomy (GTDB): domain Bacteria; phylum Pseudomonadota; class Gammaproteobacteria; order Burkholderiales; family Usitatibacteraceae; genus UKL13-2. Next base: position 4,936 of record JAYTUX010000416.1, on the reverse strand, counting down.
CTCGCAGGAAAACGTCGACAAGCAACGCGGTGAAGGCGTCTTCGAGAAATCGATCGACGGCTTGAAAAAACTCAACGCGCTCGGCTACGGTCAGCCCGGCAGCGGACTTGTGTTGAACCTCGTCTACAACCCGCAAGGGCCGAAGTTGCCGCCCGCGCAGGAACAACTCGAAGCCGATTACCACCGCCTGCTCCACGACAATTTCGGCATCATTTTCAATCACCTTTTCACCATCACCAACATGCCGATCCAGCGCTTCGGCTCGACGCTTGTTTCGAAAGGCCAATTCGAGCTGTACATGGATTTGCTGGTGTCGTCGTTTCAGGCGCATAACCTCGACAGTGTGATGTGCCGCTCGCTGTTATCGGTGGATTATCTGGGCTATGTGTACGACTGCGATTTCAATCAAATGCTTGGGTTGCCGCTGCAACACGCGGGCAAATTGAAATCGCATTTGCGCGATTTGATGGCCACCGATTTGCTCGGCAACCCGATTGTGGTGAAAGACCATTGCTATGGCTGCACGGCAGGGCAGGGTTCTTCTTGTGGCGGGGCACTGGAAAGCGACGGCAACGTGGTGCCGGCGCTGGCGGCGGCGGAATAGTAAACACTAGCACTGGCGTGGCGTTCGGACGGTTTTTGCCCGCGAAGGCTCGTCAATGCTCGAGTTTGACCCTCCGCAAATGACGCCAGGTCGTTCCTGCCCTTTGCACTATCGCTATCCATCCGCAGTGTTTGCGCGCGCGGCGGATATCCGCGCCGAGACGATTTATGTGATTGGCGGCCTCTACGGCAACCTGCCCGCGCTGACGGCGATACTCGCCATTGCCGCGAGTGAAAAAAACGCGCCAACTCTGGTATTCAACGGCGACTTCAATTGGTTCAACAGTGACGCAAAAAACTTCGCGGCCATCAATGTTGAAGTCCTGAAACATACCGCGCTCCGCGGCAACGTCGAAACCGAACTTGCGGCGGAGGCGGATGAGGCCGGCTGCGGCTGCACATATCCGGATTATGTCGATGACATGGATGTGGAGCGCTCCAACGAGATTATGCGCACTTTGCGACACACATCACGGCACGACCTGGATCTCGCCCGGACAGTTTCGCGATTGCCGATGCACGCCGTCGCCGATATCGGCGGGCAACGTATAGGCATCGTGCACGGCGATGCGGAGTCCCTTTCCGGTTGGCGATTCGCGCACGATTCGCTGCACGAGGCGGAAAACATCGCGTGGCTTAATCGGGTCTGCCGCGATAACCGCCTCACCGGCTTTGCGTCCAGCCACACCTGTCTGCCGACCCTGCGAAAATTCATCGATGCCGATGAAACCCATTTCGTCATCAATAACGGTGCCGCCGGCATGCCGAATTTTTCGCACACGCAATATGGATTGATTTCGCGCCTGTCGATTTATCCGGCGCAGGAAGGGTTTGCGCAATACGGCGCAGTGATCAACGGCGTGCATATCGACGCGATCCCGGTGCATTACGATCACGAAAATTTTCTGCGCGATTTTCTGTCGCAATGGCCACCCGGCTCACCTGCCCATCTCAGCTATTTCAAGCGCATTGTCGATGGCCCGGCGTTTGCGGCACCCCATGCACTGGGGTTGATTCGCGCGCCGTCCGTCTGCGCGTAGGCCGAAGCGTAGGCTAACGACGACGCCATTCGACGCATCATCGCGGAGCCGCTGCAATCGATGAATGTTTTCGCCTGGCAGCCTGTCGGACTTAAGGAATCGAAGCGAAGAATGAGCTGGGCGAGGGCAGATTTTGACGATTTTCAAGCCAATGGTTGTGCCAGTGGCGTAGGAAACCGGTGAAATATGTACCGGCCAGATCATTTTAAGCCGATTCTCCTTGAGTCCGAGAGGCTGCCAGGGCTTGCCGTTGTCCCGGCCCGGGTATACCTTTCTGTCTCGACTCTGATATTTGTCTGAAAGCTGGCATGCCGCGCACGTCACCCACTCTGGCTCACACCGCTCGAACCCGGCCCAAACCTCAGCCCGCGTGCGACTCTGTGGCGCCGATTCGCACGCGGAAATCCGCCAAGAAGCCGACCTACAAAACCATCAATCTCGCTTTGCAGGGCGGTGGCGCGCATGGCGCATTTGCCTGGGGCGTGCTGGACTATTTGCTGGAAGACGGGCGACTGCGTTTCGACGGCATTTCCGGCACCAGTGCGGGCTCGATGAACGCCGTGGTGCTTGCGTACGGTTTGCATATCGGCGACGCCACCAGTGCGCGCGCGGCGCTGCATGATTTCTGGAAAGCCGTGTCCGACGCCGGCCAGCAGTATTCCCCCGTAAGGGCATGGCCGTGGGACCGACAAATGGCGCATTGGAACAACGATAGCGATCTCACGTTCCAGATATTCAAAGCCATGACCAATACCTTTTCCCCCTACCAGCTGAATCCAATGAATTTCAATCCGCTGCGTGATTTACTCTTGCAGCAGGTGGATTTTGCCGAACTGAATCGGTGCCTGAAAACCAAATTGTTTTTGTCGGCAACCAATGTGCGCACCGGCAACGTACGTATTTTTAATACCCGCGAAATTACCGTTGACACGGTGATGGCCTCGGCCTGTTTGCCGACGATTTATCAGGCAGTGGACATCGACGGCGAAAGCTATTGGGATGGCGGATTCATGGGCAATCCGGCGCTGTTTCCACTGTTCTACGAAACCGATACGCGCGACGTGCTGATCGTGCACATCAACCCGATTGCGCGCGATACCACACCCACCACGCCCAATGAAATCGATGACCGCGTCAACGAAATAAGTTTCAACTCCTCGCTCATCAAGGAGTTGCGCGCGGTGGCGTTTGTGCAAAAGCTGCTCGACGAAGGCTGGCTGAAAGAAGAGTATCGCGATCAGATGAAATACGTGCTGATCCATTCATTGCGCGCCGACGAAACACTGGCCGATTTGTCGTCGGCGAGCAAGGTCTGCACCGAATGGGGATTTTTGACCGCGTTGCGTGACCGCGGCCGCGCCTCGGCAAAGCAATGGCTGGACCGGCACTTTGATGATGTCGGACGCCGCCAGACGGTCGATCTGCGCGCAGAGTTTTTGAATAGCGGCAGCGAGATGAAGGCGCGAACCGCCGCGCCAACGCCGGTACCCAAAAAGAAACAAACATCCAGAGCACGCCGATCGGCGTAATCGATTTACCTTCAGGGAAACACAATGAATAAAAGCAAACTCATCCTCGTCGTCGTGGTGATCGCACTGATCGCGGCGTTTTTCGCCTTCGATCTCGGCCAATACCTGACACTCGAATACCTGAAAGGCAAGCAGGCCGACATCACCGCCTACTATCAAACCAACCCGGTGCAGACGATCACGGTCTTCATGGCGTTCTATGTCGCCGCGATCGCGTTGTCATTCCCCGGTGCCACGCTGCTCACGCTGGTGGCGGGTGCCGTGTTCGGATTGGTCAATGGCACCATCATCGTGTCTTTCGCGTCGAGCATCGGTGCCACGCTCGCGTTTCTGGTTTCGCGCTATGTGTTGCGAGATTGGGTGCAAGCGAAATTTGGCGATCGACTGAAGCCGATCAACGACGGTGTCGCCAAAGAGGGTGGTTTTTATTTATTCACCATGCGACTGGTGCCCGCATTCCCGTTCTTCCTGATCAATCTGGTGATGGGTCTCACGCAAATGAAGACCTGGACGTTTTACTGGGTCTCGCAAATCGGCATGTTGCTCGGCACCATTGTCTATGTGAATGCCGGCACGGAGCTGGCCAAAATCACGTCGCTGAAAGGCATACTTTCGCCCGGCCTGATTGGTGCGTTTGTCATGCTCGGCATTTTCCCGATCATCGCCAAAAAAATCATCGACGGCATCAAGGCAAAAAAAATCTACGCTAAATGGGCTGATAAAAAGCCCGCACATTTTGATCGAAACGTGGTGGTGATCGGCGGTGGTTCAGCGGGCCTCGTTACCAGCTACATCGCCGCGGCAGTGAAATCCAAAGTGACACTGGTGGAACGCCATCAGATGGGCGGCGATTGTTTGAACACGGGTTGTGTACCGTCGAAAGCGTTGATCCGTTCGGCCAAATTGCTGAACCACATTTCGCGTGCCAAAGAATTCGGCATCACGTCCGCAAGCGCGCAGTGGAATTTCGCCGACGTGATGGAGCGCGTGCAAAAAATCATCGCCGATATCGAGCCGCATGATTCGGTGGCGCGCTATACGGATCTCGGCGTCGATTGCGTCAAAGGCAGCGCGAAAATTATTACGCCGTGGGAAGTCGAGATCACCAAGGACGATGGCACCACGCAGAAACTCACCACCAAAAATATTGTCATCGCTGCCGGCGCGCGTCCCTTCGTGCCGTCGATTCCGGGCTTGGTCGAGTGCAAACCGCTCACCTCCGACAACATCTGGAACCTGCGCACATTGCCGAAGCGCCTGGTGGTGCTGGGCGGCGGGCCGATCGGCTCGGAGCTCACGCAATGCTTCGCGCGCTTCGGCGCCGAAGTGACACAAGTCGAAATGCTGCCGCGCATCATGATCCGCGAAGACGTGGAAGTCTCGGCGATGGTGAAAGCGAAATTCGAGGCCGAGGGTGTTGCCGTATTGGTGAACCACAAAGCCAAACAAGTGCTCGTCGAGAACGGCGAAAAATATTTGATCGTCGAAAATGAAGGCCAGGAAAAACGCATTCCATTCGACGAAATTTTGTGCGCAGTGGGCCGCATCGCCAATACCAAGGGCTATGGCCTGGAAGAACTCGGCATTCCCGCGCAGCGCGTGGTGGAAGTCAACGATTATCTGGAAACCATTTACCCGAATATCTTTGCCTGCGGCGACGTGGCGGGGCCGTATCAATTCACCCACACCGCCGCGCACATGGCGTGGTACGCCTCGGTCAATGCACTGTTCGGCAATTTCAAGAAATTCAAAGTCGATTATTCG
>JAYTUX010000415.1:0-4127 GCA_043744315.1 Betaproteobacteria bacterium | reverse complement strand
TGTCGGCCCTTACGCGCGAATTCGCCCCGGCACGACACTCGCCGACGACGTGCACGTCGGCAATTTCGTGGAAATAAAGGCGAGCGATATTGGTTCGGGATCAAAAGCAAATCATCTGAGTTACATCGGTGATAGCTCCGTTGGGACAAACGTGAATATAGGGGCCGGCACGATCACCTGCAACTATGACGGTGCCAACAAGCACCGCACCGTGATCGGCGACAACGTGCACATCGGTTCCGATGTGCAACTGATCGCACCAGTGACCGTTGCCTCCGGGGCCACCATCGGTGCCGGCACAACCGTTTGGAAGGACGTGCCGACCGCATCACTTACCCTCAATCCTAAAACGCAGCTGTCAAAAAACGACTGGACGCGTCCGGCAAAGAAACCGAAGAGCTAATCCATGTGCGGCATTGTTGGTGCTATCTCGTCGCGAAATATCGTGCCGTTTCTGACTGGAGGACTCAAGCGCCTGGAGTACCGCGGCTACGACTCATCCGGCCTCGCGGTGATGTCTGTCGGCGCACAGGAAATTCAGCGCGTGCGACGCATCGGTCGCGTGGTAGAAATGGAAACTGCCGCAGAGGCGATGAAGTTAACTGGCTGCATCGGTATCGGGCACACCCGCTGGGCAACGCATGGCGGTGTAACTGAACCAAATGCACACCCTCACGTATCGCGAGACGAGGTCGCAGTAGTTCACAACGGCATCATCGAAAATCACGACGAGCTGCGTACGCGACTGAGGCAAGCGGGTTACGTATTTGACTCGCAAACGGATACGGAAGTGATTGCACACCTGATTCACCAGCGGCTTCAGGAAACCAATGATTTGTTTGCTGCGGTACAAACAGCCGTTCGCGAAATGCACGGCGCGTATGCCATTGGCGTGATTGCCCGTTCTCAGCCGGACCAGCTGGTTTGCGCGCGGGCGGGGTGTCCTCTATTGATTGGAGTAGGCGACAGCGAGAAGGCTGGCGCAGCGCCGGAGAATTTCATCGCCTCCGACGTGTCGGCGATTCTGCCGGTGACACGCCGCGTAATGTATCTCGAAGAAGGGGACGTCGCACAGATCACGCGGACGCAGATTTTCGTTGTCACTCGCGACGGAACAGCAGTGGAGCGTGCCATACACCTCTCTGAGGTCACGGACTATACCCATGACCTCGGCCCTTACACGCACTTCATGCAAAAAGAAATTCATGAGCAGCCGCGCGCGATTTCTGACACGCTTGAGGCGGTGGTCACAAATGGCATCGACGCATCATACTTTGGCGAGAGCGCCCGCAGCCATTTTGCAAACGCGACGAGCGTTCTGATATTGGCATCGGGAACGAGCTACTACGCGGGGCTGGTTGCCAAGCAATGGGTGGAGACGCTGGCTCGGGTTCCCTGCCAAATTGAACTCGGCCATGAGTATCGCTACCGCGACTCGATACCCGACCCGCAGCAATTGATTGTCACTATTTCGCAGTCTGGTGAGACGCTTGACACGATGGAAGCGCTCAAGCGCGCGAAAGAACTTGGACACAAGTCAACGCTTTCTATCTGCAATGTACGTGAATCGGCAATTCCACGTGCGTCGGCCATGGTGTTTTACACGCGAGCGGGGGCTGAAATTGGCGTGGCGTCCACCAAGGCCTTCACCACGCAGCTCGCCGCGCTGTTTACGTTTGCGCTGACGATGGCGAAAGTCAAAGGCGTGCTCACACCGGCGCAGGAACTGAATCACATCAACCAACTGCGTTTTGTACCAGGAAGCGTACAGCACGCACTGAATCTGGAACCGCAAATCCAGACTTGGGCAGAAAAATTTACACTCAAGAACCACGCGCTGTTCCTCGGCCGCGGCTTGCACTATCCGATCGCGTTGGAAGGTGCCCTAAAGCTTAAGGAAATCTCCTACATACATGCCGAGGCCTATCCCGCGGGCGAACTCAAGCACGGGCCCCTCGCATTGGTCGACGACAATATGCCCGTAGTGGTGATTGCGCCGAACGATGCCTTGCTGGAGAAAGTTAAGTCGAACATGCAGGAAGTTCGCGCGCGCGGCGGAGAACTGTTCGTGTTTGCCGATGCGGATAGCCATTTCCATGAAAGCGAAGGTGTCCACGTAATCCGCACGCCCCGCCACGCGGGGCTACTATCGCCGATCATTCACGCGATACCTGTGCAGCTACTCGCGTATCACACGGCGTTGAAACGTGGGACGGATGTGGATAAGCCGCGCAATCTGGCGAAGGCCGTCACAGTCGAATAGGACGGTCAAGCGCCGGCGGATTGCGCATAAAACGCAGCGGCTCGCGAGCGCTAATCAAGGCGATGCAGTATGTCACATCGCATCGTTCACCCAAACCCTCGGCACTTTGTCAGCGCTCGCGGCAGCGCCCCCAATGTGCTGCACCGCAATATCGGGTGATCTGTGTTTGCGCGACGCAAAGCGTAACATCGTGCCTACGCCGTGACAATATGACGCCCGAGAGTGAGCTGCCTAACTAGCTTTTCACGGGGAATTTTTGAGTCAACTTTTTGAGTGGGAGTTAACCGTTGAAGCCGACCGATATTGGCCGTCCCGAGTACTTTCACAAGGTCGTTGATTGCCAGTGGGCGTGCCCCGCGCATACACCGGTGCCGGAATACATTCGTATGATTGCCGCGGGTCGCTACGGCGATGCCTACATGGTGAATTGGAAATCGAATGTGTTCCCCGGCATTCTCGGCCGCACCTGCGATCGACCGTGTGAACCGGCATGTCGCCGCGGCCGTGTGGAGGACGAAAACACAGCCAAGCCGGAACCCGTCGCCATCTGTCGTTTGAAGCGCGTGGCGGCAGATCTCAAGGAAGACATTCGTGATCGCCTGCCAAAGGCACCGCTGATGAAAAATGGCAAACGCATCGCGTGTATCGGCGCGGGGCCTGCATCACTGACGGTCGCGCGTGATCTGGTGCCGCTTGGTTATGCCGTCACGCTATTTGATAGTGACGCGCGCGCAGGTGGCATGATTCGCAGCCAGATTCCGAAGTTTCGTTTGCCCGAAACCGTGATCGACGAAGAGGTCGGGTACATCCTCAACATGGGCATCGAGTTCAAAGGGGGCCAGCGCATTGATAGCTTGAGGCAATTGGTCACCGAGGGCTACGACGCAATATTTGTCGGCACCGGCGCACCGCGCGGGCGTGATCTTGACATTCCGGGGCGCCGTGAAGCGGCTGCCAATATTCACATCGGTATCGATTGGCTGTCGTCTGTTTCGTTTGGACACATCGAAAAAATCGGCAAGCGCGTGATCGTACTCGGCGGCGGCAACACGGCAATGGATTGCTGTCGGTCGTCGCGTCGGCTCGGCGGCGAGGATGTAAAGGTTATCGTGCGTTCGGGGTTTGACGAGATGAAAGCGAGTCCATGGGAAAAGGAAGACGCCCAGCACGAGGGTATTCCGATTGTGAATTTTCACGTGCCCAAAGCGTTTACCCACGACAACGGCAAGCTCAGCGGTGTGACGTTTGAAATTGTCGAAGCGCGCTACGACGACAAAGGTCGACGCACGTTGGTGCCATCGGGCAGGCCAGATGTGCACTTTGCCTGTGATGACGTGTTGGTCGCGGTTGGACAGGAGAATTCTTTTCCGTGGATTGAGCGCGACATCGGCCTTGAGTTCGACAAATGGGGCATGCCGGTAGTTGGGCAGACTACGTTTCAATCGACCCTGCCCAAGGTTTTTTTTGGGGGTGACGCTGCGTTTGGTCCAAAGAACATCATCTGGGCGGTGGCGCACGGTCATGATGCTGCGATATCCATCGACAAATTTTGCATGGGCGAAGATGCGTCGGTTCGACCGCCGCCGCACATGAACCTCGTTAGTCAAAAGATGGGCATCCACGAATGGAGCTACGACAACGCGATTGCAAATGACCTGCGGTACAAGGTGCCGCTCAAAGATGTCACCATCGCCTTGAAGAGCATCAAGGTTGAAGTCGAACTTGGATTTGACGCATTGTTGGGCTTCAAAGAGGCGCAACGCTGCCTGAATTGCGATGTGCAAACCGTGTTCACCGTGCAATCGTGTATCGAGTGCGATGCCTGTGTCGATATTTGCCCGATGGATTGCATCACCTTTACGGC
>JAYTUX010000414.1:0-4129 GCA_043744315.1 Betaproteobacteria bacterium | reverse complement strand
TCGTCCTTGCCCATTCGCCGCGATAATAGTCAGGAAATGCTGCCCCAGCTCCGCCCCCTTCTTCGTTCCGCGCCGCTCATCGTGGCGATCTTCACGCTGTCGCTATTCGCCGCGCTCAGTGGCCTGGACGGCTGGCGGCGGCTGGAACTAAAGGGCTACGACGTGCTGATGGCGACCAGCGCGCCGGGCAAATCGTCACTGCCGATCACGATCGTCGGCATCGATGAGCCTTCATTCGCACAGATTGGCAAACAATGGCCCTGGCCCAGGCGCATGCACGGCGAGCTTCTTGAACAACTCAATCGCGCCGGTGCACTGGTGGTGGCGTTCGACGTCCTGCTCTCAGAGCCGTCCAACGAAGAAGATGATCGGCTGTTTGCAACAGCGATCGCCAAAGCTGGCAACGTGGTCGTGACCGCTGATCTCGTCTATCAGGAAACACAGTATGTTCGCCAATGGTTGCGGGTTGAGCCCATCGAGGCCTTCAAACTCGCGGGCGCAGCCAATGGCCTCGCGACCATCCCCCGCGATTCAGACTTGGTGTTGAGACGGATTCCTGAGGGAAAGGATGTGTTTTGGCGTGAAATTATTCGTCGCGTCAATCTGGTGCGGCCCGGCGTTATCGAAGAGCCGCCTCCATTGGAAGGCAAGATGATTGGTTTCGTCGGGCCTGACCATACGTTTCCTTATGTGTCTTACTATCAGGCGCTGCACGCGGACACTGATCTCCCTCCAGACGTATTTCGTGACCAGATTGTCCTGATCGGGCGAAACGTCCGGTCGGCAATTGAAACCGGCGGCAACGAAGATAATTTCGCTACGCCCTTCACCGGCTTGACAGGCTGGCTCACGCCGGGCGCAGAAGTCCACGCCAATATTCTGGAAAGTGCGCTTTCACGTCGGACCCTTACGCCGTTACCGTGGGCTTGGAATTTCGCATTGCTGGTGTTGACAGTCGGCCTTTGTGCGTTGCTGATGCGTCGTTGGCGTCCATTTGTAAGTGGAGCAGTAGCGCTTGCGATCCTCGTAGTCATCCTCGTTGGCGACTGGTGGTTATTTAGTCATTTTGGACTGTGGCTACCCGCAATGGCCGCCCTCGCCAGTGTCGCAATGGTATATACGGGCCTCGGTGGCCACGCCTTCTTTTCAGAACAGCGCCAACGCCGCGAGACGCGTCGCGCCTTCTCACTTTATCTTGCGCCTGAAGTGGTGGACCAAATCATGGCGCATCCAGAAAAATTGAAGCTGGGTGGAGAGCGCCGCGAGATTACCCTGCTGTTTACAGACCTGAAAGGTTTCACCAATATTTCTGAACAGCTTGGCCCGGAGCAAGTGGCGCAACTGCTTAATGAACATTTTTCGCGTGCCACCGCCATCATCAAACGCCATGGCGGCACGGTGAATCGATTCATCGGTGACGCCATCATGGCGATCTGGGGAGCGCCGTTGACTGATAAAAAGCACGCGCTCAACGCCTGCCTTGCGGCGCGCGACATGCAACTTGACATGCACGAGCTTCGACAGGAATTCACTAAGCGCGGTTTGCCACCGATCTATATGCGCGTAGGCGTGCATACTGGGTCGGCCATCGTCGGCAACCTTGGCGCGGCGGACCGCTTTGATTACACCGCCATCGGCGATAGCGTGAACCTGGCTGCGCGCCTTGAGGGTGTCAACAAACTATACGGCACGGAAATCCTCATAAGCAGTGTGACAGCGCAGCTAATGGAGGGTGCGCTGGCTCTGCGGCAAGTTGATCGTGTGATCGTCAAGGGCAAGACGGAGGCGGTCCAGATTTTCACACCCTGCGACAACCCGCAACTGATGCAACTTACGTCGCAAGCCCTAATGCTTTATCAGCAGCGGAACTGGGATGCGAGTGAAGAAACGTGGCGGCAGGTGCTGCTGCTGGTTCCTGGAGACAGCATTTCCAAGCTGTATCTTTCGCGTATCGCCGAATTCAGAATTCAACAACCAGACGCGAGGTGGGACGGCACCGTATCGCTGGATAAGCTCTGAAAGGCAAATTCCCTTTTTATCAATTACTGAAATCGCTGACAACATAGCCTTCAACCTCATATCGTTTGTCATCTTGCACGGGATACAATCTGCTACACGAGCAGGCACAATTGTCTGTTTAGATTTTGCATTTACGTCCCACCTTCGCCTGTTGTCCATTTTCGTGCTAACGCTAACCGCCTCCAGCCTTGCGTTCGCACAAGGCGCGAACGTCACACCGCCCGCGGCCCTAAGCTTGGAAAATATTCTGGCGATTCCTGCCGGCGTCGCTGCAGAAGTCAACAAGTACACAGAATTCAAGCCGACCGGCTTTTCAGACTGGCATCCGACGCGCATGGAAATGCTGGTGAGCCACCGCCAACACCACGCAGATTTATCGTCTCGCCAAACCGGGCGCAGCGCTGGAATTCCTGACTGATCACGCGGAGCCGGTACGCAGTGCGTCGTATCAACCGACTAGGGATGACTACTTCCTGTTTGGCAAAGACAGAGGCGGCAACGAAGTATTTCGGCTCTATCGGCAGTTTTCCGACAAGAGCGCGTCGAACGAAGCCACGACCGCAATATCGACAGATGACTAGCGTATCCAGCTGCTGGCGTAGTCGACGCACGGTGACCGTGTGGTCTACACCACCTTTCCAGTGAACCGCAAGGGCTCCAATGACACGGTGCAATCGGACGTCTATATCGCAACCCCGAACTCCATCCTACGCAAGGATCAGGTTATTACCTCTCTCCAGGCTGGCGGATGGGGTGATTTTTCGTGGTCGCCTGACGACAAACGGCGTGCATTGCTGGAATCGGTTTCAGCTAATGAAAGCTACAATTGACTCATGGATGTCGCCACCGGGACCAAGCGTCGAGTGACTGAGAAAGAGGGCAGCGAGCAGGTTGCATATGACGGCGTGGAGTTCAGCAGTGATGGCAAGGGCCCTTATACGGTCACTGATCGCGCCAACGAATTTCAGCGTCTAACCTATATTGATTTGAAAACAAACAAGTAGAAGACGCTGAAGAACGATATTCCGTGGGATGTCGATACCTTTGATTTGTCGTAAGACGGCAAGCTGCTCGCGTTTGTGAGTAACGAAGACGACACCGGAAAACTGCACTTGATTAATGCAAAGGACGGCAAATTTCTGCCTATGCCAACACTGCCACTGGGCATGCTCAGCGGAGTGACATGGCATCGCGACAGTACCAACTTTGCCATAACGGTGGCTTCCGCCAAGGGACCGGCTGACGTCTATTCGTTCAATATAAAAACCAGCAAACTCACCCGCTGGACTACTACCGAAGCGGTTGGCGCCGATCCCAGCGCATTTGTCGAACCAGATCTGGTTCGCCGGAAAAGTTTTGATGACTGCACCATCTCCGGTTTCGTCTATCGCGCCCTATGGCGAATTTTGCAGGCAAGCGCCCGGTGCTGATCAATAATCATGGTGGGCAGGAAGCTCAATTTCGCCCGAGCTTCATCAGCCTCAACAACTATTTCACCAGCGAAATGGGCATCACCGTCATATATCCGAATGTGCGCGGCTCCCCTAGCTACGAGATGTCCTTCCTAGAACTCGACAATGGTCGGCTACGTGAAGATTCCGTCAAGGATATCGGCGCGCTGTTCGACTGGATTGCTACGCAGCCGGACATGAATGCCTCCCGGATCATGGTTTCCGGCGGCAGCTACGGCGGCTACATGAATCTGGCAATTGCTACGATCTACTCTGACCGGATCGCCGCCGCAATCGATGTGGTCGGTATTTCAAATTTCGTAACCACCCTGGAAAATACTTAGAGCTATCGCCGCGACCTGCAGCGTTTGGAATATGGCGACGAACGCAATCCACAAATGCGCAAATTCCTTGAATCCATTTCACCACTGAATTGTGAAGCACAGATCATGAAGCCGTTGTTCGTGGTGTAGGTATTGAACGATCCGCGCGTGCCGTTAACAGAAGTTGAGCAGATTGTTGCGACATTGAAGAAAAGTGGTACGCCGGTCTGGTGCATGGTGGCCGCTGATGAGGGGCATGGCTTCGCCGAGAAAGCTAATTCCGACCTTCAGTTTTTTGCGACGATTGAGTTTATGCGTAGGTATTTGCTGGATTGC
>JAYTUX010000413.1:0-4134 GCA_043744315.1 Betaproteobacteria bacterium | reverse complement strand
CTGTTCACGAAGTTCAGCGGCAACGCGTCGCATCCCGGATGGATTGCCTATCTGATTGCATTTGCGATCACGGTGCTGCTCGGCGCGATGACCGAAATCGCGCAACTGTTTACCCATCGCAATGCACGAGTTGCGGATGTGGTGAGCGATGCGATTGGCGCGATCGCCTGCCTCGCGGGCCATGCCGCCATTCGCGGTCGTCGGCAACCCATGATTGCGCGCAGCACGCAGATTGCGCTCTGGAGCATCGCGATTGCGGCAGCACTGATGGCAATGGCACCGTTGATCTGGTGCATGGCGGCCTACATGGTGCGCGATACAAAATTCCCGGTGATATTGGACAATTCGTCGCGGCTCGCTTCTTACTTCGTGTCAAAGGAGGCGGAAAACGTGTCGGTGGTGCCGATGCCCGCACAATGGTTGCAACGCACCGATGAGCATGCCTTCAGAGTGGCGATCGACCATGGCCCGTATCCGGGGCTCCATGTCACTGAGCCCTATCCGCGCTGGAACACATACCGGACACTGGCAATCGATATTATCCAACCGGGTAGTACCAAACTGGCCATCGTCGTTCGCGTGCACGATCGCAAACACGACAATGAGTACAACGACCGGTTCAATCGCGAGATCACGATTACCGCAAAGACGCGGACGATCATCCGGGTGCCGCTTAACGACATACAACGCGGCCCCAAGCGACGAATGTTGGATATGGATGCGATTGCCGACCTGAACATCTTTGCAATGGGGCCGGTACCCAATGGCGAATTTCTAGTATCGAGGATTTGGCTGGAATAGCGGCGCGGCGACATTCAATTGTTTGCCCATCAGCGGGCTCGTATCGCCAATTGCAACTTGAAGTCTCGTCTCCCGCGACTTCGCAATCAGGCGATTCTTTTTTTGCCAAGCGAATATGATTTCAGAAGCCGATCGCGTTCGATGCATCCTTCATCCCGCCGATCGCGATGTTGCGCAGTTCGCTTGCGTGGCAATGTTGACGAAAGGAAAAACGTGAAAATACTTCGATGCCATTTTGCAATGCTTGCCGTTGCGTGTATTGCCGGTTGCACCACGCCCGGCACCACCCGCGAAAGCAAGCAATCCGCGAGCATCGTCGATTACCTCTATCCAAAGGCAATACAAGCACCGCAATTGGAGCAGATCACGGCGACATTGCGCCCGCCCGTGCGCGTAGGGCTTGCATTCGTTCCGGGCGATCCCAAGCTGCGCACCTTGCCTGAAACCGAAAAAATGAAACTGCTCGAGCGCACCAAGGCTGCGTTCTCGCGTCATGCGTATATCGGCGCGATTGAAATTGTTCCCTCGCAATATTTGCAGGCCGGTGGCGGATTTGCAAATCTTCAGCAAGTTGCAAGGGTGTTCAATGTTGATGTGATGGCGATGATTTCCTACGACCAGGTACATTTCACCGACAGCAATTCGCTTTCCCTCCTGTACTGGACGATCGTCGGCGCGTATGTTGTGCATGGCAACGAATTCGACATCAAGACCATGCTCGACATTTCGGTATTCGATGTGGCCAGCCGCAAATTGCTGTTCCGCGCACCCGGCGTGAGTCAAATCAACGGTGGCGCCAGTTGGGCGAGCTACAGCGAGCGCGCCCGGTCGGCACAAATTGAGGGCTACCAAAAGGCCGTCGAGCAATTGATCCCGCAATTGCAGACGGAAATGGATGCATTTCGCGAGCGCCTCAAAACCGCGACCGATATTCGCATGGAACCACGACCCGGCTATCGTGTGAGTGAGGCGGGTAGAAATTCGAATCCCTGATCGAAACTTTCGACGGATCAGAAACTGCTCCGGCATGCTTTCGCACTCGTTTTGCAACTTGGCCTTGTGTATGGCCGGCGTCCAGTCCGCTCGATCGAAGGTCTAGGCGTCAGCCGCCACGAGCGACTTTTGCATGAAATGGCGTTCATGCTTACCGCTGAAACCCGATAGGCGATCAAACTCGGTATAGCCGAGCCTTTCATAGAAGCCGCGCGCCTGAAAGCTGAACGTATCGAGAAACGCGCCCGTGCAACCGCGGCGTCGCGCCTCGGCTTCCGCCGCTAACATGATCCTGGAACCGAGCCCCTCTTTTCGATGCTGCTCGTGAACCCACAGAAACTTGATGTCGAGGTATTGCCAGTAGGTTCGCGCCGTGACGCCGCCAACAATGCTGCCTTCAGCGTCGCGAGCGAACACGCACAGGGTCTTGCCGTCAACGTCGGCAAACGCACGGTTGTACGAACGAGTGCCCGCCATGACGAACTCCTCGTCGGCCTGGGTTGGCTCAGCGGTGATTTCAAGTTTCATGCGGGTAACGCCATGGCTAAGCCGCGCCCCGGGCGGCGCGAAGGGGCGGCGGGCACCTCGGCTTGAATCGATGGTTGCGGCATACCGGATCGGGAAGCGTCATTGGACACCACGATCCTGTTGCCGCTGTTTTGTCGCGATGAGGAAGGGTTCGCGTGGTTTCGCAGTACCCAGGACGAGTTCGGCAATGTGACCACCAACCGCCGGGCCGTGTTTGAATCCATGCCCGGAACCGCATCCGACCAGCCAGACGTTATCGAGGCCTGGGTGCCGATCAATGACAAGGTGGCCATCCGAACTGTTCTCGTATTGACACACCCGCGTTTCACTCAATGGCGCCTTGGCAAGCGACGGGAATCGACGTGCCAGAAATGCGCGCGCCGCTTCTTCGCCGGCCGCGCTCGCCCGGCGATCCGCTGCATCGGGATCGATGGTCGGTCCATGCGTATCGTTTGCGACCTTGAAGCCGCGGCCTTCAAGACTTGGAACGCCATAGAAAGGCAGATCCGCCCAGACTGGAAGGTCACCAGTGGCGCCGGCATCCACCGAAAAAAAGAAGACCTCCTGCCGGGTAACGAATAGACGATTCGCCATCGCATCGGGGCAGATTCGATCCAACCAGGGGCCGCACGCGCAAACGAACTGTTCTGCATCGAGCCGCTCGCCGCTCTTCAAAGTCACGGCGGTCAAGGCGCCGTGCTCACCTTGCTCCCGCCGAATCGGCGATACCGCGCCCGACAGGAATGTCACACCCTTGGCGCTCAGTTCCGAGGCCAGCGACTGGATGGCCCGCCGAGCCATCAGCGCACCGCCCGCCGGTTCCAAGAACCCGGCCTCATCATTCCCCACCCGCATGACCGGAAACCGGCGTTTCAACTCATCGGCCGCCAGCAAGGTGAAGGGAATGTTCCTCCGGGATAGCACGCGTGCGCTCGCTTGAACCAGTTCGTTGGGCTGCGTATGCATCCACAGCACGCCCATCGGATGAAAGATCGGCAGTCCCGCGCGTGCGGAAAGCGCCTGCCACTCGCCGAGAGAGCGCCAGGCCCACTCTGAATAGATCTCCTTCTCGCCGTAACCACAGCGAGTCACACGGCTTTCTCCCCCGGACGAGGCGCCGCTGTGGGCGGGGCCGACGGCCTCAACGACGGCCACTCGCAAACCCGCCATGTGTAGCTTGTATGCCGCCCAGATTCCGAAGACGCCGGCGCCGATAACGACCACGTCGTAACTCTTGCGTGGGGCGCTTGCAAACGTCGTGCAACCGCTCGCGACGGTAGTGACGGCCCCGATGGCCGCGACGGTTAGGGCACCGAGAGATCGCAGCAACTTTCGCCGGCCTCTCCTCCATTGAACGCTATGCTGACGTGCTTGCTTTTTCTTCATCGGTTTGATTGTCCTATTGGCTGGAATGCCGCGACAACTCTGTGGCGACGATGCTCAGCCTTCTCCGCAAAGCGTGGAAAGTTTTATATAAGAGCCTGCCCGCCATGCGTTTAGCGTCTTCAGTACAAGTGCGCGTACTTTATCGTATGCCGGATCTGGGTTGAGACTAAGAGCCCGTACAAGATGAGGCGTACCTACTCTCTCTGCATGCTGCCAGCCACCAAATTTGACAACGAAATCGGTAAACCGCGCGCGGTTCATTCAAGCTTGTCCCGAACGTATGAAAAGAAGCTATCTTGGTGGGATTTCATAAGGTTGCGGTGATGGCTAACGAATGAAAGGGACTTCCCCGTCCCGAGGAAGCGGCGTTGAAGTCGCACGGCATCGAAGTGCCAAGATGGTGATGCAGTCACACATCAATAAACT
>JAYTUX010000412.1:0-4157 GCA_043744315.1 Betaproteobacteria bacterium | reverse complement strand
CGTTCGCAATTGTCGTCTTGCTATCTCACCACGGTCGCCGATGATCTGGATGGCATTTACGAAGCGTTGAAAGAAAACGCACTGCTTTCCAAATTCGCGGGCGGCCTCGGCAACGATTGGACGCCGGTGCGCGCGCTGGGTTCGTACATCAAAGGCACCAACGGCAAATCGCAAGGCGTGGTGCCATTCTTGAAAGTGGTCAACGACACCGCCGTCGCAGTCAACCAAGGCGGCAAGCGCAAGGGTGCCGTGTGTGCGTACCTCGAAACCTGGCATCTCGATATCGAAGAATTTCTGGAGTTGCGCAAGAACACGGGCGATGATCGCCGCCGCACGCACGACATGAATACCGCCAACTGGATTCCGGATCTGTTCATGCGCCGCGTGATGGAAGGCGGCGAGTGGACCTTGTTCTCGCCCTCCAATTGTCCGGATCTGCACGACAAGTTCGGCAAGGCCTTTGAAGAAGCCTACACCGGCTACGAAGCCAAGGCCGCACGCGGCGAAATGAAGCTCTTCAAGAAAGTACCGGCGCTGACGTTGTGGCGGAAGATGCTTTCCATGCTGTTCGAGACCGGCCATCCGTGGATCACGTTCAAGGATCCGTGCAATA
This sequence comes from Betaproteobacteria bacterium, assembly GCA_043744315.1. Lineage (GTDB taxonomy): Bacteria > Pseudomonadota > Gammaproteobacteria > Burkholderiales > Usitatibacteraceae > UKL13-2. Next base: position 3,544 of record JAYTUX010000412.1, on the reverse strand, counting down.
TCCGCTCGCCGCAAAATCACATCGGCGTCGTGCACAGCTCCAACCTCTGTACCGAAATCACCTTGAACACCAACGAGAGCGAAATCGCGGTCTGCAATCTGGGCTCGGTGAATCTCGTCAATCACATGACGGTCGATGCCACGGGTGTGCGCTCGCTCGATCACACGAAATTGAAATCCACCATCGCCACTGCGATGCGCATGCTCGATAACGTGATTGACATCAATTACTACGCGGTCAAGAAAGCGCGCGATTCCAATCTCAAGCATCGTCCGGTTGGCTTGGGCATCATGGGCTTCCAGGATTGCCTGCATGAACTCCGCGTGCCCTACGCATCCAGCGCTGCCGTGTCGTTCGCCGACACCAGCATGGAAGCGGTTTGCTACTACGCTTACTGGGCCTCAACAGAATTGGCGCAGGAGCGCGGCAAGTATTCCAGCTACAAAGGCTCGCTGTGGGATCGCGGCATTCTCCCGCAAGATTCATTGAACCTGCTGCGCGAAGAGCGCGGTGGCTATGTCGAAGTCGATATGTCATCGACCATGGATTGGGACAGCCTGCGCAATCGCATCAAGCAATTCGGCATGCGCAACTCCAATTGCATCGCCATCGCACCGACGGCCACCATCTCCAACATCATCGGCGTCTCGGCCTGCATTGAGCCCACGTACCAAAACCTGTTCGTGAAATCGAACCTCTCCGGTGAATTCACGGTGGTGAACGATTACCTGGTGCGCGATCTGAAATCCCGCGGCTTGTGGGATGAAGTGATGATCGCCGATATCAAGTATTTCGACGGCAGCCTAGGCAAGATCGATCGCATCCCGACGGAATTGCGCGAGCTCTACGCGACCGCGTTTGAAGTCGATACCAGCTGGATCATCGAGGCCGCATCGCGCCGCCAGAAGTGGATCGATCAGGCGCAATCGCTCAACATTTACATGGCGGGCGTATCCGGCAAGAAACTCGACGACACCTACAAACTCGCCTGGGTGCGCGGCTTGAAGACCACGTACTACCTGCGCACGCTGTCGGCCTCCTCGGCGGAGAAATCGACGGGGCGCGGCGGTGAATTGAATTCGGTGCCGATCTCCGGTGGCATGGGAGCAATGGGTGCAGGTGGCGCGTATGCCGCCGATGGCGGTGTAGGCGAATTGGCGAATGACGGTGCCAAGTTTTGCTCGATCGACAATCCGGAATGTGAGGCCTGCCAGTAGTAAGCCCTGTCACCCCGGACTTGTTCCGGGGGTGAGGCGGGGAATTCGCAGAGCATGCTCTGCGCCCGACGAACGCCAATCAAATGCAGTCGATTGGCCCAATTTCTTCGACATGATATTCGCCGCCGAAATTGGATCCCGGACTAAATCCGGGATGACAACAAATAGTACGGAAGTGATCAAACAGCTTTTTTCACCCACCAAGAAGAGGAAAAGCGAATGCAATTTCACATCTTCCAGGATACAAAACTTGAATGGCGCTGGCAGCTTTCCAACGATGAGGGAAAGATGATTGCCGATTCCGGCGATGGCTACCGCGATAAGGATGCCTGCCTCGATTCCATTTCCGCAGTGAAGGCCTCCGACGACGCCATCGTGCTGGAGAACGTATCAAGTTTGATGGACACCGAGTTGTTGTCCATGCCGGGATTTTTTCGCAAGCACTGATTTGCGCAACCACCAATGTGTATTCGGCATTTGTCGTCGCAAATGAGTTGGAGTTGGATGTGGATGTGGATGTGGTTCGGGTTGTAGGTCACGTTGCAACGAAGGAGGCAATCATGGTCTTTCACGTTTATCAGGATGTGGTCGGTCAATGGCGCTGGTATCTGGCCAGCCCCAACGGCGTCAAGATCGCTGCGGCGCCGGTGGGTTTCGCGCGCCGCAATGATTGCCTGCAAGCCATCGAGCGTGTGCGTGGCGCCGGTGGTGCGCCGATGCTCTACGACAACTTCGGATCGATCGCGAGTGTCTCGGGTGCGATGGTTGCGTGATTGCATCCCATACGATTTATTCACGATGCGCGTCGCCGGATTGAACGTTGAACCAAATCCACGTCGCCGGCATGGCCTGCCTGTGGCTCGCGTTCAGCGTGAGCCCGGCCATGGCGGCCTGGACCGAGCGAGCGTATGCCGTGCCGAGCCGGCCGGGCGTGGAACAGCGGTTTGTGGTGGCGGGCGATGCGCGAATCAGCGATCGCAATGCCGTCAAGCATGTGGTGATGATTTTTCCCGGCGGTGCGGGGGCGACATCAGAACCGGCGACGGGCACGCTCGAACAGGCGCCGGGAAATTTGCGATCGCTGCGCGGCTATCTCGCCGAACAGCTGGGCGTGGCGGTATCGATCGGCTTGCCGTCGGATCAGGAACAGGGGCTCTCGCTGGAATGGCGTGGGAATGCCGAGCAGGTGAAGGATGCGGTGGCAGTGGCCGATGCGCTGTTGAAACAGTATCCCGAGGCGCGCATCACGCTGCTGGGGTTCAGCAACGGTGCGAAATCGGCATCGAACGTGGCTGCCGCGATGGCATCGGTGTGGGGAAGCAAATTGCGCGGCATGGTGTTGATGTCCTCGTTTGTGAGTGCCTTCCGGGGCGAGTGGATACGCGCGCTGGAAGGTGGCAATGAACGCGCAAAAACACCGCTGCTGGTGTTGCACCACAAGCGCGACAGTTGCCTTCCTTACAGCGAGATTGAAGCAGCAGCAAAGTGGCATGACGTGATCACCGTGGACGATGTGAATAAACCACGTGTGAGCCCGTTCCGGCGTGATTGCGACAAAGGCAGCGCCCACCAGTTTGCCGGCCGCGAAGATTGGGCGTATGCCGCATTGGCGGAGTGGATCAAGACCGGCAAGGTTACCGAACCGGGGCAGCAAATAACGAAATAACGAACGGCGCAACGCCTCAAGCAAGCGCTTCAAAAACTACAAGAACCGGAATCGAATCAATGTCACGAAACACAAAATCACCCGCAGCGAAATTTGAAATGCTCAAAGCCCAAAAGGAACCTCGCACAGCGAAATTTTTCATGGGCGTATCGAGCAAGCCGGCACCCACCGGAAAATTTGAAATGTTAGGCAACAAAGCAGCCGGGCCGAGAACCGGCTTTCTAAAAACAATGGAGATGAATACATGTCTTTAACCTGGGACGATACCCCCTCACCCACGCCTCCCGCACGCATGCCGCGCGCACCGATGCCCGCATCGATGCAGGGCAGCCCGCAAATGCAGTCGCAAATGACGCCACAGCCGGGCCTGGGCCTGCAACAAGTAGCGAGCGCGCCATTCGCCTCACCACCCTCGCCTGCGGCGCATGCGCGCCCCATGTTGAATGACTTGCCCAATGCCCCACCGGCCGGTGAAACCGACGCCGAAGTCGATGCCCGCTTTGCGAGAGTGCGCGCCGAAGAAAAGCGCATCATCAACGGCAAATCCGACGTAAACCAGCTGGTGCCCTTCAAATACAAATGGGCCTGGGACAAATACCTTTCCGGCTGCGCCAACCACTGGATGCCGCAGGAAGTGAACATGAACCGCGACATCGCCACC
>JAYTUX010000411.1:0-4162 GCA_043744315.1 Betaproteobacteria bacterium | reverse complement strand
GGTGCTTCAAAATCGCGCCAGCACCTTCCAGCGCCTGAATCATCACCGGACCAGAACTCATAAAAGTAACCAGGTCATTGAAAAACGGGCGGCCCTTGTGAACAGCATAAAAACCTTCGGCATCGGCGCGAGACAGATGCAGCATGCGCGCTGCAACGACCTTTAACCCGGCTTTTTCAAACCGCGAATAAATCTCGCCGATCACGTTCTTGGCAACCGCGTCGGGCTTGATGATCGACAGTGTGCGTTCTTGCTTAACTTCATTGGACATTTTAGAAACCCTTGATAACTTGATGAAAACGTTAAATTTTATCACGGATGCGGGACTGCCGTCGAGGCAAACTCGGCTATTTCCGCTGCAAACTCAGGAGATTTTTACGACGCAAAATCACCCAATCATGTCCGCCCGCCTGATGAGGTTTATCGGTTGGCCCCGAACGGAATAGTTGTGTCGCCCATTCAGACAATTGTGCTTGCGACGGAAACGAGGCTTTCATTTCATTGTCGAGATCCTGCCAACGCAACCAGTGATAAAGCGCGTTGACTTGGCGACTCAATGGCAGGTTATCAAGTACGTCGGCATACGCATGTTGCCCGTCCCATTTCAAATCGATTGCGGCGAGGGCCGAAAGCATGTCATCGGCCTCGGCCGCGTGGCGGCCCGCACGCGCGAGCGATTCGCGATAGTGCGGAAATCGTTCGGCCAACTTGGGTGCCAACTCCTGCCGAATGAAATTGCGTGTGAACACGGTATCGGCATTCGATTCGTCTTCAATCCATTCAAGCCGATGATCCCGTGCAAACGCTTCAAGCTGGCCGCGTGAAACACCCAACAACGGCCTGATCAACTGCAATCCTTCGCGCAAGGTGCGCACCTCGCCCATGCCCGCCATTCCCTTCAATCCTGTGCCGCGAAGAATCTGATGCAGCACTGTTTCCGCCTGATCGTCGGCATGCTGGGCCAACGCAAGAAAATCGGCGTCAACATTGTTGAACACGGCATACCGCGCCTCACGGGCGAGTGCCTCCACACCACCCGGCAATGACTGATCGATTTTGACCCGGACAACCGCCAGCGGAATGGAATGCGTTCCGCAACGAGCGGTGCAAAATTGCGCCCACTGATCGGCATTCGGACTTAAACCGTGATGCACATGGATCGCAGATAGTTGCAGACCAAGTTTCGTCTGTAACCGGGACAGTAACGTCAACAGCACCATCGAATCCAATCCACCTGAAAGTCCCACGCAAATGCGATGCCCGGACGCATCAAGGCGCCGAAGGGTATTTTCGGAGACGGCAATCAGGTCGGCGGGCGAATTCATGCCGCAAGGTTACACAATCGGCGTCACGTCGGCTGGTAGCCGACACTCTAGCACTGGCGCGCCTTTCCGGACATTTTATCGCGGGGAGGCTCGCCGAATGGCGATCTGCAGGATCATGTCGTACAGAGAAATTTCCAACGTCCCAGCGCTTCGACGCACCGTGCTGGCAACGTGATTAAGACAACTTTGAACGCGTAAACCACGCCAAGCGTCATCCAACCCTACGCCGATAGCTCCTTGAATTTCCCAATTTCCAGCAGCTTTTTCTGCCGATCCTGCACCAGTTTTTCGGGCGATTTTTCCGCCAGCGTTTTGAGCGAGTCGGCAATCGATTTCTTCAGCGTCATTCCCATCGCTTGCGGATCGCGATGGGCACCGCCGAGCGGTTCGTTTAAGACTTTGTCGACCAAGCCGAGCGCCTTCAATTTCGGTGCCGTGATGCAAAGCGCGTCAGCCGCATCAGAAGCACGTGCAGAATCTTTCCAAAGGATCGCCGCGCAACCCTCGGGCGAAATCACCGAGTAGGTTGAATACTGCAGCATGTAAGTCACATCGCCAACCGCGATCGCCAGCGCGCCCCCTGAACCACCTTCACCGATGATGGTGCACACTACCGGCACCCGCAATCCCGCGAGCTCGTAGAGGTTGCGGCCAATGGCTTCGGATTGCCCGCGTTCTTCAGCACCGACGCCCGGATACGCGCCCGGCGTATCGATGAACGTGATGATCGGAATGCCGAATTTTTCCGCGAGTTTCATCATGCGCAACGCTTTTCGATAGCCCTCCGGCTTCGGCATGCCGAAATTGCGGAACTGGCGCTCTTTGGTGTCGCGGCCCTTTTGATGGCCGATCACCATCACGCTCTGGCCGTTGAATCGCGCGAGACCGCCGACAATTGCGGCATCGTCTGCGAACGATCGATCGCCATGCAGCTCCTCAAAGTCGGTCATGATCATGCTGATGTAATCGAGGGTATAGGGGCGTTGCGGATGGCGCGCGACCTGCGAAATCTGCCATGCCGACAATTTCGCGTAGATGTCTTTGGTCAGCGTCTGGTTTTTCTTCGCGAGCTTTTCGATCTCGGCAGAAATATCGACGGCCGAATCATCCTGCACATAGCGCAGTTCGTCGATTTTCGTTTCCAGCTCCGCGATCGGCTGTTCGAAATCGAGAAAATTGAATTTGGGTGTGGCCATGCGATGTTTTTGACGAATCCTGGAAATTTCTCTGTGGCCAATGATACCAAGTCTCGTGGTTATAATTCGGCCATGGCCAATCGACTCACGAAAATCACCACCCGCACCGGCGACGACGGCAGCACCGGCCTCGGCGATGGCACACGCATCCACAAAAGCGCGATTCGCGTACAGGTGTTGGGTGACATTGATGAGCTCAATAGCGCGCTTGGCGTATTGCTCGCAGAGCCGATTTCCAGTTCAGCACGCGATCGCTTGACGCGGATTCAGAATCAGCTGTTCGATCTGGGCGGTGAAGTATGCATTCCCGGCCATCGTGCGATTGGCGAAACGCAAGTCGCGTTTCTCGATCAGGCAGCCGGCGAATTGAATTCAACGTTGCCGGTGTTGAAAGAATTTATCTTACCTGGGGGCACGCGGGCGGCAGCGGTATGCCATTCGGCTCGAACGATTGCACGGCGGGCAGAGCGTTCGCTGGCCGCGATGAAAACCAGTGAGGACGTCTCTGACGCCGCGATGCAGTACATGAATCGATTGTCTGATTTTCTGTTCATTCTCGCGCGCGCACTGAATCGCGACGCGGGCATCGCCGATGTGCTGTGGAGCCGCGAACCCGAGGCGACACCGCAAACGGCACACGCATAATCATGGCAGATTCAAATACCAACGATGAACTTGCGGATCTGCTCGCCCGCTGCGGTGTTGGCGATCGACGCGCATTCGCGACGCTTTATGATTCGACAAAATCGAAACTGTTTGCCGTTTCGCTTCGTATAGTTCGTGAACGGCAAATTGCCGAGGAAGTGTTACAGGATAGTTTTGTGAGCATCTGGAACAACGCAGGCCGCTATGCAGTCGTCAAATCCGCGCCGATGACGTGGATGACGGCGATTGTCCGCAATCGCAGCCTTGATATTGTGCGTCGCCCACTTCTCGAAATCAGCGACGAAGAAGATTATTTTGCCTTGAACATGGAGGATCCCAATCCTGGCCCACCAGATCAAATTGCGATGCGCCGCGATCAGGCGCAGATCGAGCGTTGCCTGAAAGGTCTGGATGGCGATCAATTGCAGACGATTTCACTGGCGTTTTTCCACGGACTCTCGCATTCCGAAGTCGCTGATCATCTTGGCCGTCCGCTAGGCACCGTGAAAACCCACATCCGCCGCGGCTTGATGAAATTGAAGGGGTGCCTCGAATCATGAAACTGGCCCACCCCGAATTACGCGATCGCCTGGCAGCGGAATACGTGCTCGGCACCATGAAGGGTGGCGCGCGCCGGCGATTTGAAGACTATGCGCGACGCAGCGCAGATTTGCGGGCTGACATTGCCCGCTGGGAGGTGCGCCTGTCGCCCCTTGCGCTCAAGTTGCCGGCGATTGAGCCACGTGCTCGCGTGTGGACAAATATTGAAGCGCGTCTTGGCGATGGCACCCATTCCGCCAAGGCAACCTCCACGCCGGGCTGGTGGGAGAGTTTGCGATTCTGGCGCGGGCTCGGGCTCGGTTCCGCGTGGCTCGCCGCCGCGTTGCTGGTTGCCTTCGTTGCCTTCAAACCGGTGGAACCCGAACCCGCATTAACGGCGGTGCTTTCCGAAGAAAAGGGCGACCCACGGGTCATCATTCAGCAGCCCAAGGCGGA
>JAYTUX010000410.1:0-15174 GCA_043744315.1 Betaproteobacteria bacterium | reverse complement strand
CAATTGGTCAATGCCCGCCGGATTTACGGCGAGCAGCATTGAATGGCCGTACCCGAAGCGGTTGCCGCTGGGGCCACTCATGAATTTTGGTTATGAGGGTGAAGTACTGCATCTGGTCAATGTAAAGACGCCGGAAGATTTCAAGATTGGCGAACCCGTCAAACTCGCCGCCAAAGCCGATTGGCTGGTTTGTAGCGATGTTTGCATCCCAGAAAGCGCGGACCTATCAATCACGCTGCAGAGTGTCGGCTCGGCCCCATTGGCGGACGTTCGCTGGGGCGATGCGTTTACCAAGACCCGCGCGGCACTAGCCGCGAAAATGGAAAATTGGACGATGTCGGCCAAGGTAACCAACGCCAAGCTCGCGATCGATTTCTCCGCGCCTTCGGGCATTGTGGTCCCACTGACTGAAGTTTCATTCTTTCCATTGAGAGAAGAGCTTATCGCCAATGCAGCGCCGCAAATTCTGACGAAAACCGGTTCCGGCTACCGCGTCGAAATTTCTGCCGCCGATCCAATTAATGCGGATCTCAAGTCGGTTGATGGTGTGCTGGTCTCATCAAGTGGCTGGGGCGCATTTCATTCCGGGAAAGCAATTGCATTCTCGGCGCCGCTCGCCATCTCAGGCGTGGCTGGCGGATCATTGCCACGTCCTGCGGTTACCCAACCGCCCTTTTCCCCGTCGCCCGCGGCCCCGCCACCTGCAGAATCAATGGGGCTTTTCGCCGCACTGCTGTTCGCTTTCGCGGGTGGGCTGCTGCTGAATCTGATGCCTTGCGTTTTCCCCGTGCTCGGCATCAAGGTCATGGGGTTCGCACGCCACGCTCAGAACGATTCCACCCAAATGCGCAAGCAAGGGTTCGCCTTTCTTGGCGGTGTGATTGTTTCTTTCTGGGTACTCGCGGGCGCGCTCATCGCGCTACGCGCCGCCGGCGAATCAGTTGGCTGGGGTTTTCAACTTCAGTCGCCGGCTTTCGTCACCTTTCTCGCCGCGCTTTTCATGGTTATGGCGTTGAACCTGAGCGGTGTTTTCGAGATGGGACTCGGCATCCAAAACGCAGCGGGCGGACTAGCGCCGCAGGGGCGCGGCGCGTTGGTCGATGCTTTCTTCACGGGCGTGTTGGCGACCGTGATTGCGACCCCGTGTACGGCACCAATGATGGGGGCGGCGCTCGGCTTCACACTTTCGCAACCCGCTGCATTGTCGCTGCTTGTATTCACGGCAATTGCACTCGGCATGGCGACGCCGGTGTTCACGCTCTCTTTAGTGCCGACGTGGCGGAGATATCTGCCAAAGCCAGGCGCGTGGATGGACACGTTGAAACAAGTTCTCGCCTTTCCGTTGTATGCAACGGTCGTCTGGCTGGCCTGGGTTCTCGGCGCACAAGTCGGTAATGATGGTGTCGCGAAACTCTTGTTCGGATTGACCTTGTTGTCTTTGGCCGCGTGGTTGTATGGTCATTGGCAGATTTCGCGTCCGAGACTTGCGGTGATTGCAGCATTGCTGGTCGCATTCGTCGGCCTGTCTATCGCGTGGCCGGATTCGAAGGGCGTCGGCTCAACGGTTGCGCGTGTCGAGGACGGATGGATGCCGTTCTCCGCCAGGAAACTCGCCGAGTTGCGCGGCGATCGAAAAGCGATATTTGTCGATTTCACCGCGACCTGGTGCATCACTTGCCAAGTAAATAAGCGCGTCGCGTTGAATCGCGAGGATGTAATCAGGCGATTCAAAGAACTCGGTGTCGTTCGCATGAAAGCCGACTGGACCATTCAGGATCCAGAAATCACTCAGGCATTGGCTGAATTTGGCCGCAATGGCGTACCACTCTATGTTTTCTATCCCGCAGGCGGCGACGCAGTCATTCTCCCTGAGGTATTGACGCCATCTATCGTATTGGCGGCAATCGCGCCTGGAACACCGTCACCGGCAAACCGGTAGTCGTTTGTTTCAACGGCGCCTCCGCGTTAATATCAAACATCGCGCCTCGCAACCAAACATCTCAAGAATTCAAAATCTGCCGCCTTGAACTCACGATCGATTCCCCTGCTACCCCTGAGTGTATTGATCCTGTTGGGGGCGATGACATTCTGGTTGTCGCGTTATGTGCAACTGGATGAAATCAGTGCAGACGCGGCAATTCGGCATGATCCTGACCTGATCATCGAGAATTTTTCCGCGTTGAAGTTGGGGGATCACGGCGCAGTTGAGTACACCGTTGCCGCTGGAAAAATGACGCATTTTCGTGATGATGATTTGTCGATACTTGAAAAGATCGTGTTTACCGCCACACAAGCCAACAAACCGCAGGTAACCGCCACTGCGCCGCGTGGGCAACTCATCAAGCAGGCGGATGGTGCGGACGAGGTTATGATGGATGGCGGCGTGCGCGTAGATAGCGCGGGTGACGCGAAGAATGCTCCGCTGAGTTTGACGACACCAACGCTAAAAGTGATACCCGATCAAAATATTGCGCGCTCGAATGACGGCGTCGTCATGGAAAGCCCTTCCGGGAAACTGATCGCAAAGACCTTTGTCCTAAACACCGATACCCGGCACCTCCAATTTGAAGGCGTCAAAATTAACTATTCGTCCAGGAGCAAACGATGACGTTTCCAAAACGAATTGTGGCCTTTGCTACGGCAATCGCGTCAATGATGCCCGCCATCGCCCTTGGTGAAAGGGCTGACCGCGAAAAGGCAATGGATATTTCGTCTAAGTCCGGCTTGTATGAAGGCACCAAGGAAACCAACGTCAAAAAACTCGATGGTGATGTCTTGATCGAAAGGGGAACGATGCGCATAACGGCCGAACGAGCAATCGTAAAGGAAACCGTCGACGGCATGTTCGCTGAGTTGTTTGGCAAGAGTGCCGGGCCGATCACGTTCAAACAAAAACGTGAAGGTGAGAACGATTTTGTCGAGGCATCCGCCGAACGCGCCGAGTACGACGACAATACCGGAACCATCAAACTCTATTCCAAAGTCCGCTTCAAAAGCGGCGGCGACATCATGGAAAGTGAATACATGGTTTACAACACCTACACGGAAAAAATGGAATTGCGCAATCAGATTCCCGGTGCAAAATCGACAACAGGCAGCGACGAGGGTCGTGTGGTATTCAAGGTGCAACCACGCACACAAGCGGGAACACTGCCGATCGATGGCAAAGTGCCCCCCGCCTCCAAAAAATAACTACCCCAAAAGACTACCTGATGAATCAAATCGCCGAATCGGATTCTTCGCCAAACGCGCTCAGCACCAGAAGCGTTCTGCGCGCGAATCGGCTGAGAAAATCCTACAAGAAACGCGTGGTGGTGAGCGATGTATCACTCTCGGTTGAAAGCGGTGAGGTGGTGGGTTTGCTTGGCCCCAACGGTGCTGGAAAGACCACCTGCTTCTACATGATCGTTGGTCTGGTGCCGCTCGATGGTGGTGGCATTGAATTGGATGGAAAAGACGTATCGCGCATGCCGATTTTTCGGCGCTCGCGGTTGGGACTGGCCTATCTGCCTCAGGAAGCATCGATTTTCCGCAAGCTAACGGTGGCGGAAAATATCCAGGCTGTTCTGGAATTGCGCGATTTATCGCCAGACGAAATTGACACCAAGCGCGATTCGCTGATGGATGAATTGCACATTGCGCACCTGCGCAACAATCCGGCCGTCAGCCTTTCAGGGGGCGAGCGCCGCCGTGTCGAAATTGCCCGCGCGCTTGCCGTCGATCCGCGTTTTATCCTGCTCGATGAACCATTCGCCGGTGTTGATCCGATAGCCGTGATCGATATTCAGGAAATCATCAAATTCCTGAAAAATCGCGGCATCGGTGTACTGATCACCGATCACAATGTGCGTGAGACGCTGGGTATCTGCGACCGCGCATACATCATCAATCAGGGGTCGGTTCTGGCCTCCGGCAAGCCTGACGAAATAATTTATAATGAAGCTGTTCGCAAAGTCTATCTGGGTGAAAACTTCCGCCTATGATTTCCCGGCAGTATGTTGAAAAACAACTGCATGGCGGCGATGCATCTCCAGCATGAAACATAGCCTCCAGCTCAAGCTCTCACAGCACCTCACGCTGACCCCACAACTGCAACTTTCGATAAAGTTGTTGCAGTTGTCGACAGTTGAACTCAATACCGAACTTGAGCGGTACCTGCTCGAAAATCCATTGATCGAGCGCATCGATGCCGAAAGCGCCTCGAACGACGCGGCCGTTGCCTTCAATGGTGCTTCTTCCCATGATGGTGAAACGCGGGAACGCGATGACTCTGCGTCCGCTGCCGAGGCTGCGCCAAGCGATGCCACTGCCAACGACACCAGTGCCGACTTTGGATCGTCCATGGATGAAGGCGGCAACTACTCAAGTGCCACGCGCCGGCAAACCGATGATGACGAGGACAGCGATTACTCCCAGTTGCCGGCCGCCGAGGCAACGTTGCAGGAGCATTTGATCCAGCAATTGACGCTATCGCAACTCTCCGAACACGACCGGCGATTGGTACTCATGGTTATTGCCCATCTGGACGACGATGGCTACTTGAGCGCCACACTCGATGAACTTGCCGCGTCAATTGGCGAACACATGGAATTCGAGCCTGAGGAGTTGGGCATCGCATTGAAGCATGTTCAACAAATGGACCCCACCGGTGTCGGCGCGCGGTCGCTCGGTGAGTGCCTTGCCCTCCAGCTACGCAGTCTGCCTGGCGATACGCCGCAACTCGATCGCGCCATTCAAATTGCTGAACATCATCTCGATGCGCTCGGTGCCCGCGACTTTGCCAAACTCAAACGGATCCTCCGTTGCGATGACGTCGAGCTGAAAATTGCCCGCGAATTGATTGTTTCGCTTGATCCGAAGCCCGGTCGCGGCTTCGGCGGCGGAGACACCCGCTACGTGATTCCGGATGTTGTTGTCAAGAAAGTTAGCGGCGCCTGGACGGCGCAATTGAATCAGGAAGCGATGCCGAAGCTTCGCGTCAACAAGCTTTATGCCGATTTGCTGCATCGCAGCCGCGACAGCGCAGGTAAAAATCTCGCAGGACAATTGCAGGAAGCACGCTGGCTGATCAAGAATATCCAACAGAGATTCGACACCATCTTGCGCGTGACCCAGGCAATTGTCGAACGCCAGAGGCATTTTTTCGATCATGGCGAAGTTGCAATGCGTCCGCTGGTGTTGCGCGAAATCGCAGACCAGGTGGGTTTGCACGAATCGACCATTTCGCGCGTGACCACGCAGAAGTACATGCTCACCCCCAAGGGAATTTTCGAGCTCAAGTATTTCTTTGGTTCAAGCGTTTCGACCGACACCGGCGGCGCCTGCTCGGCGACCGCAATTCGTGCATTGATCAAACAATTGGTTCAAGCGGAAGACAACAAGAAGCCTTTGTCCGACAATCGTATCTCGGATATTCTGGCTCAACAGGGTATTGTGGTGGCACGACGCACGGTGGCTAAATACCGGGAAGGGTTGCAAATTCAGTCAGCCAGTTTGCGGAAGGCTTTTTAGCAATTGTGGCGTGAGTCGGCAGTTGTTGTTGCGGTTGCTATAGATGTAAAAGTAGTCGTCGTATGAGTGGAAACGAAGCGGTGTTTTGCAATTGCGGTAGGCACTTAGAGTAGTCAAACCAGTGGCGCACGCAACGTTGCCGCGCCCTCGCAAAGGAGATTGGCAAATGAACTTGAACATGACCGGCCATCACCTCGAAATCACGCCTTCCATGCGTGATTACGTCTCTTCAAAGATGACTCGAATCAACCGCCATTTCGATCATGTGATCGATGTGAGCATGATCCTGAGCGTCGAAAAACTGCGACAGAAAATCGAAGCCAATGTGCATTTGTCGGGCAAGGATATTTTCGCCGAGAGCGAAGATTCCGACATGTATGCCGCCATCGATCTGCTGGTCGATAAACTGGACCGGCAAATCATCAAACACAAGGAACGCGTCAAAAACAAGCACGATATTGCCGCGCTGAAACGCATTCCCACGGAGTAACGCGAAGGGCGGTCGGTGCCAGCCGGCCGCCAACTTTGCGCAAGATGAGACGGGTGGACAAAGTGTTGGCCACCCGCATTTCAATGCGTCGTCTGATTTTCAATTTCGGTTCAACTCAACTTTAATTCCAATATTCGCTCTAAAGTCCCCACGTCCCGCATGAATCTCATAGGCAAAACCCTGTCTCTTCCGCGCATCGCGCTGGACATGGACATCACCAGCAAAAAGCGTCTGTTCGAGCAGATCGGGCTGATGATCGAAAACGAAAATCGCATCGCTCGCGCGACTGTTTTCGATGCGTTGTTTGCGCGCGAAAAACTCGGATCCACTGGGCTCGGAATGGGCGTCGCCATTCCGCACGGCAGACTCAAACAGCTGCGCGATACGGTTGCCGTATTTGTGCGCGCCAAGGAAGGCATTCCGTTCGAAGCGCCGGACGATGCGCCGGTAAAGCTGGTGTTCTCGATGCTCGTTCCCGAACATGCGACTGAACAGCATTTGAATATGCTTTCCGAGCTTACACAAATTTTCAGCAACCCCGAACTGCGCGAGACGCTCATGACAACGGATGATCCGCAACTCATCCTACAGCTGCTGACGGAGTGGTCGCCCTATGCCGCGATTAAGCGTACAGCAGCTGTTTGACGACCGCCGGGAAAAACTTCAGCTCACCTGGATAGGTGGCCGCAAAGGCGCGTCCCGCGAACTCACGCACGACGCGCTCAACCGCCCTGGCGTCGGCCTGGTCGGGCATCTGAATCTGATCCATCCCATCACGATTCAGGCGCTGGGTGTCAGCGACCTCGATTATTTGGGCAACCAGACGGCAGTCGCGCGGGCCGAGAGCCTGGCCGTACTGTGCACCGGTGAGACGACCTGTATATTCGTCTGCGACGGGGCCGACGCGCCTCGCGATCTTGTGGCCGCCTGCGACCTGCATGGCTTGCCGCTGTTCCTCTCGCAGAAAATGAGCCGCGTTTTTGTCAATTTATTGCGGCCCTATCTGCAGCGCGAACTTTCCGAAGTCACTACCAGCCACGGCGTGTTTCTCGATGTGCTGGGATTCGGCATTCTGATTACCGGTGATTCCCAGATCGGCAAGAGTGAGCTCGCATTGGAGTTAATCTCACGCGGTGCTGGCCTGGTGGCCGACGACGCCGTCGAGCTATATCAGATCGGACCAGAAACCATCCAGGGGCGATGCCCGCCGTTGCTGCGTGATTTTCTGGAAGTGCGTGGTATTGGCGTCATCAACATCAAGGCGATATTCGGCGAGACAGCAGTGCGCCCGCGAAAAACACTGCGCTTGATCGTGCATCTCGAGCGTCCAACGGAAGAGTACTTTCGCGGTCTCGATCGTTTACAAACCAAGTCAAGCTCGACTTTTATCCTGGGCGTCGAGATACCCACGGTGACGCTCGCCGTGGTGGCGGGGCGCAACCTTGCGGTGCTGGTGGAGGCGGCAGTGCGGCACTATATTCTGCAAACCCGTGGCTACGATTCCACCAAAGATTTTCTCGAACGTCATGAAGTGGTGATGCGCGAACAGGATGATGCCGCCCAAGGCGCGGCCGATCCGGAGTCATCCGCCGCCACACATCAATTCCGCGCATTTGGCACTGACTAAAAGAGCCGGCCAGAAATCATGCAACTTATTTTGATCAGTGGATTATCCGGTTCTGGAAAGAGTGTGGCATTGCATGCGCTTGAGGACTCCGGCTATTTCGCCGTCGACAATTTACCTGCGATTTTGATTCCCGCACTGGTGGAATCGCAACGCAACAATCCACGCAGTATGGATAAAATTGCCATCAGCATCGACGCGCGCACCAGTGACACACTCGATGCGTTGCCGCGGATTATCGAGGATCTCATCGAAAGGGGCATCGATTGCCGCACTGTTTATCTCGAGGCCAACGACGAGGCGTTGACGCGGCGTTTTTCGGAGACCCGCCGCCCGCACCCGATGTCGCAGCGTATCGCCGGCAGCATCGCCAATTGCATCGCCGAGGAACGGCGCATTCTTTCGCCGGTTGCAAATCTTGCACACCGCATGGATACGTCCGGGGTGAATACCAACACACTGCGAGGCTGGATAAAGGATTGGCTCAAGCTCGATCAATCGCGGATCACGCTCGCGTTCCAGTCGTTCGGATTCAAGCGCGGATTGCCGATCGACGCCGATCTTGTGTTTGATGCACGCTTCCTGCCAAATCCGTTCTACGATCCCATTCTGCGCCCACTCACCGGCAAGGATCGCGCGGTAAAAGATTTTCTCGAAGCGGATTTAAACGTTGCCCGATTAATTGATGATATCGCGTCGTTTCTCATGCGTTGGTTGCCGTTTTATGTGCGCGATAACCGGGCCGCGTTGACGATTGCGATCGGCTGCACGGGAGGGCAACACCGCTCCGTCTACATCGTAGAAGAACTTGCGCAGCGCTTCGGTACGGATCAGCAAATTCTCATCCGGCACCGCGATTTGTAGCGTGAGTTCGCCTTTGTATTGATGATCAAATCGTTACTCAATGTCATTGCCGAATCCGTTGTACCGCGCGCGCCAGCCGCGGTCACCATGCCGATTTTTCCGCTCGGCTCGGTTCTGTTTCCCGGCGGAACCCTTGCTCTCAGAATATTTGAGCGGCGCTATATGGAAATGGCCACCGCCTGCTTGAAAACCGGTGCGACGTTTGGTGTCGCGCTGATTCACGCCGGCTGGGAAGTTGGCACGCCCGCAGAACCGGAATCCATTGGTACTATCGCAAAAATCACGGATTGGGACATGCAAGACCTTGGCATCCTGCAAATTCGCGTATTGGGCGAAGAGCGATTTAGGCTTGTCGGGCAATCGATTGCAGAATCGGGATTGATTATCGGCGAAGTCAACCCGATCGCATCTGATCTGCACGAGGAGTGTCCGGAACTCGCGCCCTGTGCGCAGTTTTTGCGAAAGGTTCAATTGCGTAACGCTTTGAACACCGTCGATGACGAACGATTTGACGACGCGGCGTGGGTGAGTTTTCGCATCGCGGAAATACTGCCACTTGGCAATGCAGTCAAGCAAAAAATGCTGGAACTCACCAGTGCTCGCATGCGACTGGAAATATTGCACCGGATCCTCGCCGAGCAACGCCTCATCGCTTGATTGTTTCGCTGCCCTGAAGCGTGACTAAGTGCGCGCGCGCAGGATACGTTTTACCGGTGCTGGAATCGCTGCGCCGATTGCGTCGTCGAGGTTTATCCACATCAAGCCGGGTTCCATTGCGCGAACCAATCTGCGAGTGATGGCAACTTCGACCGGAAATATCGATAGCGAGTAATGCGTGAATCCATGTTCGACACGTGCCAACTCGCGCACGGTTCGCCCTTTCATGCCGTAGCGCTTGTGCAAAACGTCGAACATATCCGCCTCGACCGGCAATTCCGGCAAGCTCCACAGCCCTCCCCAGATGCCGGTAGGCGGACGTTTTTCGAGCAGCAGTTCGCCGTTCGAAACAATCACCAGCATGCGAGTTTGACGGTGCGGTGTCTCGCGATTGACGCGTTTGCCAGGTAATTCATCGATTCGTCCTTCGATGAAAGCGACGCAGGTACTTCTCACCGGACACAGCAGGCAAACAGGTTGCGAACGCGTACAAACGGTGGCCCCAAGATCCATCAGCCCTTGCGTATACGATTCAATATCTGTCGTCGGTAATTGCTTGTCGGCGATCGCCCACAGCGCCTCCTCGATGAGCCGTTTACGAGTGTCTCCGTCAACGCCGAATTGCCGGGCAAATATGCGTTTCACATTGCCGTCGAGGATGGCGCGGCGCTCACCAAACGCGAACGCGCTAATGGCCGCAGCGGTTGACCGGCCGATTCCAGGCAAGGCGAGAATTTCGTCAAATTCGCTTGGGAACACGCCACGATGCGTCGCAACGACTGCCTGGGCGGCGCGGTGCAAATTTCGTGCACGCGCATAGTAGCCAAGGCCCGCCCACAATTGCATCACGTCATCCAGCTCTGCGGCGGCGAGTGCGGCGACATCCGGAAACCTCGCAACGAATTTTTCGTAATACGGAATTGCCGTTGCCACTTGCGTTTGCTGAAGCATGATTTCAGAAAGCCAGATCCGATAGGGATCGCGAGTGCCTTGCCAGGGCAATCCGTGCCGACCTTCGCGCCGCTGCCAGACGATAATTTTTTTTGCGAATGTACTCATTCAATGGTTTTTGCGGTGATCGGGCGGGATCTATCGTTGGCAGCGCGAGCAGTGAATCGGCCTGTTTCCATGCGGTTGATTCAAAACGGCTATGACCAAAACTCCGCCGCGCATCGCGCATAATACCCTTATGAACTCCGCGCTTAAGATCGGCCTGTCCGCGCGCCTGATGCATCCCGAACCCGGGCGGGCATGGCTGCCGACCAAGACCTTGCAATACGTTGAACAGTGCATCGCCAATTGGGTCATGTCGGCTGACGTGCTGACATTCATGATTCCCGCGATCAGCAAGGACACGCCGCATGGACCGGATCGATTGAAAGTCGATCACTATGCCGAGCACTTGGACGGCTTGGTGTTGCAAGGTGGTGCGGATGTGGCACCCGAAAGTTACGGCGAAACGCCACTGCGCCCGGAGTGGGCGGGCGACCGGATTCGCGATCTCTATGAGCTGGAATTGATCCGTGCCTTTATCTCCCGCAACAAACCGGTACTAGGTATTTGCCGCGGTATGCAATTGATGAATGTCGCCTTCGGCGGGACGCTGTACCAGGATATTACTCAGCAAACCGGCTCGAACATCACCCATCAATGTCGCACCCGCTACGAAGATAATTTTCACGAAGTTCGCATTCTCGAAGGCACTGGTCTCGCGCGCCTGTATCCGGATATTCATGAAGCGACGATCAATACGATTCACCATCAAGCGGTGAAGGATGTCGGACGTGAATTGACGATCGAAGCACGCTCCACCGACGACGATATCGTTGAAGCGATTCGCTGGACAGGCCCCGGTTATGTGGTCGGGGTGCAATGGCACCCTGAATTCATGTCGCCCGACAATCCGAATCTGCTCGACGGCAAGCCACTGCTGAACGAATTCCTCGCCGCCGCGCGCGGCTGATTCCCACGACAACCCAACAAATTGCACGTACCTGGATAACTTCGCCCATTACGATTGATGATAACTATCGATAAAATGTAATCAATCAATTGGAACGATCACGCTAAACGCCTTATCCTGCGATCCTGCAATTTGTGCAGACAGCCTGTTTGTATTTTTTACCAGAGGAGATTCACCATGAAACTCAAAGGCACCAAAACCCACGACAATCTGAAAGCCGCGTTCGCGGGCGAATCGCAAGCCAATCGCCGCTATCTGTATTTCGCAAACAAAGCCGACGTTGAGGGCCACACGGAAGTCGCGTCGCTGTTCCGCAATACGGCGGAAGGTGAAACCGGCCATGCACACGGCCATCTTGATTACCTCGCGCACGTTGGCGACCCCGCGACAGATTTGCCGATTGGCTCGTCCGAGCAGAACCTGAAAGCAGCCGTCGCCGGCGAAACCCACGAGTACACCGACATGTACCCGGGCATGGCGAAGTCCGCACGCGATGAAGGCTTCGATGAAATCGCCGACTGGTTTGAAACGCTTGCAAAAGCAGAACGCTCGCACGCCAACAAGTTCCAGAAAGCGTTGGACGCACTCGTCGCTGCGTAAGCAGTGACGCTGAAGCGGTGGCAGATGAGGCGTGACGGGTAACGATTGAACGTCACGCCTCACGCCTTACCTGTCACGCTTCACCTGTCACGGCACCACCGCCACCCGCCACCTGTCACGAGATCAAAAATGCAAGAAGGTTCTCTCCAGGCGCCCACGCGTCACCCCATCGATTGGCGCAATCCCGATTTTTATTCGGTCGAATCCGCGCTGAAGGAAATGGAGCGCGTTTTCGATATTTGTCACGGCTGCCGCCGCTGTGTGAGCCTGTGCAATGCGTTCCCGGTGATGTTCGACCTGGTCGATGCGAGCCCGACGCTGGAAGTTGATGGCGTCGACAAGAAGATGTACTGGAAGGTCGTTGACCAGTGCTACTTGTGCGACGTCTGCTACATGACCAAGTGCCCGTACGTGCCGCCGCACCCATGGAATGTCGATTTTCCGCACCTGATGCTGCGAGCGAAAGCGATTCAATTCAAGCAAGGCAGCGCACACCACTTCCGTGACACCAATCTTTCCGCGACCGACCGTAACGGCAAACTGGCGACGATTCCGGTCGTCGTGCAATTCGTCAATGCCACCGCGAAAATGCCTGCGATACGAAACGTGATGCAAAGCACCATCGGCGTTCACAAGGACGCGTGGCTACCCGAATTCGCGCCAAAAAAATTCCGCCCCAATGCCACCGAAAGTGATGTGCTGCCGATCCAAGATGGCCAGCGCACCAAAGGCAAGGTCGCGATATTCTCGACCTGCTACGTGAATTACAACGAGCCCGGTATCGGCCATGACTTGATCAAAATCCTCGCGCACAACAAAGTGCCGCATGTGATCGTCGAAAAGGAAGCCTGCTGCGGTATGCCGAAACTGGAGCTGGGCGATCTTGAATCAGTGGCGCAATTAAAGGAAAAAAACATTCCCCCCCTCGCGAAACTCGCGCGTGAGGGCTACGTAATATTGACGCCAATTCCGAGCTGCACGTTGATGTTCAAGCAGGAGTTACCGCTGCTGTTTCCTAATGATGCCGACGTGCAAGCGGTGAAGGCGGCGATGATGGATCCGTTTGAATATCTGATCGCGCGTCAAAAAGACGGGCTGCTGAAGACCGACTTCAAAGCATCCTTGGGCAAGGTTTCGTACCACATACCCTGCCACTCCCGCGTGCAAAATGTCGGCCAGAAGACTCGCGAAATGCTGGAACTGGTGCCGGAAACCAAAGTCACCATGGTCGAGCGCTGCTCAGGCCACGCCGGTACCTGGGGCGTGAAAGAAGAATTCCACGAGACCGCGATGAAAATCGGCAAGCCGGTATTTCGGCAAATGGCGGAAGCTGAACCCGACTACATCAGTTCGGATTGCCAACTTGCTGGGCACCACATCGAGCAAGGCATCGCGCAATTGAAAAAGGATTCGTCACCGCGCAACGCAAAACTCGCGCACCCAATCACCCTTATCCGTAAAGCCTACGGACTACCCGAGTAAGAAAATGACCATGACCACACAACGTATCACCCGAGAAAGCCTGATGAGCCTAGAAGCCTACGCCAAGGCGCGCCCCGACTTCCGCGCCAAAGCGATGGCGCACAAGCGGCTGCGCACCGTGCATATCGGCGAGCACGTAACGTTATTGTTTGAAGACGAATTGACGGTGCGCTACCAGATTCAGGAAATGCTGCGTATCGAAAAAACGTTCGAGGAAGCCGGCATTCAGGATGAACTGGACGCCTATCTCCCGCTCATTCCCACTGGTCGCGAATTCAAGGCAACGATGTTGATCGAATACGCCGACGAAGCCGAACGCCGCGTGGCCCTCACGCAACTTAAGGGCATTGAGGACAAAACCTGGGTGCAGGTCGAGGGCTGCAAGAAAGTCTATGCCATTGCGGACGAAGACCTTGAGCGCGAGAACGACGTGAAAACATCCTCGGTGCATTTCGTGCGCTTTCCCTTAAGTGAGGAGATGGCGGCGGCGTTGAAGTATGGCGTGTCGTTGTCGATGGGGGTCGATCATGCGCACTATTCGGCGTCGGTGCAGGTGAACAATGAGACGCGAATTGCGTTGGTGGCGGATTTGCGCTAGCAGAATCGCTCACTTGGCACCTTGGTGCCGCGGTGCCAAAACATCCCGCAACATCACTGCCATCCTCTCGGTAGTAGTTCCAGGTGGAAAAAACGCGACGCATTTTCCGTCGCGGCCTATCAAGAAAATAAATGCTGCGTGGTCGATGAAATAAGTTCGGGAATTTGGCAGCCAGGATTTCTCGAAAAAAAACTCTGTATGCCGTCGCCACACGCCGTACCTCGGCCTCACTGCCAGTGAGCGCTACGAAGCGCGGGTGAAATGACGCAACATATTCGCGCAACAGTTTCTGCGTGTCGCGTCGCGGATCGAGGGTAACGAACACGGGTTGAATGTCGTCGCCTTCCTTGCCGAGCACCTTGATCAGGTCGGCGATCTGCGCAAGATCGGTGGGGCAGACCTCGGGGCAAAATGTGTAGCCAAAATATAGCAACACAATCTTCCCGCGAAAATCGGCAAGCCCGCGCCTCTTGCCGTGCTGATCCGTTAGCACGAACGGGCCGCCGATCTGCGCCTTGCCCGACATTAATTCGTTCATCATGCGCGCGGCATCCGCGCGGCGCGGTTTATCGTCGGTACGCGCCGCTTCGGCACGCGAGTTACCGGCAAACCCCAAGCACAGCACCACACAGAGCCCGCAAACCATGCGGGCAACACTACGTGAGTGGCGCATCAAGCGCCAAATTGGAATTCGGTGCCGGTAGTTGAGGTGACGAGGCGATCGGCCAGCAATTCACGTAGCGCGGCGACCATTCCCGGCCCGGAACAATGTAGTGGAATGACCACGTCCGGATTTAATTTTTTTAGCTCGTTGACGGTACGCACAACATAGTCGTCCGGTGCAGGAAAGAGATGAAAGCCACCTAGCACCGCAGGAACTTTCGACACGCCGGAGGCCTCCATCGCCTGGAGTACCGTGTTCACAATTCCCGCGTGGCCGCATGAAGAAATGACGACCAAGCCGCGGTCTTTGAGATTGAACACGGTACCGTGTTCATCCAGATGCTCATCGGCTACGAATTTGCCTTGCGCCTTGGCATTCGCTTCTGGAATATCGCAGCCGAGTCCATTGCGCTTGACATATTCGACTTGCGTATTCACTAAGGCTGTCAACGGTAGGCGGCGAACCCGCTTTAAGGGGGTCGGCCGACAAAAATCGGGGGACGCCGAACTGCGCAAAAATGGCGGCGGAAGCAAGCATAAAGTGGCGGCGAGTTGCGTTTGCTTTCATAGTTTCTCCCTTGAGAAAATTGTGAAAACGACGGGCATCGATTTTTGTACGCCTGTAATCGGGAATTCGCAATAGCCATGGATTGTCCGCTGAGAGCGGGGGAAAACAGACCGTGGATGCGGACGTAGTCCCGTTGCGTGCATTCTCTTGCAGC
>JAYTUX010000409.1:0-4232 GCA_043744315.1 Betaproteobacteria bacterium | reverse complement strand
CTGAGTTGGTGGCCGGGGTATGGGGTATCGCCGAGCCCGCAGCCGACTGTCCAACCGTGCCACTTGGCGACGTTGCGTTCACGCTGGTTCCGGGCGTGGCGTTTGACAGCGAGGGCAACCGACTCGGCTACGGGAAAGGTTACTATGACCGCCTGTTGGCCGGGCGATCAACGGACAAGGCGGCGAATCTCATCGGTTCGATCGCATTTGAATGCCAACTTGTCGAGCATGTCCCCGTTGGCGCCTGTGATCAACCGATCAATCTTCTCATCACCCCGATTCACGAAATCTTAATCAATCCATGACGACACGAATTATTGACGGCAAACGCATTGCGGATTTTTTCCGTGCCGAATACAAGTTGCGCGTCGACCGCCTCGTGGCAAGTGGTGTCCGGCCGGGCCTCGCGGTGGTCATCGTCGGCGATGATGCCGCGTCGCAAGTCTATGTACGAAACAAAGCGCGAGCGTGTGAATTGATCGGTATGCATTCTGAAGTACATCCGCTCGCGGCAACCACCACACAGTCGGCACTCACCGAATTCGTGGAACGCCTCAATGTAAACTCGGCGATCCACGGTATTCTGGTGCAGTTGCCCCTGCCGAAAGGCATCGACGATCGCGCGGTCATCGAAGCCATTTCGCCGGAAAAAGATGTTGACGGCTTTCACATCGCCAACATGGGTGCGCTGGTCATCGATGAGAGCCGTTACCCGCCTTGCACACCGTACGGCGTGATGAAAATGCTCGAATACGAAGGCGTTGCCATCGAAGGCAAGCACGCCGTTGTTGTCGGCCGCTCCAACATCGTCGGCAAGCCGCAGGCGTTGATGCTGCTCAAAGCTGGCGCAACCGTAACGATCTGCCACTCCAAGACGGTGGATTTGCCGGCATTCTGTCGCAGCGCCGATATTCTCGTTGCCGCGGTCGGGCGCGCCAATTTTGTCAAAGGTGGTTGGATAAAGCCGGGTGCGGTGGTCATTGATGTCGGCATCAACCGTTTATCCGACGGCAAGTTGTGTGGGGACGTCGATTTTGCCGAGGCGTGCGACGTTGCAGCGGCCATCACCCCAGTACCGGGAGGCGTGGGACCGATGACTATCACGATGCTGCTTGGCAATACGCTCAAAGCCGCTGAACGCGTGGCTGGAGTCGGCGGAGGAATACACAACGGGGAGACGCGCATTGCGTAACTATTTTGTGCAGTGTCAGGCACCAGGTGGCGGGCATCGCGTACATGTTACCGAGTGGGGCGACCCGCACAATGCCAATGTACTGATCTGTGTACACGGCTTGACCCGCTGTGGTCGCGATTTTGATGTGCTCGCCGAAGCGATGGCCGATCGCTACCGCGTGGTGTGCCCTGATGTGGTCGGACGCGGCGAATCTGACTGGCTGCGCAACAGCGGCGATTACAACTTTCCGCAGTACGCCTCGGATATGGTGCGGGTGATTGCAAGAACCGGCGCTAAGTCGGTGCATTGGGTCGGGACGTCGATGGGCGGCATTATCGGCATGCTCTTGGCCGCACAACCGCATTCGCCAATCACGCGTCTGGTGGTCAACGATATGGGGTTTGTGATTCCGGCTTCGGCGCAGCAACGCATCGCGATGTATGTCGGTGTGAGCCCGCTATTTCGCACGCTCGACGAAGTGGTGCAGGCGGTGCGGCTGGTGAGTCCGTTTGGGCCGTTGACCGATCATCAATGGCATGCACTCACGCTGCCGCTGGTCAAAAAAACCCAGTCAGGCATGTGGCAGTTTCGTTACGATCCGGCGATCGGCGATGCGTTCAAAGCGCAGCCAATCCGCGACGTGGATCTGTCCATGTACTGGAATGCCATCAGTTGCCCGGTATTAGTCACGCGCGGTGCTGACTCAGATTTATTGCTAAAAACGACGTTCGACCAGATGTGTGCCAAGCCCAATGTGGCAGGGATGACATTCGCCCACACCGGACACGCGCCGATGTTCCAGAGTGAAGGGACGATCGGACCGGTCAGGGCGTTCTTGCTGGAGCCCTGAACGCGCCGCACATACGTTCTCAGCACTATTTGCCGCGTTGGTGTCGTCCCTGTTGCTCGGTCTCGCGCTCTAGGCGGCGCTCGATGCGCTCGGCTTCGCTATCGGCTTCGCGAAACATCATTGGATGCGTCCCTTTCAAATGCGCCCATTCACGATGCTGAAAATGACTTCGCATCTGGCTCAGCAACTGCATATCCCGCATGCCCCGCAACTCCAACATGTGCGATGCCATCAATTCGCGCAGGCGGTTCTCGCAGGCGATTTCAAGCTGCTTGAGGCTGCGGATTTCGTTCTGGCGTGACACCACTTCGCCGCGAATATCTAGCACGCCGAGTTGTAGCACGTCGCGCATACGCGCGGCCTGGCGCACTTTGACGGCGCGGTATTTGCATTCGATTTCGAGCGCCGCGATCTGTTCAGTCAGCGTCGGTGGCGTGCGCGGAGGCGCTGGGGGTTTGTCGGTTTGTTTCATGCTGTTTGAAATATTAACGAGGAATTGTCAAAAAAGCACTTGGAGGCGGGCACCGCGAAAAGCGGGCGTTTCCAGACCAAATACCTTGGAACAGCGCGCCAGCCATAGAGTTTTTGTTCTCGTCGTTGGCTCACAATTGTAAAAGATTGCAATTTCAGCTCCGGCGCAGTGGGGTTGGGACTGGCAAAATAGCGCCTCACTGAAATAATTGATTGAAAGCGGCAAATGGCACAGTACGTTTACACGATGAATCGCGTTGGCAAGATCGTTCCGCCGAAACGACAGATTCTCAAAGATATTTCGCTGTCCTTCTTTCCGGGCGCCAAAATCGGCGTGCTCGGGTTGAACGGCGCGGGCAAATCAACTCTGCTGAAAATCATGGCCGGTGTTGACAAGGAGATCGAGGGCGAAGCCGTGCCGATGCCCGGTATCAAAATCGGCTATCTAATGCAAGAGCCGCTCATGGACGCCACATTGACTGTACGTGAGGCGGTAGAAGCTGGACTGGGCGGCGTGCTGGCAGCAAAAAAGCGCCTCGACGAAGTGTATGCCGCGTACGCGGAAGACGGCGCGGATTTCGATGCGCTTGCCGAAGAGCAGGCCAAGCTGGAGGCGATCATCGCTGCGGGTGACGGCGATTCCACCGAAGCCCAAATGGAAATTGCCGCGGATGCGTTGCGTATTCCACCTTGGGACGCCGTGGTCGGTAATTTGTCCGGGGGTGAAAAGCGCCGCGTGGCGTTGTGCCAATTGCTGCTCTCCAAGCCAGACATGCTGTTGCTCGACGAACCAACCAACCACCTTGACGCCGAAAGTGTCGATTGGCTCGAACAATTCCTCGCCCGATTCTCCGGCACCGTCGTCGCTGTCACGCACGATCGTTACTTCCTGGATAACGCTGCCGAATGGATTCTCGAACTTGACCGTGGGTCGGGCATTCCGTGGAAAGGCAACTACTCGAGCTGGCTGGAGCAAAAGACCGACCGCTTGCAAAAGGAGGAGTCGTCCGAATCTGCCCGTCAGCGAAACCTGAAGAAAGAGCTTGAGTGGGTGCGCCAGAATCCAAAGGGCCGTCAGGCAAAGTCGAAGGCGCGCATGACGCGCTTTGAGGAATTGTCGAGTTTTGAATATCAGCGCCGCAACGAGACCAGTGAGATCTTTATTCCCGTCGCCGAGCGCCTCGGCAATGAGGTGATTGAATTCACCAATGTCACCAAGTCGTTTGGCGATCGGGTGCTGATCGACAACTTAACGATGAAAATTCCGCCGGGCGCGATTGTCGGCGTGATCGGTCCCAACGGCGCGGGTAAGTCAACGCTGTTCAAGCTGATTCGCGGGTTAGAGACGCCGGACTCGGGCGAGATCAAGGTCGGGCCAACGGTCAATCTCGCGTTTGTCGACCAGTCGCGGGATGCGTTGGAGGGCGACAAGAATGTCTGGGAGGCCGTATCCGGCGGCTCCGATATTTTGCAAGTTGGTAAATTTGAGATGCAGTCACGCGCCTACATCGGGCGCTTCAACTTTAAGGGTGGTGACCAGCAGAAATTGGTCGGCAAGCTATCCGGCGGTGAACGTGGTCGATTGCACCTCGCCATCACGCTGCTCAAAGGCGGCAACGTATTGATGCTCGATGAACCGTCCAATGACCTAGATGTGGAAACCTTGCGCGCGCTCGAAGACGCGTTGCAGGAATTCGCCGGCACGGTGATGGTGATCTCCCACGACCGTTGGTTTCT
>JAYTUX010000408.1:0-4237 GCA_043744315.1 Betaproteobacteria bacterium | reverse complement strand
TGCCGTTCTTCAATATCTTCTTCAGCGCTTCATAGCCTGCGCGCGACTCGTAATCTTTGAGTCGCCAATTGTCGCCAGTCAAACCAGGCATGATGATGGCGTCGGGGCCGTAATCCAGCATCTTCATTGTTTCAATTCCTCAATCAGTTGATCGAGTTTGTCGTTCGACATGAAGCTGCACATGCGTTTGTTGTTAACCGTCAGCACCGGTGCGTCACCGCAGGCACCCATGCATTCGCCCTCGACCAGGCTGAAATTGCCGTCAGCGGTAATTTCTTTCCAATCGACACCGAGTTTTTTCTTCAGGTATTCGGCGGCATCGACGCCGCCCGATAACGCGCACGGCAAATTGGTGCAGACCGTGATTTTGGTCTTGCCCATCGGCTTCAGGTTGTACATGTTATAGAACGTCGCGACTTCATATACCGCGATTGACGGCATGCCGAGATACGCGGCGACTTCATCCATCAATGCGTTAGGCAACCAGCCGTGCTCGTCTTGTGCGATGGCGAGTGCCGCCATCACCGCCGACTGTCTTTGGTCAGCCGGGAACTTGATCAATTCGCGATCGATCTTTCGCTTCGAATCGTCGGATAACATTTTGGCGGCGCTCATCTGTCGATTTCACCAAACACAATATCCTGCGTGCCGATGATCGTCACCACGTCGGCGATCATATGGCCGCGCGACATTTCATCTAGCGCCGCGAGGTGCGCAAAACCGGGCGCGCGAATTTTGAGGCGATAGGGTTTGTTGGCTCCATCCGACATCAGGTAAATACCGAATTCGCCTTTCGGATGTTCGACCGCAGCATAGGTCTCGCCCGGCGGCACATGGAAGCCTTCAGTGAAGAGCTTGAAATGATGGATCAGCTCTTCCATATTGGCCTTCATGTTTTCGCGCGAAGGTGGCGCCACTTTGTGGTCGTCGCTGATTACCGAGCCGGGATTCTTGCGCAGCCAATCGACGCACTGCTTGATGATTTTGTTCGACTCGCGGAACTCCTGCACACGCACCAGATAACGGTCGTAGCAATCGCCATTGGTGCCAATCGGAATGTCGAAGTCGAGCCGGTCATAAACTTCGTAGGGTTGCTTTTTGCGCAAATCCCATGCGATGCCTGAGCCGCGCAACATTGGCCCAGTAAAGCCGAGGCTCAAAGCGCGCTCGGGAGATACCACACCGATATTCACCAGCCGCTGTTTCCAGATGCGATTGTCGGTGAGCAGCGTTTCGTAATCGTCCACGTAGCCGGGGAAACGGTTGGTGAAGTCTTCGATGAAATCGAGCAGCGACCCCTGCCGGTTGTCGTTCATTTGCTTTATTGCGGCCGCGTTGTGATCTTGCATGGCTTCATATTTCGGCATGCGATCCGGCAGATCGCGATACACGCCACCGGGGCGATAGTAGGAAGCGTGCAACCGCGCACCCGACACCGCCTCATAAATATCCATCAAATCCTCACGCTCGCGGAACGCGTAAAGAAATACCGTCATCGCGCCGACATCCAACGCGTGCGCACCAATCCACAACAGGTGATTCAGGATGCGGGTGATCTCGTCAAACATCACGCGGATGTATTGCGCGCGCAGCGGAACTTGCACATCCATCAATTTTTCGATCGCCATCACATAGGCATGCTCGTTAACCATCATCGAGACGTAATCGAGGCGATCCATGTACGGCACGCTTTGGATGAAGGTGCGCGTCTCGGCCAGTTTTTCCGTCGCGCGGTGCAAGAGGCCGATGTGCGGATCGGCGCGCTGCACAACTTCGCCGTCAAGCTCCAGCACGAGGCGCAATACACCATGCGCGGCAGGATGCTGCGGGCCAAAGTTCATGGTGTAATTCTTGATCTCGTTCATGGCCTACTTGCGCCCTGCATAGTTTTCTTCGCGGATCACGCGCGGCACAATTTCGCGCGGCTCGATCGTCACGGGCTGATAGACCACGCGTTTCTGCTCGGGGTCGTAGCGCATTTCCACGTTGCCGGAAATCGGAAAATCTTTGCGGAATGGATGACCGACGAATCCGTAATCGGTCAGGATGCGGCGCAAATCGTTATGGCCGTTGAAAACGATGCCGTACAGGTCGAAGGCCTCGCGCTCGTACCAATTGGCCGACGACCAGATCGCATTCATCGAGTCGACCATCGGAAACTCGTCATCCGCGCAGAACGCCCGTACGCGCAGCCGCCAGTTGTGGGAAATCGACAGCAAGTGATAGACCACGGCGTAACGCGATTTGTCCCACGCGCCGCCGTACTCGGCGTAATCCACCCCACAGACATCGATCAGTTGGCTGAACGCGAACACCGGATCGTCGCGCAGCGCAGTCATGGCCGCCGTCAACTTCGACGCGTCGATTTCGATAGTGAGTTGCCCCTTGTCTTCGACGAGCGAGGCAATCGCATCACCGAAAACCACCATGAGACTGGTGCGAAGCTGTTCGAGTTTGTTCGACATGAATGAAATTCAGCGGGCGATCGTATTGGTACGTTTGATTTTGTTTTGCAATTGAATCAGGCCATAGAGCAGCGCTTCAGCCGTCGGCGGGCAGCCGGGCACGTAAATATCGACCGGCACGATGCGGTCGCAGCCCCGCACCACGGAGTACGAATAGTGATAATAGCCGCCGCCATTTGCGCACGAACCCATTGAAATTACCCAGCGCGGCTCGGCCATCTGGTCGTAAACCTTGCGCAGTGCAGGGGCCATTTTGTTGCAGAGCGTGCCGGCGACGATCATCACGTCGGATTGGCGCGGACTGGGGCGAAAGACGATGCCGAATCGGTCGAGATCGTAACGCGACGCACCGGCGTGCATCATCTCGACCGCGCAACACGCAAGGCCGAAGGTCACCGGCCACAACGATCCCGTACGCGCCCAATTGAGCAAGGTGTCGACCTGGGTCGTGACAAACCCTTGCGCACCATAGGGCGTTATTGATCCGCCTTCAGGCATGACGTGCTCCTTTGTTCATTCCCAATCGAGCGCCCCTTTTTGCCACTCGTAGATAAAGCCCGCAACGAGGATGCCTAGGAACACCATCATCGCCCAGAAACCGAACCAGCCGATTTCCTGTAAGACAATGGCCCAGGGGAAGAAGAATGCAATTTCCAAATCAAACAAAATGAACAGAATCGCGATCAGGTAATAGCGCACATCGAATTTCATGCGCGCATCTTCGAAAGCTTCGAATCCGCACTCGTAGGGCGAGAGTTTTTGCGCGTTGGGATTGTCGTCGCCAAGCAGGATGGTCAATACCTTGCTCGCAACCAATGGGCCAACGCCGACGGCGACACCAACGGCGATGAAAATCAGGATGGGAAAATAGTTTTCAAGCATTCTCGGTCATCGCGCCATCGGGACGCGATTCTGCATTTCATCCCGTATTGTTGAGTGCCCGTTTGACCTGCGGCAAACAGTGTCTAGAAGCCTATTTCAATTTTTTTCTGGTGCCGTCGAAGAGACTCGAACTCTTACGCGTTTCCGCACTGCCCCCTCAAGACAGCGTGTCTACCAATTCCACCACGACGGCATTTGAATCAACAACTCGAACAACGAAGAATTTTACTGCGGATTTACATCGGATTTATTTCGGATTTATTTCGGAATCTGCTGCGACTTCGATTCTCCCTGTGCAGGTGCGCTTGACGGTGCCGGCGCGGCCGGGGCGGGGGTCGCGCCTGGCGCGGGAATGCTGCTTGCTCCGCCTTCGGTCTTGGCTCCATCGGTTTTCGCGGTCGTGTTCTGCTCGGCACCTTGCATCACACCTCCGCTCATCACGCCGGTGGCCGCTTTGGGCGCATGAAAATAAGTCAGCGCCAAGCAAGTTGCAAAAAACACCGCTGCACACACTCCCGTCGAGCGCGACAGAAAATTCGCAGCACCCGACGCGCCAAATAAACTGCCCGCCGAGCCACTCCCAAACGCAGCACCCATATCCGCGCCCTTGCCGTGTTGCAGCAACACCAGCACCACGATCGACAACGCGACGATTACATGAACAATCAACACCAGATTTGCCAACATTGCATTTTCCTTAAACTATTCAACCATCAACCGGGAATGGAGTCGCCACACTGTGCCGCTCCCAGGCTTTACGAGCCTCAAATTGGCGCAAATTGCCCTAAAGCGCCTGCCAAATTCCCAAAAAATCTTCCGCCACCAGTGCTGCGCCGCCGATCAATCCACCATCTACATTCGGCATCGCAAAAATTTCTGCCGCGTTGCTT
>JAYTUX010000407.1:0-4239 GCA_043744315.1 Betaproteobacteria bacterium | reverse complement strand
GGACGGCAAGGAATTCATTACAGAAAAGGGGCAGGCTGCGTTCGACAAGCTGGTTCCAGGAAGAATTTTCCAGTCTCCCAAGCCCGTTGATCTGGTTAAGACTCTGATCAAGCTTTGCGACGAAAAAGATATGTTGTGCCTTGATTTTTTTGCGGGGTCGGGCACGACGGGCCAGGCGGTTCTCGAATTGAATCGACTGGATGATGGCGATCGGAAATTTATCGCGGTACAGCTACCTGAAAAGACATTGATCCCGGAATTTCCCACCATTTCATGCATCACACGAGAGAGAGTGCGCAAGGCCGTCAATTCCACTAGAGAAGGATTCCGGGCGTTTCGGCTTTCGGCCAGCAATTTCAGAATCTGGCATTCGGAAAAAGCGCCGAGTGAAGCAGCGCCGTTAAAGGAGCAACTCAAGCTCCATGCTGCGAATGTCGATCAGGAGCGGGACCAGCAAGACATTCTGTATGAACTGATCGTTAAAAGCGGACTACCGCTTTCTGCGAAAGTGGAAAAAATTGATGTGGCGGATGTTTGCGTATGGTCGGTCTCCTCAGGAGATCTCTTGATTTGTCTCGAAAAGACTGTCACGCACGAGGCATTGCGTGCTTTGTTAGGACACAAACCCAAGCGCTTGCTCTGCCTCGATACCGCTTTTGGGGCGGATGATGCTCTGAAAACCAACGTGGTACTTGAGGCCAAATCGCTAGGTGTGCTTTTCCACACGGTTTAGCCATCGGCGAGTCGCATGAAAATCCAGTTCGACAGCAGTCAAACCTATCAACTGGATGCCATCAGCGCAACGCTGGATGTATTTGAAGGCCAGCCATTGGCTGCCGGCCTATTTGAGACCCGCTTCGATTCCGCGTTCGATGTGGGTGGACTGTTCACGGAATTGGGGATCGGCAACCGCCTGACGTTAAGCGAGGCAGCTCTGCTATCCAATGTGCGAAAGGTGCAAAAGCGCAACGGTCTGCCGGAAAGCGAGACCCTGGCGGGCATGCATTTCTCCACCGAGATGGAGACCGGCACTGGCAAGACCTACGTTTACCTGCGCACCATCCACGAACTGCACGCTCGCTACGGCTTTTGCAAGTTCATCATTGTGGTCCCGAGCGTGGCGATTCGTGAAGGGGTAATGGCAAGCCTCAGGCTGACGCAAGAGCATTTTCAGGGTCTGTACGGCAATGTCCCGTCGGACTGCTGGGTGTACGACTCACGCCAGGTTTCCAAACTGCGTCAGTTCGCGACGGCCAACACGCTGCAAATTCTGGTGCTGAACATCGACGCTTTCAACAAGCAGGCGAACAACGTTATCCACAAAGAGAACGACCTCATGTCGGGGCGTAAGCCGATTGAATTTATCCAGTCGGCGTGCCCCATCGTGGTGATGGACGAACCGCAGAACATGGAGAGTGCGCAGGCGAAAACGGCGATTGCGAGCCTTAATCCGCTTTGTACTTTGCGCTATTCGGCCACGCATCGCGATCAATACAACCTGCTGTATGAGTTGAATCCGGTGCGCGCCTACGACCTGAAACTGGTCAAGCGCATCGAGGTCGATTCGGTGCTGGATGATCCCGATTTCAACCAGCCCTTTATCCAGGTGCAGTCGATCACGGCGACGGCGAAGAAAATCACCGCGAAGCTGGCGATCGATGTGGCCGTACGCGGTGGCGTGCAGCGCAAGACCATTTCGGTGAGCGCAGGTGGCGTCGATCTGTTCGACGCATCCGGAGAACGCGCGACCTATCGCGGGTTCATCGTCGACGAGATCAATGTCGGTGAGCAACGCATCAGCTTTACCAACGGCATCGCATTGACTGCGGGGCAAACCCGCGGTGGCCGCACCGAAGAGGTGATGCGGGTGCAGATTCGCGAAACGGTGAAGGAGCATTTCGAGAAGGAATTGCGCATCAGGAAGTCGCTCCCCGAAGGCGGGCGGCTGAAGGTGTTGTCGCTGTTTTTCATCGACCGGGTTGCCAACTATGCTGATGCGGAAGGCAAGATTCGGCTCTGGTTCATCGAGGCGTATCGCGAGATCGCCGCATTGCCAAAATATCGCGAGCTTGAACCGCTGCCGGTGGATAAGGTCCACAACGGCTATTTCGCCCAGGCTAAGGGCGTGGTCAAAGACACACGGGGCGATACGGCGGCAGATGACGAAGCCTACGAGCTCATCATGCGCGATAAGGAGCGCCTGCTGTCTTTCGATGAACCATTGCGGTTCATCTTCAGCCATTCGGCCTTGCGCGAGGGTTGGGACAACCCGAACGTGTTTCAGATTTGCACTCTCAACGAGACCAAATCGGAAATCAGGAAGCGGCAGGAAATCGGACGCGGAATGCGTCTGCCGGTGCTGGAAACGGGTGAGCGCTGCTTCGATCCGAACATTAACCGCCTGACCGTGATTGCCAACGAGAGCTATGAGGAGTTCGCGCGCAAGCTGCAGACCGAAATCGAGGAGGAGTGCGGCGTCAATTTCGAGAACCGCATCGCCAACAAGAAAGAGCAGCGTACCGCCAGACTCAGGCCGGGCTGGAAGCTCAACGAGCATTTCAAGGCGCTGTGGGACCGCATCAAACACAAGACACGCTACGCGGTCGAGTTTGAAACTGCCAAGCTGATTCACGACGCGTCCGAGCGTCTGCGCAATTCGGCCAAAATCGAGCCAGCCAGGATCGCCGTGCAAAAGGCCAGCGTGCTGATGACTGGCGAGGGATTGACAACATCGCTGCTGACGGTCAATCAGGCGCCGGCCGAGTATGCATCGCACAAGATTCCCGATCTACTCGGCTATCTGCAAGGCAAGACGGAGTTGACACGCTCGACACTGGCGCAAATTCTGATCGAATCCGACCGGCTTGGTGAGGTGAAGCACAACCCACAACAGTTTCTCGATCAGGCGCTGTATGCCATCGAGACAGTCTTGCGCGAACTGATGATTGCCGGCATCAAGTACGAGCGCATCAACGGGCAGGAATACGAGATGCTGCTGTTCGAGGAGAAAGAAATCACCGGCTACCTCACCGGCATGATCCCGGTTGAAAACTCGATCTACGACATGGTGCCGTGGGAATCAGAGGTCGAGCGCAAATTCGCCGAGGATATGAGTTCGCGCCAGGACATCAAGTTGTTTATCAAGCTGCCTTCCTGGTTTCAGGTTGAAACGCCGATCGGCAGCTACAACCCGGATTGGGCCATCGTCAAGGAAAACGACCAGCGGATTTATCTGGTGCGCGAAACCAAGAGCACCAAGGACCAGCTCAAACTACGCGGGTCGGAATGGGCCAAGATTCAATGTGGCACGGCGCATTTCGACGCGCTGCATGTCGACTTCGCGCATGTGGTGAGTGCCGCCGAAATCGCCTGAGCGCGCATTGTAATTGGCGTGAAACCGTTGGTGGGAGCGCTTCTTGACGTATTATTCGTCTACAGCCGTTCTCCGCCTGTATCATTTTATGCGTCGCCCACCTTCCACAGATTCCGGATGTCCTTGTGGCTCTGGCATTGCGTTCGACGCATGTTGCGGTGTCAGTCTTTCGGGCCGTTCGCCGGCGCCGACCGCCGAAGCTCTGATGCGTTCGCGCTATGTCGCGTACACCCGGCGTGATGACGCCTATCTGCTGGCGACCTGGCATTCGGGTACACGGCCTGCTTCGCTCGATCTCGCCACCGACACCGTAACCAGATGGATCGGGCTCGACGTCAAGCGCTTTGAGGTCACCGGGCCAGACAGTGCGCTAGTCGAGTTCGTCGCGCGCTACAAAATCGGTGGCCGTGCGCAGCGCATGCACGAGACCAGCCGGTTTGTTCGAGAACAAGGGCGCTGGTTCTACGTCGAAGCGGTCAAGCCATTTCCCTGACCTTGACCTCGACGCGCATGCCAAGGCGCGTCAGCATGTCGAGCAACGATTCGACTGAGAACAGAGCGATACGTCCGCGCATGACGTCAGAGAGGCGTGGCCGCGTGACGCCCAGAGTCCTGGCGGTCTTCTCCTCTGACGCACGCGCTAGGTTGATGCGGTTTTGCAGCGCCATCATCAGCCGCGCACGCAGCTTCATAGACTCGGCTTGTTCCGGCGTGTCCTCAATCGCATCCCAGACCGATGCGAATCTGCGCTTGCTCGGCTTCTTCATTTCAACGCCCGCACCATCTCCGCCACCCGCGCACATTCCTTGATGTGCTGGCGCCCGACGTACTGCATCGCCGCGAAGCCGATCGCCATCGACAACGCC
>JAYTUX010000406.1:0-4280 GCA_043744315.1 Betaproteobacteria bacterium | reverse complement strand
CCTGACATACACGCCCGGCATGCCGGGCAAACGATGGCTGTCGATCGCATATTCGCCGAGCAATTCGATCACCGCTTGTTCAATCTTCTTCACGAGTTCCTTGACGCCGTAGCCGAGTTCGCCAAGTCCGATCAACAGATAAACCACCAACTGTCCCGGCCCATGATACGTGACTTGGCCGCCACGATCTATTTTTATGACTGGAATGTCGCCGGGCGCGAGCACATGTTCGCGTTTGCCGGCGAGGCCCAACGTGAAAATCGGTGGATGTTCGAGCAGCCAGATCTCGTCGCGCGTGTCGGCCACGCGCGACTTGTTTGCCGTCTGCATGGCGCGCCAGATAGGCTCAAACGGGACTCGCCCGAGGCGATTAATGAGTGGAGCCTGGCGCACAATGTGCCATACCGGCGGTACCGCCTAAAACGCCATCAGCACGGCCGGGTGCGCGGTCAACGCGTGATAGATATCATCCAGTTGTGCCTTCGACGTTGCGTTGATGGTCGCGGTCACGGAGAGAAAGTTGCCATTTTTTGACGGGCGCATTGCAAGCGATTCCGCATTGAAATCCGGCGCATGTTCCAGAATGATTTCCAGCACAGTTTGCGCGAAACCTTCCTCGCGACGGCCCATTGCCTTGATCGGAAACGCAGTCGGAAATTTCAGCAGCGTCTCACTGCCGTCGCCGACCGATAGTCCTGCCGCGCGTGCACCTCCTTGCACATTTTCTTTGGGCTCTCCGCTCATTGAATGGGGCCGTCTATTCAGCCGCCCGCAGCGTGGGTGCGGCAGAAAGGTTTCGTTTATATTCGTCAAAGTGTTTTTGCATTTGCTTGAACACCGGGCCAGGTCGACCGGTGCCAATCGGTTTGTCGTCAAGCTTGACGATTGGCACCACCTCTTTGGTTGAAGACATAATCCATACCTCGTCGGCCTTTTTCACTTCGCGCCGATGAACTCGTCGCACCTCCAGCGGCATTGCGTTCATGCGCGCGAGCTCGATCATCAATTCGTAGGTGATGCCACCGAGGATCAGGTTGTCCATGGGTGGGCAGAGAATTACACCATTCTTCACAGCGGCGATATTCGAGGCCGAAGACTCGGTGAGATAGCCATCGCGAAACAACACGACGTCGTCCGCGCCGGCTTGATTACCTTCATGCTTCAACAATACTGCACCCAACAATGAGGTTGCTTTTACCTGACAACGCAGCCAGCGGTTGTCATCGAGCGATATGCAGTATATTCCGTTTTCGTAGATTTCCGCCTTGGGTGTGGCCAGCGTGTTGGCCATCATGAAAATGGTCTGGGAAATTCCCGCCGGCGGCGGAAAATCGCGCTTGGCGACGCCGCGGGTGACCTGGATATACACGCCGACATTGCCGCCGCCATTCTGCTCCACCAGCGACGCGATCAACGACTCCCAACGCGCGATTGGATACGGGTTGTCGATTTGCAGTTCGTCGAGGCTGCGTTGCAGTCGTTGCAAATGCTGCACGGCGCGTAATCCATGGCCGGCGTAATACGGAATCACCTCGTACACGCCATCGCCAAAAATAAATCCGCGATCCAGTGGAGAAATTTTCGCGTTCTCGATTGGCATGAATTCGCCGTTGAGGTAAACCGTTGGCAGGCACATTGCGGCAGTCATGATGATTTCCTTCTGCATGTTTTTTCGAACAGATCCTTCTCCGCGCGCGGCTCAGGAAGATTTTCGCTAGCGGCGAAAATCATTTCAACAACAATCGAATCGCATCCCAGCCACGTCCCAAAAAGCCGGCGACCGGCACGTTTTCGAGGGCGACCACGGGAATGTCCGCGATCAATTTATCATTTTGCGTCAATTTCATGACGCCTGCTTTCTGGCCGGGTGAATACGGCGCAATTAGTGGCTGCGACGTGACCAGCGTGGCCTTCAGTCCCGCAAATTTGTCCTTGGGCAGCGTGAGCCAAATGTCACGCTCAAAACCCAGTTTCAATGTGTTCTGCGTGCCTTTGAAAATTTCCGGCGTGGCGATCGGCTCGTTCTTTTTGTAAAGTCGCTGCGCGTCGAAGAATTGATAGCCATAGTTCAACAGTTTCTGGCTCTCTTGTGTGCGGGCGACGTCCGAGGTGGTTCCGAGCACGACCGAAATCAATCGCCGCGATTTGTCTGCGTCGCCTCGTTTGGCAGTGGCGATCAGGCAATAGCCCGCCGCTTCGGTGTGTCCGGTCTTGAGGCCATCGACCGTTGGATCCAGCCACAACAAGCGGTTGCGGTTTGGCTGCGTAATTTTGTTGTGCGAAAATTCTCGTTCCTTGTAATAGCCGAACTCAGCAGGGAAATCGCGGATCAACGCATTCGCGAGGACTGCCAAATCTTCCGCGGTCGAATAGTGCTGCGGATCGGGCAAGCCGGTGGCATTGACGAATTTGGTGTTCTTCATGCCGAGCCGTGTAGCCTGCTTCATCATCAGTTGCGCGAACAATTCTTCCGAGCCCGCCACCGCTTCAGCGAGCGCGATCGACGCATCGTTGCCGCTTTGCACGATCATGCCGCGAATCAATGGCTCCACTGCCGGCGTCTGCTTCGGATCGATGAACATGCGCGAACCTTCGGCGCGCCAGGCGCGATCCGATACGGGCACCGTCTGCGTCAGGGTGAGTTTTTTTTCTTTCAACGCCTGAAACACCAGGTAGGCGGTCATCAACTTGGTCAGCGACGCCGGTTCGAATCGGTCACTCGCACTTTGTTGCGCAAGGGTTTGGCCGCTGGTGGCGTCGAACAACACATAGGCGCGCGCGTTGATCGGCGGGGCGGGTACGTCGGCGAGCGTGGTGGAGGATTGGGAGGATTGC
Source organism: Betaproteobacteria bacterium (assembly GCA_043744315.1). Lineage (GTDB taxonomy): Bacteria > Pseudomonadota > Gammaproteobacteria > Burkholderiales > Usitatibacteraceae > UKL13-2. The sequence goes on along the minus strand of JAYTUX010000406.1, from coordinate 1,445 downwards.
GCAAACGCAGTGTGAATAAGGCCGATGCAAACAAGCAATGCGGTAAAGGGTGCGGCAAATTTCATTGTGATCCTGTGGTTAGGGTTTTTGAATAACGGGAGAGAGTTCGCGCGTCTGCCGCACTTGTTGTGCGATGGCGTCGGCTTCGTCGCGCGATTGGTACGGGCCCATGCGAACACGGAACAGATTATCCTTGCGCACCACCTGAATCGGCTCGCGGTTCCAATCGAGCTCACGTGCAACACGCGCACGAAATATTTCCGCGTTCTCGAATGTACTGAATACGCCTAGTTGCAGATACAGGTTATTCGCATCCTGGGAAATGTCGGGCACTACAATTTGTGCCGGCGTGGGCGACGCGGCAGGCGCTTTCGCGGTGGAGGCGCGCGCAACATCGGCATCGCCGGGAAACACCCGCTCGACAATGACCATTGCACTGCCCTTGCGGGCGATATCAAGCTTGACCGCGGCCGTGTAGGAGAGATCGATGATGCGATCAGTGTGAAACGGCCCGCGATCATTCAAGCGCACTACCACGGACTTCATGTTGGCGGGATTGGTGACGCGTACATAAGATGGCAATGGCAATGTCGGATGCGCGGCAGTCATCGCATACATGTCGTAGGTCTCGCCGATGGAGGTTATGTTGCCGTGATACTTTCGTCCATACCAGGTCGCAATACCCTGCTCACGGAATGGTTCGTATGAAACATTCGGTACGTAAGTTTTGCCGAACACGGTGTAAGGCCGATTCGCAGCGCGGTGCAATGGCTCCGCTTTAGGTGTAGCGTCGGCGATCAGGTCAACGTTTGGTGGTGGCTGATTGCCAGGGCCATCGTCCTGGTAATACGCGCCCGGTTTGGCGATTGCAGACCGGGGTTCATTTTTTTTTGCCGTGGCACCGCACCCTGCTAACCCGACCGCTATCGCGAGCACAGCAATTGACTTCGCAATCCAAGCGGCTGATTGAAAGGTTGACCCGCAAAGCCAAGAACTGGCGCGGCGTTCAGGCAGAAATTCCGCCGAAACCCTCGCCGAATAACGATCTACGTTGGGATACGCTGGGCGCGCGACGATCACGTCGATACCAATCTCTTGTGCGTCGAGATCGACATCAGGATGCCAAACCCCACCAGCATCGACAATATCGCCGTGCCACCATAACTGATCAGCGGCAATGGCACACCCACCACCGGTAAGATGCCCGTCACCATGCCGATGTTCACAAACGCGTACATGAAAAATGTCAGCGTCACCGCGCCGGCCAGCAGGCGCGAAAACGTCGTCGGCGCATTCACCGCGATCATCAGGCCACGGCCAATCACGATGAGATACAGCGTCAGCAGCAACAGATTGCCGAGCAGGCCAAACTCCTCGCCGAACACCGCGAGGATGAAATCGGTGGAACGCTCCGGAATGAAATCAAGTTGCGCTTGACTGCCGTT
>JAYTUX010000405.1:0-4282 GCA_043744315.1 Betaproteobacteria bacterium | reverse complement strand
CATTCGGGAATGATATTCTGTGGACTTCCCTAAATCGGCTCCGACATGCTCATGAAACTCCCCTTTTTACTGCCGCCGTTTATCGCGATTTTTTTTCTTGCATTTACAATCGCAATCGACGCCGCCGAACTCCGCGCGGGCCCAATGGCGGGCGCGTCATACATGCGCGGCGCGAAATTGTGGATGCAGGCGAGCGGCCCGGCCAGCGCAGTGATCGAATACTGGGATACGACCGCGCCGAAAAAAATACTGCGCACCGCGCCACTCGCGTTGCGCGACGACGAAGACTACGTCGGCCAATTCACTATATCGACCCTGGAGCCGGGTCGCACTTACGGATATCGAGTCAAGCTCGATGGCAAGGCAGTGAAGGTGCCGCAGTCGCTGATTTTCCGCACACAGGCGCTATGGCAATGGCGCAACGATGCACCCGATTGGAAGCTCGCTGTCGGCTCCTGTGCGTACACCAACGAGGCCGCTTACGATCGCCCCGGCAAGCCCTACGGCGGCCCGCCGGAGGCGATGAAAATCTACGATGCCATCGCGAATCAACAGCCTGACATGATGTTGTGGGGCGGCGATTATCTGTATCTGCGCGAAGCCGATTGGGATCACGAAGGCGGGCTGCGGTACAGATGGAAGCGTGACCGCGGCATTCCGGAAGTGCAGAAGCTATTGCGCACCGGCCATCACTTCGCGATCTGGGACGATCACGAATTTGGGCCGAATGACGGTAATTCAAGTTACCCACTGAAAGGCGAAGCGCTGAAATTGTTCAAGCGCTATTTTGCCAACCCGAGCTACGGCCTACCCGAGACGCCCGGTACGTTCGGCAACTTTCTCTTCAACGATGCGGAAATTTTCCTGACCGACAATCGCTACTACCGCGACAGCGACCGCCTCGTCGCCCAGGACAAATCCATGTTGGGTGCGCAGCAAATGCGCTGGCTGAAAAACGCGTTGCTGGCCTCGGTCTCGCCGGTGAAAATCATCGTCGTCGGCAGCCAGGTGACCAATACGGCGAACACCTACTACGAAGGCTGGAACAATTTTCCGAATGAGCGCGCGGAATTTCTGACGTTTCTGATCGATCACAAAATCGACGGCGTGATGTTGCTGTCGGGCGATCAGCATTTCACCGTGCTGCTAAAAAATGAACGCGCGGGAACTTACCCGTTATACGAATTGACGTGCTCGTCGCTGACCTCGGGCGGGCACTCGGATGATAGTGCGAGCAAGGCAAACGCCGATGTGGTACCTGGCACATTCACCGCGCCGCGCAATTTTTGCACCATCGATTTCACCGGGCCGGGAAAAGATCGAACATTGACGATTCGCAGTTTTTCCGCCGAGGGAAAAAAATTCTGGGAGCGGAAAATTCAGGTGTCGGGAATGCAGTCGCCGAAGTGATGTGGTGACCCCGGCACGAAACTCACAACCGCCAAATCTGCCGCCCGCCCGCCCGCACCGCCTCCGCATCCAGCACCGATTTCACATCGATCACGGCACCCTGCAACTTCACTTTTTCCATCAGCGCCGCGAGAGGCTTGTCGAGGTACTCCTTGTGCGATACCGCGAGCACCACGGCATCGGCAGCGGGCATGCGATCCCACTCGGTCAGAACGATGCCGTACTCATGTTGCGCCTCCGCCGATGACGCGTAGGGGTCGTGCACACGCACCGTGAGGCCGTATTCCCTCAGCTCTTTGATAATGTCCACCACCTTGGTGTTGCGCACATCGGGGCAATTTTCCTTGAAGGTGAGGCCCAGCACATTGACGGTGCCGCCCTGCAATTTGCCGCCCGCCCGGATCATGGTTTTCACGGTTTGCTCGGCAACGTATTTGCCCATGCTGTCGTTGATACGCCGTCCGGCGAGAATCACTTCCGGATGGTGGCCGAATTTTTCGGCTTGATAGGTGAGGTAATACGGGTCCACGCCGATGCAATGTCCACCCACCAGGCCGGGACGAAACTTGAGGAAGTTCCATTTGGTACCGGCGGCCGCCAGCACTTCGGCGGTATCGAGGCCCATCTTGTTGAAGATGATCGCGAGTTCGTTCATGAAGGCGATGTTCAAATCGCGCTGTGAATTTTCAATCACCTTCGCCGCTTCGGCAACACGAATACTTGAGACGCGATGCACGCCGGCCTTCACCACCGCACCATAGGCGGCGGCCACGCGTTCCAGCGTTTCCGGCGTGTCGCCCGAAACCACTTTGATGATGCGGGTCAGCGTGTGTTCCTTGTCGCCCGGGTTGATGCGCTCCGGCGAGTAGCCGACGAAGAAATCTTTCTTCCATTTTTTGCCAGACGCGCGTTCCAGCTCGGGGATGCAGACTTCCTCGGTCGCGCCCGGATACACGGTGGATTCATAGACGACGATGGCACCTGCTTTCAGATGCGGGCCGATCGCCCGGCTTGCACTTAACAGCGGCGCAAAATCCGGCAGACGCGCGTCGTCCACCGGGGTCGGCACCGCGATGACGATGACATCGGCTTTGGCCAGCATCGAAACATCATTGGTGCAGATCAGTTTGGTGGCCGCTTTCAAATCTTCGGTTGAGACTTCGCCGGTCGGATCGGAATGATTGCGATAGGCGGCCACTTTTGCTTCCGACAAATCGAAGCCGACGGTGTCGAACAATTTGCCGAATTCAACCGCGAGCGGCAGACCGACATAGCCTAGTCCGACGACGCCGAGAGTTTGTTGTGTCATGCTTTTGATGCTCCCAGATACACGATTCGAAATTTGTCGAGGCGGCTGATTACTTGCGCTCGAACGTTGGCCCAATCTCACGTGAGACGGGGCAAAAACACCAGGTACGTCTCAAATCCCGTCATTCTGGCGCAACCCTTGTGGTTGTTCGCCGGTATGACTAAATGTTTGAGGTTGTGTGAGTTTATTAACAGCAAAACCCCAGCATTGGCGTGGCGTTTGAAGCAAAAGTATCCCGAACGCCGCACCAATACTAGTGTAGTGCTTCACCCAATATGCGACTTAAAAACGCGTCTTTTCCGCCGACTCTGCGTTGCAAATGCGCGCAATAGCGGTGCTATTGCTGTGCCTCAGTTGGCAAACCCGGCCTTGATTCGACGAAAAATCCATCGTTTTTATGAGTCGCATCAAGAGTGAAGCACTACACTAGAGTTTAATCAATTAGACTTGGTAATACCCCCGATACCATTTTACAAATTTCGCAATACCATCCTCCACCTGCGTTGCCGGCCGGAATCCCACATCGCGTTCCAGCCGCGTCACATCCGCTTGCGTGGCCGGCACATCGCCGGGTTGCATCGGCAGCATTTCCATGATGGCTTTCTTGCCGAGGCAATCTTCCAGTGCGTTGATGTAGCGCATCAGCTTGACGGGATTGTTGTTGCCGATGTTGTAGACGCGGTAGGGCGCGTAGCTGATCGCGGGATCCGGCTTGTCGCTGTTCCAGGCGGGATCGGGCGCGGCGTTGTGGTCGATCACGCGCACCACGCCTTCGATGATGTCATCCACATACGTAAAATCGCGCACCATATTGCCGTGATTGAATACCTGTATCGGCTCGCCGGCAATGATCGCTTTGGTGAATTTGAACAGCGCCATATCAGGCCGGCCCCAGGGGCCATACACGGTGAAAAAACGCAATCCGGTACAAGGTAGTTTAAACAAATCGGCGTAGCAATGCGCCATCAATTCGTTGGCTTTTTTCGACGCCGCGTAGAGCGAAATCGGGTGATCGACCGAGTCCGATTCCGCGAACGGCAATTTGGTATTGGCACCATACACCGAGCTCGACGATGCGTACACCAGATGCTGCACGCCGTTGTGCCGCGAACCTTCGAGAATATTGGTGAATCCGACCAGATTGGCTTCCACATAGGCTTGCGGATTGTCGATCGAATAGCGCACGCCGGCTTGCGCGGCGAGGTTCATCACCTTGTCGAATTTCTCCGCCGCGAACAAGGCTTTGGTGCCCTCCTTGTCGGCGATATCGAGCTTGATGAAGCGGAAGCGCGGATACGCGGCCAGGCGCACCAGGCGCCTCTCCTTCAATGTGACATCGTAGTAATTGTTGAGATTGTCGATGCCGAGGACTTCATCGCCGCGTTCGAGCATGCGGATCGCGAGCGTGTGGCCGATAAACCCGGCGACGCCGGTAATGAGGATTTTCATGGGGTAACGATGATAGATGTGGACTTGACGGGCGAGATATTCAACATTCTAGCCAGTCTTGGCGCTGCGGCACGCATGGCGTCAAATTTGCCGACGCAAGCCGGCAATTATCGA
>JAYTUX010000404.1:0-4283 GCA_043744315.1 Betaproteobacteria bacterium | reverse complement strand
TTGGTGACGATCGCTTCATGGCGCAATCCCTGCGCGCGAACCGACACTGGCAGGATGCCGTCGAGCATCGAACTCACTCGGGCTTGCTCCTGCGCGCTCGCAATTGCGACTTGTGCGGGTGGCGTGGCCAGCACGGATCTGATGACTTGATCGCGCGCAATACGCAATGCGACCCAGAATACAAAATCCGATCCGACCAGCCAATTGAGCGCTTTGTCGGCCAAAGGTGAAAGCGGCGCGACGGAATCATCGACCGTGGCCGGCTTGTACGCAACGGGCACCAGCAGCAGCAATGCCGATACTCGAACCGGATGGCGAATGGCCAACTGCATCGCCGACAAGCTGCCCGCCGACGCGCCGATCACGGCCGCGCGGCGGATGCCGAGGGCATCAAGCAGGCAGGCATGGGCATCGGCCTGGGCTTCAGGTGATGCGTCGGCAGGCATCGGTGTTCGCAGGTAGCCGAAGCGCGAAATGGCGATGACGCGAATGCCGTGACGTGCCAACTCACCAGCGAACGCCATGCCCTGATCGTGCCCGCCTCCGCTGCCATGAATCACCAACAATGGTACGCCAGTGCCTGACTCCTGATATTCAATGTCGCCACAACGCGTCTGCGCCACCACGCTGCCATGAGCGGCACGCGCGGCGGCGATCTTGATATCGCGATCAAAGCGCCGACCAACGAAAAGTGCTGCGACCAGCACCACCGATGCGACGGTGCCAAGCACGATTTGCCTGCGAGTCAACATGTGACGCTCCGCACGAAGTGGGCACGCGAAAACGGCATTCGAATTGGCTTTCGCACCCATCCTAAGAGCCGCCATGCCACACGGCTCGTCAGGGATGCGAGCAATATTCTGTGGGCCACCTGCCTCTACTGTCTATGGTAGACACGGCGAGGACTTCCCAACTTGATGGTTATCAAAGGCGCGGTCAATCATCCCGCCGCACCGAGGTCTGCATTGCCTGCAGGAAGGGCAACGGACAAATGAAATGCCGACGTTTGCGCGCTACGCAACCGCCGTCAACACCTCGCCCAATACTGAGACGATCTGCTCGATCTGTTTTTCTTCGATGATCAACGCAGGCGCAATTGCGATATTGTCCGCCGCGGTACGCAACATGACGCCTTTGTCATACGCCTTGAGTAAGGCGTCAAAGGCGCGCGCGCCAACCGCACCGGGACGCGATTCGAGTTCGATCGCCGCCACCAGACCATAGCTGCGGATATCGATGATGTGCTTCACGCCTCTCAACGAATGAACCGCCTTCGCGAGCACGGGCGCCATTTTTCGCGCGCGCTCGAACAAGGCGTCGTCTTTGTACAACTTCAACGTGGCGATCCCCGCGGCACAGGCGAGAGGGTGTGCGGAATAGGTGTAGCCATGGAACAGCTCGATCGCACCCGGTGCGCCGGTCATGAATGCGTCATGAATCTCGCCCGAGACCAGCACACCGCCCATCGGCACCGTGCCGGACGTAACACCTTTGGCGAACGTAATCAAGTCCGGTTCGACGCCGAACACGTCAGCGGCAAACGCGCCACCAAGCCGACCGAATGCGGTGATGACTTCGTCGAAGATCAGCAGGATGCCGTGCTTCTTGGTGATATCGCGCAGGCGCTGCAAATAGCCTTTGGGCGGGAATAGCACGCCGGTCGAACCGGCCATCGGCTCGACAATCACCGCCGCAATCGTTGACGCATCATGCAGTGCGACCAGTCGCTCCAACTCATCCGCCAGGTGCGCACCCCATTCCGGCAAGCCGTCCGTGTAGGCGTTTTCCTTCAGGTTATGGGTGTGTTGCAGATGATCTACTCCAGCCAGCATGTGGCCGAACATCTTGCGATTGGCGACCATTCCACCGACGGAAATGCCACCAAATCCTACGCCGTGATAACCGCGTTCGCGACCGATCAATCGGGTACGTGCACCTTCACCTTTTACGCGTTGCCAGGCGATGGCAATTTTCAATGCCGTGTCCACCGCCTCGGAACCGGAATTGCAGAAGAACACGTTTTGCATGTTCGACGGTGCGATGTCGATGATGCGGTTGGCAAGCTCGAAGGCAAGTGGATGCGCAAACTGAAATGGCGGGCAAAAATCCAGCGTCGCCGCCTGTTTCTGAATTGCCTCGACAATCGGCTTACGATTATGGCCCGCGTTACAACACCAAAGACCGGAAAAACCATCGAGAATGGTTTTGCCTTCATCGGTCTTGTAATACATGCCGTCAGCGCTCGCCAACAAGCGCGGCGCGGCCTTGAAATGCCGGTTCGCCGTGAACGGCATCCAGTACGCCCCCAGTTGATCCGGGTGCAGGTGAATCTGGTCAGAGGCGATTGTCATGATGGATCCCAGGCGGTGCGCGAAGCATTCAGTTTAGCAATTCCCGCAGTACTGGCGGGTCATTACTTACTTTGGACGATTCACCGCTTGTGTTGCCAACTGCATCCGGGCTTGATCGGCTGATACCAATGCAATTGCCCCATGCACGAATCGCACAATTGTACTTGCGCGATGCAGTCCCAACTATCGAGCCTGTGGAAAATAATCCTTTGACAATGGTGTGATGAGTTCTCCTTTGTCATCACGCTTGTCATTGGGCCTCGGCTCTGGCGGACGGGTCTCGATCGGGGCAAAAATAGTTTTTTGCCATTGCTCGTCACGCACGCGCTTTACCTTGTTCCACTGCATAACGAGCTTGCGGCTCTCATCAATCTGATCTGGTGCCATTGAAGCCGACAATTCTGACGCCGCCGCTTTCGCGAGGCGAATCGTTTCCGTTGTCGCGGGTGTTTCCTTTGATGCGGCCGCGAGGTTCATCCATTTCAGTGCTTGCACATTGCTTTGCGGGACACCTTTGCCGTCCTTACACATCTGGCCCATTTCAAACAATGCCCACAACACGCCCTGCTCGGCAGATTTCTCCATCCATTCTGCGGCGCGAGCCGGATCCTGTTTCACACCGGCACCATTTGCATACATCTTGGCGACTTGATATTGGGCGACGGCATGCCCCTTGATGGCTGCTTGTTCATATGAAATCGCGGCAGTACGCAAATCGCGCGGCGCGCCCGTGCCTTGCGCATAGATCCTGCCGATCATCGCCTGCGCGCCGGCATCTCCCTGCTTCGAGAGCGGGACAAATTTCAAAAATGCGCCATAGTAATCCTGCTTGAGATAAGCCTCTTCGCCTTCGGCAAAACTTGCCCAGCCTGAGAGCGGAAACGCAACGCTTAGCGCAACGCAAATGAGCGACAAATTTTTCTGCAAACGAGCTAATTTCATTACTTTCTCCTGATGCACCGATCAAGTCGGTACGGTTAATCCAATCGCCGCTCAGACATGGATATCTTGCCAAGGGTGAGCGGCCTGACATTTTACGCGTGCAAACCGCATGCGCGACAGCGCGCATGAAAATGTGGACATCCTTGAGATTTTTCAAGGGGTAAGGCCCATGGCACGCGGTTAGTTACTGGAATACTGGCAGTAGGATGGGTGGGGCGTCGCGATACCCATGCTTAAAAACCGAAAAGGCAGGCGGCAAAAAAATCGAACAAAGTCTATATTTGGCGGTCCTTCACAGTCGTTTTCTGGAAACGCCCGCCAATACTCAGTTTGGGCGCAATTCCAATGCACGTCGTAGTGGCGCGCGATGCCCGTCATCGATCACTCGAAGCGGCGGATATCTTCAATCACCTTGCCGTCATTGGGTAGCGTTTGCGGTTCAAGCGCCTCGACATCTCCGCGTAGCTTGGTTACATCGCGAATGGATTCGACGATGTGTTGCGCATTTAAGCCTGCGGTCGATTCGCAACGCAGGCACATCGAGTCATTACCATCGACATGGCTGATCACCAAGCGCGCCCTGATGATTTCCGGATGGCGCTTGACGATGTCCGCGACCTGCCCCGGGTGCACGAACATGCCGCGCACTTTGGTGGTCTGGTCGGCGCGGCCCATCCAGCCTTTGATGCGCATGTTGGTGCGACCACAGGGCGACGTGCCGGACAACACCGCCGACAAATCGCCGGTCGCGAAACGCAGCAAGGGATAGTCGCGGTTGAATGTCGTCACCAAGACTTCGCCCACCTCACCATCGGGCAGCGGATCGCCCGTACCGGGACGAACGATTTCGATGATCAGATTTTCAGTCGTAATCAAGCCTTCGCGCGCCGCTGATTCATAAGCGATCACGCCCAGATCAGCTGAGGCATAGGCCTGCACCGCGTCGATGCCGCGTGAAGCGAACAACTGCCGCACTGGTGTGAGAAATGC
>JAYTUX010000403.1:0-4286 GCA_043744315.1 Betaproteobacteria bacterium | reverse complement strand
CAGACCGACATAGCCGGTTCCAACAATGGTGATTTTCATTTTTTATTGGGCGGGCGCTGTTTCGAGCGCCGCGAGTTGAAGGATGATTTCATGCAGTTTGGCAACCGGATCCGCCGCACCGGTAATGCTGCGACCGATCACCAGATAGTCCGCGCCCATTTTAATCGCATCCACCGGCGTCACGACGCGCTGCTGATCGCCTTTTGCATCGCCCGGAAGGCGGATGCCCGGCGTGACCTTGAGAAACCGCTGGCCGCGTGAATTTTCGGCCGGAAGCGACGAACGCAATAGTGGCGCTTCCTCAGCAGAACACACGACGCCATCGAATCCGGCATGAAAGCATAATTGCGCCAGCCGCAGTACCTGGGTCTTTGCGTCCGGCGTGCTAACGCCGTTGGTGCCAATCGTACCAACGCCGATTTCGACGAGATCGGCGGAGGTCAAGCTGGTGAGTACCGTCACGCCGATCAATAGCGGCTTTCGGCCTGTTCCCGAATCAATCGCCTCGCGTGCGCTCGCGAGCATCGCCCGCCCACCGCTTGCGTGAACATTCACCATCCACACGCCGAGTCTTGCCGCTGAGCGACACGCACCCGCGACTGTGTTGGGAATGTCGTGAAACTTGAGATCGAGGAACACGTCGTATCCGCGCGCAACCAACGTCTCGACCAGCGCCGGGCCAGTCGCGGTGAACAATTCTTTACCGATTTTCAATCGGCAAAGCGAAGGATCGAGACGTTCCACCAGCGCCATTGCGTTTGTGGCGTCAGGATAATCCAACACCACGATTACCCGTTTTTCGTTATTCATTTTTTGGTGTTCCTGGACTCGCCGCGTTCATTGAACCGCCGCTTGAAACGAGTCGCGCGTCGTTGCCTTTGACGGTTGCACCGCCATGTCGTACTCGACGGTCAGCTTTGGCGGAAATGTTTCCCAGCCACTACATGCGGGACACTGCCAATAATATTGCTTGGCTTTGAATCCGCAATTCCTGCAGAGGTAAACCGCAAGGCGGCTGGCATGTGAGTGTAGCAATTGTCGAAACACTTGAGCATCGACTCGGCGTTCTTCCGGGGCGTCGAGCAATTCGACTTCGTAGAATTTTTCGAGACCTTGCAATGTCGGATTACGATGCAAACTTTTTAGGATCAATTGGCGTGCAGCCGTCGCACCACCTTGCGCAAGCGTCGCCTGAAACAGGCCGTCAAGCAAATCCAGCGAGGGATTTCGCTGCTGCAGCGCGTTGAGTTCGGCGAGGCCGGCATCGGCTTCGCCTAACGCTTGATAGCTCGCCCACATACGGCCAATCGCCAGACCGAGAAAAGCCGCATCCTGTTTTTCGATCGAAAGCCATTGCGCGATTGCCTCGCGATGGCGGCTGGCATCGGCCAACAACCCGGCACGAATCAAGTTGGCGCGCACGCATTTCGGGTTGACCGTGAGCGCATTTTGCAAATGATGATCGACCTCTGCGTCATTTCCAACTTGCTGCACCTGAAGCGCGAGTTCACAATAATAATTGGCAACGGCCAGTTGATGGAAATCGTCAGCCACGGCAGACGTTGCCTCTTCGCCAGAATGGCCAGATGCTACGGTTGACCCATCGCGAATCGTCAATTGCCTGGCAGTGTCGATCGCCTTTCGCCAGGCGCGTTCCTGGACGTAAATATCCAGAAGATTTTTCGTCGCGGTCAATTGCTGTTGCGGGTTGCCGATTCGTTTGGCAATGGCATCGACGATTATTTGCTCGGCGTGCTCGAGCAAGCCTGCTTTCTGATAGTCCATCGCCAACTCAATCAACGCATTCGCACGTTGCTCCGGCGCGAGACTCGTTCTTTCGGACAATTCCTGATGAACGCGAATTGCCCGATCGACTTCGCCGCGCCGCCTGAACAGCCCACCGAGAGCGAACTGCAATTCGACCGCTTCCGGATTTGCCCTGGTGACTTCCATGAAAGACTCGATCGCCTTATCCTGCTGCTCGTTAAGCAGAAAATTGAGGCCCTTGAAATAGGCCTGAGGCAGCGTGCGCGATTCGAGCAAAAGCTCCTTGATATCGACTCGTGCGACCGTCCAGCCCAAGGCAAAAACCGCCATGGCCCCCAAAAAAAGCCACGGCAACCAATCAATCATTGTGTGGAGTCGATGCGTCGGAGTAATGCGAACCCATCGCCGCGTTCGCCGATATTGCCGGCAACGCGGCATCGGCCTCGCGGGTTTTTTGCTGGAGCGCGCGATTGAGCTTCCTGACTTCGCGTTTCAATCCAAAAATACTCGGCAATGACGCGAGCAAACCCAGCAACAAGCCGCCGCCGAAGAATGCCAGAAGTATTAATGCCAAGGGTGCCTCGAGCATTGCATCGAGGTAACCGTTGAGCTTGACCACATGCGCGTTTCTGGCCGCAAACCAGACAAACAACACGATGACAACGGCACGCACTATCCAGATCAATATTCGCATGGATCAACACCTTTTATGGAGTGGAGATATTGTAGTCCGCGCGACGACCGCATCGCCAGTAGGCAAGTGTCGCAGTCGAAAAAAAAGCCAGATGTGTGAACACGTCTGGCCTTCAAACATTCCGAAATGTCTTACTCACGCGGGTCGCTGCCTGCCGCCGCACTTGCTGCAGCGGCAATGGCAATGGCATCGTCAATCAAATCCACGCGCTCGCGTAATTCCTTGCCCGCTTTGAAATGGGGCACATATTTCTTCGGCACCTGCACCTTTTCGCCGGTCTTGGGGTTGCGTCCGGTACGCGGTGGCCGGTAATTGAGGCCAAAGCTGCCGAAGCCGCGAATCTCGATCCGGTCACCCTGTGCGAGTGTCTGCGACATCGCATCAAGCATGGTTTTTACGGCAAGCTCGGCATCTTTGGGCGCAAGCTGGCTGTGGCGCGCGCTCAGTATTTCAATCAATTCAGACTTGGTCATGGATTTCACGAGGCTATTCCTGAAATCGTTATTACCGCAATGGGGCCATGCTGACGCGGGCACCGCACCAATCGCGCGGCGCCCGAATCCATTTGCTCTTAGTTGCTGTTGTTCTCGCCCTGCTTCATCTTGGCCTTAAGCAATGCGCCGAGATTGGTAGTGCCCGCGTTGTTCGGCGCGTCATCGACCATTTTTTTCATGGCGTCTTTTTCTTCGGCCGCATCTTTGGCCTTGATGGAAAGATTGATGTTGCGTGTCTTGCGATCCACGTTGACGATGACGGCTTCAATTTCGTCGCCTTCTTTCAGGTGGGTACGGATATCTTCCACGCGTTCACGCGATACCTCGGATGCGCGCAGATAGCCTTCGATATCGCCACCCAATGCAATCGTCGCACCTTTGGCGTCGATTGCTTTTACCGTGCCCTTGACGAGAGTGCCTTTGTCATTGATTGCGGTGTAGTTGGTGAACGGATCATCGTCCATTTGCTTGATGCCGAGCGAAATGCGCTCGCGCTCGACGTCGATCGCCAACACGACAGCTTCCAATTCGTCACCCTTCTTGTAATTCTTGACGGCTTCTTCGCCGGCCATGTTCCATGACAGGTCGGACAAGTGAACGAGTCCGTCGATGTTGCCCGGCAAACCGATGAACACTCCGAAATCGGTGATCGACTTGATGGTGCCTTTGACTTTTTCGCCCTTCTTGTGCGACATCGAAAACTCGTCCCACGGGTTCGCCTTGCACTGTTTCATGCCAAGCGAAATGCGGCGACGCTCTTCGTCGATTTCCAGAATCATGACTTCGACTTCATCACCCAGCGAAACCACTTTGGCGGGGTGGACATTCTTGTTGGTCCAATCCATTTCGGAAACGTGTACCAGACCTTCGATACCGGCTTCAATTTCGATGAACGCGCCGTAGTCAGTCAAATTGGTAACTTTGCCGAACAGACGGGTGGATTGCGGATAGCGGCGGGAGAGGCCCATCCAAGGATCGTCGCCCAATTGCTTCATGCCGAGCGAAACGCGGTTCTTTTCCTGATCGAACTTCAGGATCTTGGCTTCGACTTCATCGCCGACATTCAAGACTTCGGACGGATGCTTGACACGACGCCATGCGAGATCGGTGATGTGCAACAGTCCATCGATACCACCCAGATCCACGAACGCGCCGTAGTCGGTGATATTCTTGACGACGCCTTTGACCACGGCACCTTCTTTCAGATTTGCCATCAGCGCGGCACGGTCGGCACCAGCAGAGGCTTCCATCACCGCACGACGCGAGACCACGACGTTGTTACGCTTGCGGTCAAGCTTGATGACTTTGAATTCGAGCTCTTTGCCTTCGAA
>JAYTUX010000402.1:0-4297 GCA_043744315.1 Betaproteobacteria bacterium | reverse complement strand
CTGCGAAGCCTTTGCAAACAGGCGCTGATCGATCAACTGATCCAGTATCGCCTGACGTAATTGCGGGTTATCCATGATCGAGGCATCGATGCCGGGGCCGAACTGGCGTTTGTATTGTTCGAGCTGACCACGCACGGCATCATTGAACTCAGCCGAGCCGATTTTTTCCTCACCCACTGTCGCGATCACATTGAGCGTGGTCGGCGTTTTGATATACGACTCGATCCCCCATAGCGCGAAGGGGACAGTGATGACGGCCAAAATAACTTTGGCAATCCAGGTTTTGGTGGCGTTGCGGATTGCTTCTAACATGTGTACTAGACCTGAGTGTTGTAGTATGGTTTGGAAATGCCAGTTCGTGGCGTCGACCGTAAACGCCTTTGAATAGTCTATGGGCGCAGCGTACAGCGCTTGCCCGCATGCGGCACAAATCGCTATCGAAGACGAACCGAATTTACCTCGAATTCAGCCCGCTATTTTACATTGGTTCCCCCAGGCTGCTCCAATGCAATTTGCCTTCTGTCGTTTTTACAAGGTATGCGCGGCGCTTTACTACCGAGAAATGAGCGACAAGAGCTCCTTGGCTATTTTCGACCGCTCCCAACGCATTCCTCGCAGGGCGGCACGACCTGCGCGCAACTTTTCAATCAACGGAATGGGTGAGCGTCCAATACTGAACAGATTGTCCATGTGCCAACGTGTGCGCAATAATTTCATCGGTACTTTCGCCTGCGGATTGAAGACGCGTTGCAGGTCAATTGGCGATAGCATGGACGTCAGCGTTGCAGGGCTTTGACGCCGGAAAAGAAATACATCCGGAAGCATCTTGAATCGGCCATATAACGCAAGCTCGGCCATTAACACCATGTCACCTGCGGGATATTCCCGGTCCAGCCTCGTCTGTCGCAGCGCTGCTAGTCGCATGACGCCGCATTGCGCATTGTTGAGTGAAAGGTTTTGGCTGACGCGCCAAAATCTTTCGCTTGGGCTGCTCTCGTCAAAACTCATGTCCCCCGCATAGACGTGCAGTAGGTTGCCCGATTCATCCACCATCTGCGTCTTGCCATAACAGAGTACGGCAGTATCATCTGAGCGCAATTCCGCGATGCAACGTTCCATCATGTTCGGTGCGCAGTAATCACTCGCCGACGCCCATTTGAAAAATTCGCCGGAGGCGGCATGAACGACCGCATTCCAGTTTCGCGGCAATCCAATATTCTGTTTTTGCCGAATGTATCTAATGCGGCGGTCGAGCGCAGCGTACGATTCGCAAATCTCGCGAGTTCCGTCGTTCGACGCATTGTCCGAAATAATGATCTCGAAATCAGGAAATGTTTGCGCAAGCAAGGAATCGAGCGCACCGGCAATGTAGCGTTCAGTGTTGTAGACCGGAACGCCAATCGAAGCAACGGGTTGCGGCGAGGCCATTTTTTATCGCGCCCCTACCATTTTGCTGATTCGCCAAAGGGTTTATGGCTGCATTTCCAAAAACATTCCTCGAAAAGAATGACCCTCATCGTTTCCATACCATCCAGGGGCAATTTCCACGATCGGACATTTGATCATAGGTAATCTTATCCTTCAGGGTGTCCATTTGCTGCCAAAATCCACGATAGCGATTGGCAGTCAGTTTCCGTGCCGCGATCAATCTCTGAAAAGGCACTTCCACCAACTCCTCGCCCTCTTTGATGTAGTCGAAAATAGACTGGCGAAGGCAAAAATATCCGGCGTTGACCGCAAAAGTCGCATCACTCATTGCCCCAAATGCCGTGACGATGCCATCTTCTTCGGCCGTTACACCATGAAAACTCTGCGGCGTCGGTACCGCGACAAAACTCGCGACCGCGTCGCCTTTCCGAAACTGTTCAATGTGTTCGTTGAGCGGCAAATCGGTTAAGGCATCAGAATAGTTCGCCAGGAACATTTCATCGTCGCCAAGATATTTTTGTGCCCGAAGCAAACGCTGGCCGATGTTAGAGTTCTGGCCGGTATCGACGAACGTAATTCGCCAATTATCGATATCGCTTGCGAGCAATTCAACTCTCTTGCCGCCGTTCGAAAGCACAAAGTCGTTTGAAGCGCACTCGTTGTACTTAAGAAAATATTCGCGGATCAAATCGCCGCGGTAACCGAGGCAAAGTATGAATTCGGTATGACCGAAATGCGCGTAATAGCGCATCAGATGCCAAATGATCGGGCGCGCACCAATATGCACCAATGGTTTCGGAATGGTGTCGGAATGCTCCCGCAATCGCGTTCCCAGTCCTCCGCAAAACAATACAACCTTCATTTGCAGTCCCCTTTTTTCGCACTTTCACTCAAGAGATTTTGAGCAAGAAACACTCCAATATCCAAGATTACAATCATGCGTCGAAATACTTGGTGCGCAATTTTATCCAGCATACGAGTCATTCTAACCGAGGACATTCGGCTACTACGCATGCTCAACAAACGTCCCGATGGGCCTAAATCAATTTGGCAATACGATCAAACTGTGTTGCGTTCTGCAGCCGAAACTCACGAGTCGTCTTGGCAACTTTCTCTCGCACCTGATCCGGGTTCGACATAATCGAGTCAATGCACGCCAGTATTTCCGGCAAGCGTATCGACTGCATTGCAAACGCATGGTCGGCAAGTCCAATATCTGCAAACTGCTGATGAACCTTGCGCACGGCAGATATTGCAAGGGTCGGTGTGCCGACAACCAACGATAGTATCAATGCATGCAGGCGCGAACCAACGACGAGTTGTGCGCCTCTGACTGCTCCGAGATATTCGTCCACCGTCTTTACATCGACGAAGCTTGGACGCATCATTCCCGGCTTCATCCGGTCGAAAATGCGTTTGACAATGGGTGGATCCATGCGAATTTGCGAGCAGACAAATCTCACTTGAAGCCTCTGCTCCTGGAGATACTCAGCAACACGCGCCAGCGTGCTCAAATAAGTGTCGTATGCACTATCCTCGTCGCCCGGCCACGCACGCCGGGAAATTGGGCTGATGACAGCGAAGCTGCTTGGCGCGCTGGGCGCGCCGAATGCTGTCTTTACGTCTAGGTGGAATGCTGGATCAGCACAAACGTCGATCGCGCGCCGATAGCCAAGTCTGCGAAGTGCATCGCGCGAGCCGGAATCCCGAACGACGCAAATTGAGGCGCAATTGAGTGCGCGAATGCAAAACCATCCACCAAGCCGGGTACGGAGTTCGTCGACTCCAACGCCAAAAACGACTACTTTCTTGCCCTGGCTACGCGCAGCAAAACTCCACGCCATTAAGCGAAAAGGCTGCGCCCAAGGGCCGCCCCAGAAATCGTCAATTTGACCGCTACCGGAAATAAGCAGCATATCCAGCGATCTCATTTGCAGCTGAATCTGCCGCAATGCGAAAAATTTTCCCAGCAGACGCGACAACCGCGATTTATCCGAAGAGGGTACTTGACTCACAGACTCGGCGAGTGTCGCCGGTGTAATTAGTGCGCCCTCTCCCGATGACGCGATTGCAGCGATATTAAATGTCCGAACGGTATCTTCCGGATCCTGGCACAGTCCGACGAATTCAACATTGTCATGCCGTGCGTGCAGCGCCGACATCACCGCAAGCTGTATCGCGACATCGCCAAGATTTCTGCTGGCATACATCCCCAACAGGCCGATGCGAATCGGTTCCGATCGAGGCAGAGTGGAGGTGTTGGTACCGACACCCGTCATTCCGGAATCCAAATAATTGTAAAAATAGTGCCCGTCACTCGTTCAATGTGCGTGGTAACACCGACTCCTTGACAACCATTGGCGCACTAGTTGAACTTTCGATAAACGGGCTTGATGGGACGACCCTCGAGATATTTTTCAACGCCTTCATCAAGCGCCTTTCGATAAACAACCAATGCCTCGGAAACGGCATCGATTGTTTGATCAACGTCAGCGTCGGTGTGCGCATAGCTGATGATGAAACTTGGCGCGAGAAGGCCACGGCGCAACGTTTGCTGCAAGAACAATGTGCGAAAGGGCTGCGACGGCTTGCGATCCGCGTCACGTGTGCCGTAGAGAATGGAACACGGCCGGCCATCCATTGTGAAATTATCCTGAAGACGCAGTTCTTCCACGGTCTTGCGAATTCCCGTACGCAATCGTTCGCCTTGGCGATAGAGGGTACCGATTACATCTTCGGTTTTGTAAATATCGATAATCTTTATCGCGGCGGCCAACGCGGATGATTCCGCACCGTGCGTCGTCGATAGCAAGAATAATCGCTCGCGGTCGTGATTGAGCCCACCTAAATCCATTACATCGCGCTTGCC
>JAYTUX010000401.1:0-15573 GCA_043744315.1 Betaproteobacteria bacterium | reverse complement strand
TGCCATCGGCGCATTGCTGTTCGCGCAACTGGCGGTCTCGGCCTATGCGTGCCCGATGCAATTCATGGCGCAAGACACATCGGTGGAGATGAGTGGCGGGTGCGAGAAAAGTTCCAACGTACCCGACGCCGACTCACGCGCGCTTTGCCACAAGCATTGCGAAAACGG
This sequence comes from Betaproteobacteria bacterium, assembly GCA_043744315.1. Taxonomy (GTDB): domain Bacteria; phylum Pseudomonadota; class Gammaproteobacteria; order Burkholderiales; family Usitatibacteraceae; genus UKL13-2. The sequence goes on along the minus strand of JAYTUX010000401.1, from coordinate 15,405 downwards.
CCAGCAAAACGTCAATGACTCCTTCCATGCACCGATATTCTTCGCGGTCGAAACAGGCAGGGCGGCTGCGCCATCGACGGCCATGAGTGGATCGATCGAATCGACCGTATTGACCTCCTTTTTGTCGCACCCAACCTCTCCACCGCACGCCATCCGCAACTGCTGCTTCCGCATTTAATTCCCCACCTCACTTGAACGTCTGACTCCGCCGGAGTCGGGCACGCTCGTTCCTGCTGGAGGTGGCCATGAATTTTCGTTGCGTTTTTTTATCATTGGTGTTGCTGCAGGCAAGTATCGCCAGCCACGCCGCTCCTTTGCTCTCGCTCGCCGAAGCGCAACGCATTGCCGCCGCCGACGCGCCGCAAGTCGACGCACAGGCGGCCACCTTGCGTGCCGCACAACAAGCGAGCCTCGGCGCGGGAGAACTGGCGGACCCGAAACTGATCATCGGCATCGACAATATCCCGACCGATGGCGCCGACCGCTTCAATCTCACGCGTGATTTCATGACCATGCGCAAGATCGGTTTCATGCAGGATTTCACGCGTGAAGAAAAATTGAAATTGCGCGGTGATCGCGCATTGGCAGAGGTGCAAAAAGAATCCGCCATTCTCGCCCTGAGCCAATTCAATCTTCGACGCGATGTCGCGCTGGCGTGGATCGAGCGCTACTTTGCCGAGCGCCAGCTTGATTTGCTGAGGACACTGGCGCGCGAAAGTGAATTGCAAGTTGCGACTGCCGACGCCACGCTGGCCGGCGGCAAAGGTCAGGCGGCGGATCCCTTCGCAGCACGCCTTGCGGTCGCGCAATTGGCAGATCGCATGATCGATGCCGGACGAAATATTGCGCGCGCGCGGGCCAATCTGGCACGCTGGATCGGTACTGCGCCCGCGCAGCAACCGCTGGATGCCGCACCGGCGTTCGACCAGCTATTGCATCTCAATCAGGTATTGACCGGCAATCTGGAGACGCATCCGAGCCTCGGCATGTATGCGCCGCTGCAGGCGATTGCCAACGGCGAGATGAAACTGGCCGATGCCGCCAAGCGCCCGGACTGGACACTGGAAGTCGCGTTCGCGCAACGCGGCCCGGCGTACTCGAACATGCTGTCGATCGGCGTGCGGATTGATTTGCCGATTTTTCAGAGCCGCCGGCAGGATCCTGCGTTGGCGTCGAAAGTCGCACAAGTCGAACAGGTGCGTGCGCAGGCAGAGGACGCGAGGCGCGCACACGCAGCCGAAATCGAGGCCATGCTCGCCGACTGGAACGCCGCCAGATCCCGTCTGCAACGCTATGCGTCGGCACTGCTGCCATTGGCCAGTGAGCGAACCGTGGTGGCACTCGCATCGTATCGCGGTGGCAAAGGCGATCTCGCGCCGGTGCTCGACGCGCGCAAAGGTGAAATCGAGATTCGCATGAATCAATTGCAGACCGAAGCCGAACTGGCGCGCGCGTGGGCACAACTCAATTTCCTGCTACCCGACAAAAAGGATCCGTCATGAACAAGACACTCATTCTGGTGGTTGCCGCACTCGGCCTGACGGGGCTCGGTATCGGTGGTGGGTACTGGTACGCGAACACACGCATGGCGCACAACGCGTCCACGGCATCGACGACGACCGACGCAGCAACACCCGAAAGAAAGCCGCTCTACTATCACGACCCGATGGTGCCGCAACAAAAATTCGACAAGCCTGGCAAATCGCCCTTCATGGATATGATGCTGGTGCCGGTTTATGGTGACAGCAATGACGCGGACAGCGGCACGGTAAAAATCAACCCACGCGTGGCGCAAAACCTCGGCATCCGCACGGCAGAAGTGACCGAGGGATCAATTGACCGGAAACTGCAGGTGGTCGGCACGGTGGCCTTCGACGAGCGCGCGGTGGTGGTGGTGCAGGCGCGCGTGAACGGTTATATCGAAAAACTGTTTGTGCGCGCGCCGCTCGATAACGTCGTCAAGGGTCAGCCACTGGCGGAAATTTTTGCACCGGACTGGATCGCCGCGCAGGAAGAATATCTGGCACTGAAAAAAAGTGCGAACGCCAACGACGCCTTGCGCCACGCGGCGCGCCAGCGTTTGCAGGTGCTCGGCATGTCGGATGCGACCATTGCCGCCATCGACGCCGACGGCAAATCGCGACCGCGCGTGACACTCGTGGCACCAATTTCGGGTGTCGTCGGCGAGCTGCTGGTGCGCGAAGGCATGACCGTGCAACCGGGCGCGATGCTGTTTCGGCTTAACGGCCTCGCGAACGTGTGGGTGAACGCCGACGTGCCCGAAACGCAAGCCGCGTGGCTGAAGCCGGGCAGTGCGATTGAAGCCGATGTGCCGGCGTATCCGGGTGAGATTTTCAAAGGACGCGTGACGGCGCTACTGCCCGAAGTGAATGCCACCACTCGCACGCTCAGAGCACGCATCGAAGTCGCCAATCCCGCGCACCGGCTGGCACCAGGCATGTTTGTCACCATCGCTGCCGCCGCAACCGCAAAGCCCGCAACGTTGCTGGTACCCTCTGAGGCCGTCATCCAGACCGGCAAACGCAGCGTCGTGATCGTGGCGGAAGCGGGTGCGGACGGCAAGCCGCAATTTGCACCGGCCGACGTTGAAATCGGCGCGGAAAGCGGCGGCATGACCGAGATAAAAACCGGCTTGAAAAAAGGCATGAAAGTGGTGTTGTCCGGCCAATTCCTGATCGATTCCGAAGCGAGCTTAAAAACTACCGGTGCGCGCATGGGTGACGCGGCGGCAGCTGGTGACACGCACAAGGGCACGGGCAAGGTGGAGCAACTCGGTAAAGACAGCGTGACCCTTTCGCACGGCCCGATCGAGTCGATGAAGTGGGGCGCGATGACGATGGATTTCAAATTACCGAAGGAAGGTGCACCAGCAGGCATCAAAGAGGGAAGCATGGTGAATTTCGAATTCGCGACGCGTAAGGATGGCGCATTCGAGATTACCTCCATCACGCAAAAAGCGAATTCCGACGGAGCCAAAAAATGATCGCAAAGCTGATTCGATGGTCGATCATCAATCGCTTTCTGGTCTTGCTCGCAACGGTGGCCGTCGCCGCATGGGGCGTGTGGTCGGTCATGCGCGCACCACTCGATGCGCTGCCGGATTTATCCGACGTGCAAGTCATCATCCGCACGCCGTTTCCGGGGCAGGCACCGCAGATTGTCGAGAATCAGGTGACGTATCCGCTCACCACCACCATGCTCTCTGTACCGGGCGTGAAGACGGTGCGTGGTTACTCGTTCTTTGGCGATTCATTCGTCTACATAATTTTCGATGACGGCACCGATTTGTACTGGGCCAGATCTCGCGTATTGGAATATTTGAATCAGGTGCAATCGCGCTTGCCGCCTAGCGCCAAACCAGCATTGGGGCCGGATGCGACGGGCGTCGGCTGGGTGTACGAATACGCGCTGGTGGATCGCACCGGCAAGCACGATCTGGCCGAGTTGCGCGCGTTGCAGGATTGGTTTCTCAAATACGAATTGAAGACATTGCCGAACGTGGCCGAGGTCGCGTCCATTGGCGGCATGGTCAAGCAATACCAGGTGGTGCTCGATCCGGATCGATTGCGCGCCTACAACATCAGTCACGGCAAAATTATCGCGGCGATCCAGAACGCGAACCGTGAAACCGGCGGATCGGTGCTGGAGCTGGGCGAGGCCGAATATATGGTGCGCGCTGGCGGTTACCTGAAAACGCTGGATGATTTTCGTGCGATCCCGATTGTGACCAGCGACGCCGGTGTGCCGGTGCTGCTGAAGGACGTGGCGCGTATTCAAATGGGGCCGGAGATGCGAAGGGGCATTGCGGAATTGAATGGTGAAGGCGAAGTCGCGGGCGGTGTGATCATCATGCGCTCGGGCAAAAATGCGCTGGAGACTATCGCCGCCGTCAAAGCCAAGTTTGAACAATTGAAAGCGGGTTTGCCTGCGGGTGTGGAAGTCGTGCCGGTATACGACCGCTCGGGATTGATCCTGCGCGCGGTCGATAATCTGCGCACAAAATTGATCGAAGAATTCCTGATCGTCGCACTGGTTTGCTTTGTGTTCCTGTTTCACCTGCGCTCGTCATTGGTGGCGATCGTCTCGCTGCCGCTGGGCATTCTGGCCGCGTTCATCGTCATGCATTACCAGGGCGTGAACGCGAACATCATGTCGCTGGGCGGCATCGCGATTGCCATCGGCGCAATGGTCGATGGCGCGGTGGTGATGATCGAGAACGCGCACAAGCATATTGAGGCGTGGCATCACCAGCATCCCGACCAAGTGCTTGCAGGCGAGGCACACTGGTCGGTGATCGCCGATGCGGCTGCCGAAGTTGGGCCAGCATTATTTTTCTGCCTGCTGATTATTACACTCTCGTTCATCCCGGTGTTCACACTCGAAGCGCAAGAGGGCCGATTGTTTTCGCCGCTGGCATTCACCAAAAGCTACGCGATGGCGGCATCGGCGGGGCTTGCGGTCACGCTGATTCCGGTGCTGATGGGGTATCTCATTCGCGGCAAGATTCCGAATGAAAACAAGAACCCGTTGAACCGTATGTTGATCGCGCTGTACCGACCGTTGTTGGATGGCGTGCTCGCGTTTCCAAAGAGGACATTGCTGGTCGCGGTTGTGATTTTGCTTGCGACCATCTATCCCGCGACCCGCATCGGCGCTGAATTCCTGCCGCCGCTCGATGAAGGCGATTTGTTGTACATGCCGTCGGCGCTACCCGGTCTTTCGCCCGGCAAAGCGGCCGAGATTTTGCAGCAGACCAACAAGCTCATCATGCAGGTGCCGGAAGTGGCGCGCGCGTTCGGCAAAATCGGCCGCGCCGAAACCGCCACCGATCCGGCACCGCTGGAGATGATTGAAACCACGCTCCAGTTCAAGCCGCGCGATCAATGGCGGCCCGGCATGACACCGGGGAAATTGATCGAGGAACTGGATCGCACCGTGAAGTTGCCGGGAATCGCGAACCTGTGGGTGCCACCGATCCGCAATCGCATTGATATGCTTGCGACCGGCATCAAGAGCCCGGTGGGCATCAAGGTCGCCGGCGCGAAGTTGAGTGAAATCGATCGCATCGCCAACGATATCGAGCACGTGGTGAAAACAATTTCCGGCGTGACGTCCGCGCTGGCGGAGCGGCTCTCCGGCGGGCGCTACATCGATATCGACATTGATCGTGCCAAAGCGGCACGCTACGGCATGAATGTATCGGATGTGCAAAGCGTGGTTTCGGCTGCCATCGGCGGAGACAACATCGGCGAGACCGTGGAAGGCTTGCAACGCTTTCCGATCAACGTGCGCTATCCGCGCGAATTGCGCGATTCGCTTGAAGGCCTGCGCAACCTCACCATCGTCACCGAACGCGGCGCGCAGATTACGTTATCTACCGTTGCCGACATCAAGATCACCGACGGCCCGCCGATGGTGAAAAGCGAAAACGCGCGCCTGTCCGGCTGGGTGTATGTCGATATCCGCGGGCGCGATTTGCAATCTGTGGTGCAGGACATGCAGCAGGCAGTGGCGAAGGAGGTCACGCTCACGCCCGGCTATTCGATTGCCTGGTCGGGGCAATTTGAATATCTTGAACGTGCCACCGCAAAATTGAAAGTGGTGGTGCCGTTTACGCTGCTGATTATCTTTGTGTTGCTGTACCTCACGTTTCGCCGTGCCGACGAGGCGCTGCTCATCATGGCGACCCTGCCATTCACGTTGATTGGCGGGTTTTGGCTGATGTACTTGCTCGGCTACTCGATGTCGGTGGCGAGCGCGGTCGGCTTCATCGCGCTGGCCGGTGTCGCGGCCGAATTCGGCGTGATCATGCTGCTGTATTTGAAGCACGCGTGGGAAAAACAAATTGCGCTGGGTCACGACGATGTGACCGCACTGTTGAATGCGATCCGTGAAGGCGCGGTGTTGCGCGTGCGGCCCAAAGCCATGACCGTCGCGGTGATTCTCGCCGGCTTGTTTCCGATCATGCTGGGCGGCGGAACCGGTTCCGAAATCATGCAACGCATCGCGGCGCCGATGGTGGGCGGGATGATTACGGCACCGTTGTTGTCGATGTTTGTCGTGCCGGCCGGTTATTTGTTGATGCGGCGGCGTGCGTTATTCAAGGGCAGTCGGGACAGAGTTCACCGAGCGACAAAGCTGTCCGGTGGCATGCCGAGTTAGGCAGCAACTTTTCGCAGCGTGCGCGGCTGAAGTTCGGCGAGTGCTGCGAGAATTGCAGGCACAGCAGGAACAATATCTTCCATGCGATTGCTTCTTGCCAACACGATTAGTACGGCAACTGGCAGCGTGGAGATATTTTGCTGGTATTCGATACCCTTGTCGGCGGTGAGCAAGACGTCAAAGTCTGCGGCTGCAAGCGCCAAAAGTTTCCCGTTCTTGATTCCAGCCCAGCGAACCGTTGAACCGAATTCGAGACGTGCCCCACCAATAGCGGACCAAGACGACCGGGAACCGATTCGTCAAGCAGGATGCGCATCGGGTGCGAGGGCAACGCGGGCATCTTCCAAAACGCGTACTGCCAGTTCCCTACTCACAGACGGGAAGTCTTGGAGAAATACCTCCAGTGGGTCGCCTGCTTCGAGGTGCTCAAAAAGCACTCGAATTGGCACACGACTTCCGGCGAAAACCGGCGTTCCACCGAGAATTTCGCGGTCAACAATTACGTGTGTAGATTCCATGCGTGTACCTCCAATGCGAGCGTTGTTCATAGTCTACTGCGAGAAGGAACTTGGGTGTTTCTGGCGCTGGCGAACGTTTGAGCTCAGGCTGCGGCACGTCAGGACCGTCGCGCATGTAGCCAATGAATTGCGGCCAACTTAATTTCCCGAGGAGAGCCCAACAGCACATCTTGGACTTCACTTAGTGTCAGCGGAAGTAGATGGTCGATAGTGACAAGCGGAAGTGACATTGCGTGGGGTCAAACTCAATAAACAAAGAGCCGCATCCAAACGCCGTTTCTGGCTGCGCCCTATCATTCTGGAAAAAGCGGAAACGTTTCTTGCAATCATGGGTTTCCGCCAGCAGATTTTACAAATATACCCTCATAACAAAATCATGTTTTCCATCAATCGCGTAAATTTAGACATTCGACCATACGTCGTTCACAAACGGCAGTCAACACGCGGATTCGGCAAAGGCTGCGATGGCAATATTTAATCGTCATCGCCATTTTCACCAAATGCTACGAGCAAGAGAACACGTTGATCGCCCGCGAATCCCGGATTCAGTATTCCTGCTGACGCACCAAATTGTCGGCAAAGGTAAACTGAAATAACGCCATCTGACTTCGAGCAACCCCGGAAATGAATACGTCCATTCTTCACGCCCTCATCGCCGCCGCGCTGTTCGGCGCGAGTACGCCGCTGGCAAAATCTTTGGTCGGCGACATACCGCCGCTGTTGCTCGCAGGCTTGCTATATCTGGGCAGCGGGTTCGGCTTGACCATTGCGCGCCTGGTTCGCGACCGGCGCTGGCAACCGTCAGGATTCACGCGTAACGAGTGGCCGTGGTTTCTCGGCGCGGTATTGTTTGGCGGCGTGCTCGGCCCGGCGGCGCTCATGATCGGCCTGACCTCAACCAACGGTGCCACAGCCTCGTTGCTGTTGAATCTCGAAGCGGTGTTGACAGCGATTCTCGCATGGGTCGTGTTTCGGGAAAACGCGGATCGCCGCATCGTGCTGGGGATGGCGGCGATTGTGGCGGGTGGTGTCGTACTTTCATGGGGCGGGAGCGCCGATGCCTCCGCCGGAGGGGTAGGCCCATTGGCGGTGGCGGCGGCCTGCCTTTGCTGGGCAATCGACAACAATCTCACGCGCAAAGTATCTGCTTCCGATGCGCTGTTGATCGCCAGCGTCAAAGGCTTGGTCGCCGGAGGATTCAATACCGCATTGGCGCTCGCGCTCGGCGCGTCACTGCCCGCCGTTGAGAAAGTCGCGATGGCAATGGTGGTTGGCCTCGGCGGCTACGGCATCAGCTTGGTGTCATTCGTGCTGGCGTTGCGCGGCTTGGGCACTGCGCGCACGGGTGCGTATTTTTCCACGGCACCGTTTATCGGTGCGGCGGTGGCGATTGCGTTTTTCGGCGAAACTACGTCGCTAGCGTTTTGGCTTGCGGCCGCGTTGATGGCGCTGGGCGTTTGGCTGCACCTGACGGAACACCACGGGCACGATCACTCGCACGTGCCGATGGATCACACGCATGATCATGTGCACGACCCACATCATCGGCATGCACACGATTTCCCCTGGGACGGCACCGAGCCCCACGGGCATCCACATCATCATGCAACGCTTATGCACAGCCATCCGCACTTTCCGGATATCCATCATCGGCATCCGCATTAGTCGGCGTGCGACAAAAGTGAAACGCCAGTACTGGCGCGGCTCGCAGGGCCGATGTGGCTGGAAACACCCGCCAAATGGCGATCTACGCTAGTTTATGCTGGGTGGTTGATGCGCCTGCGACAATCCGCACGCGATTCAGAAGCGCCTCCTCGCCGAGGGTCCGATCTTATCTGAACGCGCTTTTGCCGGGAGAGCGTGCGAATCTTTTACTGCAACACGCGATCCGTGGCGATGCACTTCGCCGTGTCTCCGAAGTCACCTACGTGTCCCGATCAGGCGAATGAATCGGGATTTTACTTTTGCGACGGCCTCTCACCGGGAGAGTCGCCGTTCACCTCGAAAATTTCGTGTTCGCGCACAAGCGCATATTCCTGCTTCAGCACGATGTAAAAGTCGGCCAAGTCGTCCACGCTCACATGCATCTGGAAGATCGGCCCATATCCCCTGCCGTTTGATCCCATCCGAAGATCATTGCCCGGCTTCATGAGCAGTGTGAAGTGCGGCGACTTATCGCTGAGCACGCCGCAAATGCGTTGTTGGATCGCATCGCTTCCCATATCATTCGATTCGCGATTGGCAGCCGGCAACGCCGCAAGCAAAAATGGAAACCCGTAACCCGGCACCACCTTGAGGTGAAAATCATCTTCGTATGCACTACGCCAACTGCCGGCATCTGCATGCGCGATCCGCTGCTCCAAGAAAGGAATCAATTTTTCGTCGTCGTCCTGCCACATCTCGAAAAATCCGGGTCGGCGCGAGAACATCCGGCTGCAAATGGCATCGTTCAAGATCGGCACATCGCCCACCAGAAACCCCACCTCAGCGACGATGATGGTTTCGTCCGCGACACCGAGAAACGTAATGTCCAGCGAATTCGTGTCGGTGCTCAGCGTGGCCATGCGTAGGTGTTGGCTTTCACGGCGCGGTAGTTGTTGTCGAGCGCAGGCGCTAACGCAAGAATCGCCGCGATCCGCCGCGCCATTTCCGTGAAGTACTTCGCCTCATCAATCGTCAGATCGCGCCCGAGCAATGAGCGCTCGCGATACGAGAGCCACTTCTTCATTACCTGATAGCCGCCGAGCGTAAATTCCCAGACCGGCTCCGGAATATTTTTCCAGTACGCCACGCCATTGAGATAAACGTCCACCACTCTTCGATCAGCTCCTGCCCCCGCCCCAGGGGAAGGTTGGGATGGGGGTGCTGTCGTTGAATCGCCAGCCACAGCGCGCACCACAATCGTCCCCTTCCCCGGCATCGTCACCCCACCCTTGCCCCCATGTCCCCAACCCGCCGTCAGCGCCAGTTCACCCTTATCTGGATTCAGCGAACCCCCGTCCACGCGCGAAATCACCGCGACGTTTTTCAACTCCCCGCGCACCGCGCCGCTGGTGACACCCGCGACGGGCGCGTCCACATCCATCAGCGCTGCGAGTTGCGTGCCGAGTGCGGCGGAGGCTTCGAGTAATTCGCGTGTGGCGGGGAGGGGGATGCGGGGCCAGTCTTGACAGAGGGCACCAGCGTTTTCGATCGCATAAGCCGGTGAATGTTGAATTGCTACCGCATGGAGAAAAACACTTTCTGGATCGCACTTTAGATTGCGCGCATGCTTGATTGCGTCTTCGCTCAGGTTGAGTTCGTGTGTATCGCCGCCACCAACGCCCAGACTCATTTGCCCATTGGACGATTGCCGATACATCGGGAAGCAGCTTGCGCTGCGGTCCATCAAATCGAGGCAGCCAAGGTGAAAAATCAATTGCGGCGGTGACCAATCACGCCGTGGAATTTGCTGCGAGACAATCCAGCAATTCCCGTCAAACACGTTTTGTGCAAACTGCGGGACTCGTCGTTGCAGGAGATTTGTCTCGTGTTCGTAGTAAATCCATCTGAGATCGAATGGGCGAAACGCAAAACGGGTGATCCATTCGGGTTTTAGCCCGCGCGCCTGAAGCGTTTGCCTTGTCTTAATGGCGCTGAAATTTTCGTTTGTAACTTCCATAGCGCGCGGCGCAATAGCTTTCATTGCGTCATTCGAAACACTGGGATCAAAGTACGAGTTCATTCGATTGCGAAGAACGGACTTATCGATATCGATGACAAATTCATCGCGTTTGCTCTGTACGCCTGGGAACGCTATGGGAAATACATCAGGCAATTTCGGCCACGCATGATAGTCAGTACCCACGACACGCGGCTTGAATGGGAAACCGAGCCGTACGTCAGGAGAAAGTACAATTGTTGATGGCTCCTCTACCGATTGCACAAGTGCCGCGCGCCGCTCTTCCGCACGCGCTTGATCGAAATCCCGGTAGTTCAGCACATTCTGGCTTTGTTGTTTCTTTGTCCGTACAAACGTCGCAATGGCTGTGCCTACCTTTATGCCTGGTGAACTCCCTTGCATTGCGAACACAGTCTCACTGGTGCGACCATCTGGAGCATATTCTGAAATGATGCGGTCACCATGCAGATTATCGATCCAGATTTTGTCGTACACATCCAGAAACCGTTCGCGCATCCCCGTAAACGACAACCCATCCAGCCATGAATAATTGCTGATGAAACACACCACGCCTTGCGCACTCTGCTCAACGATGCGTCTCTCCGCCATGCGAAAGAAGCGCACATATAAATCGTTCAGGCCCTGTCCCTGCGGCTTCGACACTTTTACGACCGTGCGATACGCATTCGACAAATCGCGCTCTTCATCGACCGCCAATCCAGCGTAGCCGTTGTACGGCGGATTACCGATGATGACCAGAATCGGTTTATCGCGTTTGACGTGATCGGCGAGATCTCGCTCGGCATCGAGTTCCGGGAACAGCACTTTATTCTTCGGCGTCTTCGGTGGCTCCCAACCGGTGAGTGCATTGGTGAGATAGACGCCAGCCCGCTCATCCTCCGCCAGCGGCGCACCCGCATCCGAGAGCAGCAGCCCAATCTGTAAATGTGCAATCACAAACGGCGCGGGCAACAACTCAAAACCAAAAATGCGCTCAGTCATCGCGCGCTTCAGTTCGTGCGCGGCCAATGCATCTTCACCATTGGCCTTTTGTTTTTCGCCGATCACGCGCAACACTTCGACCAGATACGCGCCGGTACCGCAGCAGGGATCGAGCACGACCACATTTGGGTCGGCGAGACCATCAGCCAGCCCCAGTTCGGTTTGCAGCGCCTGATCGACGCGCGCCACCATGTAGCGGACGATTTCGGTTGGCGTGTACCAGACACCAAGTTGTTTGCGTAATTCCGGGTCGAAGGCTTCGAGGAAAGGCTCGTAGAAATACTGCACCGCGTGATGGTCTTCAAAGCGCTTGAAGAATTCACCGCGATTGATACGGTTCAATACATCGGCAGCGAGATCGAGCGATTCTTCCAGACCCAAGCGCCGCACCTGCGAGGCTTGCGCCAATTGTTCATAGAGCGCGCGGATCATCGGCACATGCAAATGCCATGCGGCCAGCTTCCAATCGAATTTTCCTTTTGCGCCGTCGCGATGCCACAGCACCCAGCCCGCGAACACGCCATAGAACAAAGTCTGCACGAGCGTGGAGCGGAAAAAATGTTCACCCTTCTCGCCTTCAAATTTGAGGCCAAGCGATTCTTCGAGTGAGGCGCGGATGCTCGCGAGCGCGGGCATGTCTGCGTGCTCGATGCGGGTGCGTGCGTCGCGTGCATATGAGGCGAGAAACCATGCTACATCTTTGGGGTCGGAGAGTGGCGCATTCGCACGCAGGCAGCGCGCGAGAAAATCAGCGAAGCGTTCACCCTGTTCGGTGGCGGCTTTGCGCGGATGTGTGGCCAATGCCCAGAACGCGGCTTCGCTTTCCGCAAGACGATAACTTTCCAGCGCCACCGGTTTGCCATCGCGCTCACCCACCACCAGAAAATCGCGATAGTTGGTGACCAGAACAAGGCGATATTTTTGCCAGTACTTTGAAACCTGTTTGGTGTCGGCAATCGCGGCGACTTCTTCCTTCGGCGATTTGATTTCGATCACGCCGCGCTCGGGCATCTGACCGGGCAGCGGTTCGGCATCGCCGCGTTTCTTGAATTGTGTTTCTGAAAACAAGCCGCCATCGGGAATACCCGCGCCGGTATTGGCGAGCTGATTGACCGCGCGTACTTTCGGTTTCAGCGTGTGGCCGACGGCATTGAGAAGCTCCGCGAGCGGCGGATAGAAAGAAGTTTCAGGCGTGGCCGCACCGGTATTGCGGATCGCGGCCAGATGCGTGAGATATTGTTCGAGCGGATGCACGGTGTTTTTTTGGATTGTGTTGTTTGCACTTGCATCTGGAAATAAAGTGGGCTTGGGTGGGGACTCCCGCACCCCCCACATGGCGCTCCGCACGCTTACGCATACGTGCTACGGCAGGGAGATTCACCGTGTCGCCAAGCCCACGAGAAGTTTGCCATGAATTCATGCGGGAGGGGAAAGCCGGGAACCCGCGAGGCGCTTTTTCATTGAAAAGCGCGAAAGCCCACCAAATGGAAATTGTGCTGATTATCCTGATCTCGCGCATGAAATTACCGGCACGCCCGTTCGGAAAAATCTCAGGCCAAGTTTCTTTGCCGATACAATTTCCGCAAATACGCGCACAGCGGGCGCTCGATAAAATAAGTCAGCAGAGTCGCCAGCGCGAGCGCTGAAATGATCGCGAGCGACAGCGCGATCGACGTTGGAAAACCGCGATTGTGCATTTCGGTGAGGGCGGCGTAGCCAAGATTTCGGTGAATGAGGTAGAGCGAATACGAAATCGCACCCAACCAAAGCAGGACGGGCGACACCAGAATTCGACCCCGGTTGCTCACGGCAAAAATAGCAGCGGCAAACATCGCCAGTGAAATTGCAAATGCAAACGGGCCATGCATGAACCCTATGGTTGCCAGCGAGGACGCGATAATGAACATGCGCTGGCGGGTGTTGCCTTGTGTTCGACTCAGATACAGCATGATGCCGAGCAGAAAAAACGGCGCGAACATGATAATGAAATAACGGTTCAGGATGAATCGAATGAACTCAGGAATGTACTGGGCGAACATGGTGCCAAACCAGCAAATCGCCAGCCAGACCAGCGCGACGGCGAAAATGTTTTTGAGCCATCCCGCTCTGAACAAAATGCCGATGATCAGGTAAAACGCGAGCTCTACGGAGAGGCTCCAGTAGACCTCGTCGGCGTTGCTGAAGCCGACGAACTCCTGAAACATCGTCATATTGACGAGATAGCTGCTCCACCACATGGGCTCAATTCGAAAGACGAGGACGACACCGGCGACGGCGATGGTGAGCGTGATCCAATAGCTGGGGTAGAGGCGGGTGAATCGCGAAACCACAAAATCGCGCCAGTTTTTGCTGCGCTCGGTCGTGAAATAGATCACGAAGCCGGAAATCATGAAAAACAGCCAGACCGCATATTCGCCGGTTTCGCGCGGAACATAAAAAGGCGTATCGCCAAATTTGCGCAGGCAATATGAGGTGTAGTGCGACAACACGACGTAGAACGCCGCCAGCCCTCGCAGGACATCGAGTCCCTCAAAGCGTGTTGATTGTGTGGTCATATCCCGGAAGCGGTATCCATGCTGATTGTTGATGGCCATGAAATTGGCTTAATGGAAACTGGACTTCCGTCCAATCATCTTTTGGCAACGGCAATGCAGGCCCGCTGCGACATCGCGGCTAAAGTGTGCCATGAATCGACCCGCCAAGTTGAAAGTCCAGCACTGGCGCGGCGTTTGTGGCACAAATGCCTGAAAATGCCCGCCAAATGGCGATCTACGCGATTTGATTCGATTCCTGGGTGCGCCAACGCATCGCTTAAATGCGTGCTCCTTGTCTACGCTGCGAGTGCCGAATTTAAATCTCAGGCAGCCTGCCCCGGCGACTTTTCCGCTACAATTCGGCTGCCGTTATTTTCGTGGGAGAGCGCTTCAGAAATTGTGAAGCCGCCGAAGGCGCATTGCCCATAATCGCTCAGGCAAAAGAACCACGCAACGTACTACGGCACTCTGGAGAGACTTGCGGATTGGCATGTAATCGCGCAGGCGCCGAAGGGGCACGCAACCGGAATTTTTCACTGGTTGCTCAACTCTCAGGCAAAAGGACAGAGGGGCAGGCATGCCATACTCGCGATCGAGTGGGCGCGCCGCGCTTCCCTTTCACTTTGCCTTCGAGAGTTCACATGGCCCTGCAACGCACCCCCCTGTATGAAGCCCACGTCGCCAGTGGCGCGAAGATGGTTGATTTCGGCGGCTGGGAGATGCCGCTGCATTATGGTTCGCAAATCGATGAACACCATGCCGTCCGCAAGGTGGCGGGCATGTTCGATGTCTCGCACATGTGTGCGGTGGATGTTTCGGGCGCGGTGCCGAAGTCTTTTTTCCGGCGCTTGCTTGCCAACGATATCTCGAAACTGAAAACGCCAGGCAAGGCACTGTATTCAGCGATGCTCAATCCTGCCGGTGGCGTGATCGATGATCTGATTGTCTATTGGCGCGGTGGTGACAATTACCGCGTGGTGGTGAATGCGTCCACCTCGGTAAAAGATCTCGCGCATATGAACCGTATCGCGGAGACCTACGACATGGATATCACGTCGCGGCGCGATCTGGCGATGATCGCGGTGCAGGGACCGGCGGCGCGCGAAAAGGTGTTTGCGGCGCGTCCCGATTGGCGCACAGCGGGCGAGGCCTTGGGTGTGTTTCATTCCGCCGAAATCGGTGACGTTTTCCTCGCGCGGACCGGATACACCGGAGAAGATGGTTTTGAAATCACCCTGCCTGCGGCCGCCGCGACCCGGCTTTGGGAAGATCTCAATAGTGCCGGCGTCGCCCCTTGCGGGCTCGGCGCGCGCGATACCTTGCGCCTCGAAGCCGGCATGAATTTATACGGCAACGATATGGACGAAACCGTCAGCCCGCTTGATGCCGGCATGGCATGGACGGTGGCGATGGATGAGGCAAGCGACCGTGATTTCATCGGCCGCACCGCGTTGGAAAATCGCGGCCAGCGCCTCGCATTCGTCGGCTTGAAATTGCTCGAAAAAGG
>JAYTUX010000400.1:0-15620 GCA_043744315.1 Betaproteobacteria bacterium | reverse complement strand
GCGCTAGCAGCTCGCCGGTATGCGGAGAAAAATAAAATGTCGTTTCGGACCACTCGTCGAAATGTACCGCCCACATCGGCATCTGAATGGGACGCCGGGCGACCTCCTTGGGAATCTCGGTGACCATGCTGACGTCGCGGATTTGCCCGGTGCCATGATAAATTTCCTTGGCGAGCGCCTCAATCGCATCCCGACTCAATGGGCTGACAAGGTCGCCGGTTTGTGCATTTACCAGAACGCTTTTTTCGCCATGGCGAATTTCAAAGACTTCCTGCCCCAATAGTTTCTTGAGCCGCAATGATTGGATGCCTGGATAGCGCGATTGCAATGTGCCGACATCGATCCGGTCGCCGGATGCCGATAACGGCTCGCGGGAGAAATGTACAAGGTGGTCGCCATGAATGATGTCGAGCGAAATGATAGTCATGTAGACGCCGCTGATCATCCATAGCAACGCCTGCACGCCGACAATCAAGCCGATCCACTTGTGGGTGCGCCGCACCCAGAACGGTAGTGTCATGATTTTAGGTTCGTTTGCAAATACCGCGTCAGACGGCACTGCGGGCAAACGCCCGCAGTGCCGACAGTGCTACCAGCGATAGGCAACGCGCGCGTGCCAGCGGCGACCCAGCAAATCGTAGGTCATCGTGTCGGTATTGCCGTCGGTGTAGCTCGGCATGTAGGGAGGCTTCTTGTCGAAGAGATTGTCGATACCGAACGATACATCCATTGCTTTACTGAATGCATATTTCACCTGCACTGTCTGATAGAACACACCGGGCACACTGCCACCGATCGCTGCCGGCGAGTTGATGTCCGTTGCCGAACCAATGTACTGCACCCCGTATGAACCGGACCATGCTTCCCTCGACATTGTGAGCGAGCTCAATCCACGCCATTGGGAATAGGTGCCGCGACCACCGGTGGTTTTACCGGTATAGGCGATCACGCTGGCACCAGGGAAGGGTTGAACTTCATAACGCGACAGGCGCGAAATATCGGCGGTAAGCGTCGATGCAAATCCACCCATCTTGAACTCGACCAGCGCGCCGATATCGACTCCCGTCAGGCGTTCGTTGGCCGCATTCACCGGCTGGGACGACAAGAAGTTGATTTCACCAGTTGTTGGGTTCCGCGTAAAACTCGACGGGATGCAGAACAGATGAGCGAGACCCGGCGTGTTGTAGCACACCGAAAGTTTCGTCGAACCGGGAACGCTTTGAATGGCGTTGTTGATCTTGATGTTGTAGTAATCCGCCGTCAGGGTCAGCGATTTGCTGGGCGACCATACCGCGCCGATAGTTTGCGTTTTGGCGTCTTCCGGTTTCAGTTTCGGATTGCCGCCGACAGTGGTCAACACGGTATTGCCGAGTTGCACGTAACCTGCCGGAACACCTGCCGCCCGGCAGTTCTGCGAGACAACAGACGAGGTGGGCAGCGTGCTCCATCCGCTGCATGGGTCGGTGGTGGTCAGATTTCCTTCGCGCAAACCGCCGAACAATTCCGGAATGTTCGGTACACGGAAAGCGGTTGAGTAGTTGGCGCGAACCTTCAAACTCTTCGCCACCTGCCAATCCAGCCCTAGTTTGTAGGTGCTCTTGGAACCAAACAGGTTGTAATCCGAATAGCGGCCCGCCGCATTGAAGTTAAGCGAATCGGTGAAAGGCGTACCGGCAAGGAGCGGCACGGAAACTTCTGCGAAGATTTCGCTCGCCGTGTAGTCGCCGGATATCGGATCCTGTCGGTTCGCGTTCGCCGCACCGGATACGATTAACGTGTCGGGATAGCGCCATCCGCGCTCTTTGCGAAATTCGACGCCGGAGGCGAATCCGACTGAACCCGCCGGCAATTGAAAGAGCTGGCCAGTGATATTTGCGGTGGCACTCTTCTGTTCATTCCCGCCGGTATCGCGCGTGGTGGTCATGATGTAGTTCAGTACGGCAGGAGAAACGTTGCCATATCCGAGGTAGTTACCGCACGGAATAGCCGCGCCGACAGCAGTGCTGCATTTTGTCCGGTCGAGCGTCAGATCGACGCGATCAAGGTTTGCGATATTTGTTCCGCCATCGATGCCGGTGTTGCGGCCCCAGTTAAGGGCCGCTGTCCAATCCCAGTTCGCGCCAAAATTGCCTTTCGCGCCCATCAAGATGCGAAATGTCTCGGTCTCCTGGAAGAAAATGCGCGGGCCGGCTTCGAGAATGCGGCGCCGCTCCAGCGTCAACGCTTGGCCTGTCGGGTTGGTCGGATGATTGGCGGCAATCGTGATCGCGCGTGTCGCCCCGAGTGTCGCCGGTGAGGCAAGCTGATTTGAGTCCCGGTGCGCGAACAATAGCTCCGTGAAGAGCTGCGTGTCTGAGTTGAGATTGAGGGTTCCAAAGGTGCTCAGGCCGAGCCGCTCAATCGGATTGACGGCGTTGAGCAACGTATTGGCATTGTAGTTGTGAACGAGTGCTGAATAGGTCTCGAAGGTGGTGGTGGGTTGAGGTGTGTTGTTGAAATTGACCCGGCGTCCGTCGGCCAGGCGGGCGCGACCGCCGAGAGTGGACGAATTGTTGACGCATTCCAGTTTTCCATTGAGCTCCCCCAACCCGCAGGGTGCCCGGCTGGTCATCGAGACCTCGCCGCTTTTCGCATAGTGGATCGCCGTCATCAGCGAGCCTTTGTTGCCGACCAATCCCCACGAGAGGTCGACATTGGCCTCGTCGCCGTCGCCGCGCGATGTTTCGCCGTAGCGGACCGCGGCTTCACCGCCGTCGAGCCCCTTCTTGGTGATGATGTTCACGACGCCCGCGACCGCATCCGCGCCGTAGACGGCAGACGCGCCATCCTTCAGGACCTCGATGCGCTCGATCATCGCGACGGGAATCATGCTCAAATCCACCGAGCTGTTGGCACCGGTGCCGCCGTTCACCACCCGCCGACCGTTCAGCAGAACCAATGTCCGGTTTATCCCGAGGCCACGCAGGTTCACCTGCGTTGTGCCCCAGCCATTGGCGGTCCAATAAGCGCTGGTCTGGTTGCCCGCAAAACCCGCGGATGCGGGTAAACGTTGCAGCAGCGTCTCAATGGAAATCGCCCCGGAGCGTTGAATCGCGTCACTGTCGATGACCGTGACCGGCCCAATGCCGGCAATTTGCTCTTGTTTCAAATTGATACGGCTGCCAGTAATCTGCATTTTTTCCAGTGATGCTGTCTGGCCTCCTGTCGCGCCGGAAACAGGATAGGCCTGCTGCGCGACTGCGCTATTGACAAGAAAAAATACGCCGCCAGCGATCGCAGTTTGGGTAAGTCTATTTGTCATGATCTTGTCAACTTTCCGTAAAGTGAATGGGCCGCTCAATTGCTCAGCCGAGCGGCGTGGCTGTCGTTACGTGAAACCATTGTTGGATCGTTACATGCCGTTCCCACCAATCTTGTCTGTGTCGTATTCCTTGTCTGTGTCGTATTCAATTCTTGTCCATGTGCGGTTAAAGCAAATGCGATGCCAAGCGTGGCAACAAGTCCATTGGACTCGGCGAACTCTGGTCCTGCGAATTCAAGAATTTTGGGATACACGTCGATTCACTTTCAAGATTTTCGTGATGCGATTTGAGGGGTAGCCCATTTAGTCGGTAGCAACCAACGTGGCGGCAAGTCCGGCAGCGCTCGAAAAACGTGCGAAATCGAGCCATCGCGCACCAGTTGAGTCGCGTATTCGATATCCGGTGACAGATGACGGACCTGCTTCAAAGCGGAAACGCTTTTTCGCAGCAACGCGTGTACTCGTTCGATCGCCATTGAGGTGCATAGCGGGCGGAGAAATTCGATGCCCTGCGCCGCCGCCAGCAACTCGATACCCAGGATGTGCGCGGTGTTGGCAATCATCACTTGCAGTCGGCGTGCCGCGAAGGTGGCCATGGACACATGGTCTTCCTGATTGGCGCCGGTAGGTAAACTATCCACGCTCGCGGGATGCGCCAGCGATTTGTTTTCCGATGCCAGCGATGCGGCGGTGACATGTGCGATCATGAAACCACTTTTCAGCCCGGCATCGGCGATCAGAAAAGGCGGCAAACGAGACACGCTGCTGTCGATTAGCACCGCAATCCGGCGCTCAGCAATGGCTCCCACTTCGGCAATGGCGAGCGCCCTGCCACCGGCATGGATGGATTTCAGGATATCGAGCGTAAGCAGGCCAGGCTGGATCTGCATCTCAATTTCTCAGCATCGGCATGTTCAGACCCTGCTCGCGAGCACATTTCATTGCCTCGTCGTAGCCAGCGTCAGCGTGGCGCATCACGCCCGTAGCAGGATCGTTCCACAACACGCGCTCGATGCGCTTTGCTGCGGCATCGGTACCATCGCAGACGATGACCACCCCGGCATGTTGCGAGTACCCCATGCCGACACCGCCGCCATGATGCAGCGATACCCATGTGGCACCGCCTGCCGTGTTAAGTAGCGCATTGAGCAGCGGCCAATCCGACACTGCATCACTGCCGTCGCGCATGGCCTCGGTTTCGCGATTGGGCGAGGCGACCGAGCCGCTATCCAGATGATCGCGACCGATGACGATGGGTGCCTTCAATTCGCCGCTCTTGACCATTTCGTTGAACGCCAGGCCGGCGCGTTGTCGTTCGCCCAACCCTATCCAGCAAATGCGCGCGGGTAACCCCTGAAAGGCGATTCGATCCGCTGCCATATCCAGCCAGCGGTGTAAGTGTTTGTCGGCCGGGAACAGCGCCTTCATCCTTGCGTCGGTCTTGCGTATGTCTTCGGGATCGCCACTCAGTGCGACCCAACGGAAAGGGCCCTTGCCCCGGCAGAACAAGGGGCGAATGTAGGCAGGCACGAAGCCTGGGAAGTCGAACGCGTTCTTCACGCCATGATCGAAAGCGACCTGACGGATGTTGTTTCCGTAGTCAACCGTTGGTACGCCCATGGCCCGGAAATCGAGCATGGCTTGAACATGCACCGCACAACTCTTTGCCGCCGCTTCGCGTAGCGACGCATGCTGTAACGTGTCTGCCTGTGCGGCGCGCCAACTTTCGACGCTCCAGCCCGACGGCAGGTAGCCATTGATGAGATCGTGCGCCGACGTTTGGTCGGTCACCAGGTCCGGACAGATACCGCCGCGCCGCGCCCGCTTGACCAATTCGGGCAGGATGTCGGCCGCGTTGCCCAGCAACCCGATGGAAACCGCTCTCTTCTCAGCTGTGTATCGCGCCAATCGGGCCAGCGCATCATCGAGGCTTGTCGCCTGTTCGTCGAGATAGCGGGACTTGATACGGAATTCAATACGTGATTGCTGGCATTCGATATTCAGCGACGAAGCGCCCGCAAAACTTGCGGCCAGCGGCTGCGCGCCCCCCATGCCTCCCAAACCGCCGGTGAGAATCCAACGGCCCGCAAGGTCGCCACCATAGTGCTGCCGACCCGCCTCAACGAAGGTTTCATAGGTGCCCTGGACGATGCCCTGGCTGCCGATATAAATCCACGAGCCCGCCGTCATCTGGCCATACATCATCAGGCCTTTGCGGTCGAGTTCATGGAAGTGTTCCCACGTTGCCCATTTGGGCACCAGATTCGAGTTGGCGATCAACACGCGCGGCGCATCTACATGGGTGCGAAACACGCCCACCGGTTTGCCCGACTGGACCAACAGCGTTTCGTCTTCATTCAGTTCGCGGAGACTTTTGAGGATGGCTTCATAGCAGGCCCAGTTTCGCGCTGCTTTGCCAATGCCGCCGTAAACCACCAGTGCGTCCGGGTTCTCGGCTACTTCTGGATCGAGGTTGTTCTGCAGCATCCGATACGCCGCTTCGATCAGCCAGTTCTTGCACACGATCTTCGTGCCGCGCGGCGCGCGGACCGGATGAGATTCGGCATTTCTACTTACAGCAGCCAAGTCGGACATGCATGCCTCGATGCAGCAACTCATGAAGTGGACAAATCTACTTGACTATGCAAGCATATGCAAGTAATATTTTTCCATGAATTCCAACGCCAATGCCTCTGCGGCACGTGCCACGATGCCGGTGGCACCATATGTCCGCGTCAAGCGGTTTCTTAAGGAGGGACTGGCCGGCGAAAGGTGGCCTCCGGGTGCCTTGATGCCGTCCGAAGCGGAGTTAGTGGCCCAATTTGGTGTCAGCCGCGTAACGGTGACACGCGCATTGCGCGAGCTTCAGTCCGAAGGCTTGGTTGATCGCTTGCAGGGCGTTGGCACGTTCGCTGCACACTTGGTGCGTGTGTCGGCAACGTTGAGCATCCGCGATCTTCACGAGGAAATCACCGCGCGCGGACATCACCACCACGCCGAGGTACACGTTGCAAAGCGGGAACGTGCAACGATCGACTTGGCGGCACGGTTCCGATTGGCAATCGGTGCGCCAATCTTCCACACCTTGATTGTTCATTTCGAAAACGACGTACCGTTGCAATGCGAGGATCGCTACGTCAACCCGGATTGTGCGCCCGACTATCTCAGCGTCGACTTCACGCAAATCACGCCTACGCAATACCTGTTGCAAGTTGCACCGTTATGGGAAGCAAAGTACTCCATTGAGGCGAGCACTCCCACCGCGCGTGAAGCGCGCCTGCTTAAGGTCCCACCGAACGAACCATGCCTGGTCATCACGCGCGGCACCGAAAGAGGCGGCGTACCGATCACACAGGCACGGCTGGTTCATCCAGGCTCGCGCTATATGGTGCGTGGAAATTTCAAGCCGTGAATGGTGTGCCCTTTACGACAGGCCCTGCAGCGACCCTCTTTCCCGATCGCGCTGACTTCTGCACAGAGCGCCCGCCTGTCCCGTGTGAGGCACGCGGTGTCGTTTATCCGTTGTAACGCGTCGCAAAGAACCAAGTCGAGTGCGAACGGAAATGTTACTCATACGCGCAGAGCAACTGGTGCCGCAGCCCTGGCGCAATGGTTTCGGGCGCACGCGCGAGTTGTTGGCTCATCCGACCAGTGCCAATTGGCGGCTGCGCGTGAGCCTGGCGGACATTGATGCAGACGGGCCTTTTTCATCGTTTCCCGGCGTCCAACGCTGGTTTGCGGTTGCGCAAGGTGCCGGTGTGACGCTGCGGTTTTTGAACGGCGAGCACCGAGCCTTATTGGGCGATGAGCCGCTTTGTTTCGATGGCGAAGCCGCACCTCAGTGTTCATTGATCGACGGCCCTACGCGGGACATCAATCTGATGGTGCGAGAAGGCATCGGCGCGATGCGGCCGGTACTGGCCGGGAAACAGTGGAACGAAAAATTCGACGAGCGTGGTCTATTCACACTTTGCGCGGGCATGTTGTACCAAGAGCCCGCAGGGGTAAGCGGAAACAAACCTCCTGCTCCGGGTCTTCGGGTCGAGGCGAATACACTTTTGTGGTACCTCGGAACCGACCCCTGCTACTTTGTGACCGACCACCCCGAAAACGGCGGTTGGTGGCTGGGCTATTCGGCAAATGGCAGCGATCCAAAAACCGGCACCTATCCGCACTCGGCGGCATTCGGAAATTAACGGGATCGCAGGACGCGGCGGGATGAGAATTCTCCAGCGGATTGTCCCGCCATTGTCCCACTGCCAGAAATAGCAAGGGCCTACATCTCTGTAAGCCCTTGAATTTTTTGGTGGCCAATCCCTGATTCGAACAGGGGACCCACGGATTATGATTCCGTTGCTCTAACCGGCTGAGCTAATTGGCCAATCTTCGAGTGGTGACAACCGTTGCGACAACACTCGTGGAGGGCGCGAATTATGGCTTGCGGGGCGAGTTCCGTCAAGGATTGCGGCGCATAAATTTGCCAAACCCCAGTATTGGCGGGTGTTTCCGGGCACAAATGCCTGAAACGCCGCTACAGTGCTTGTTGTTTAACGTTATGTCACCAATTTGATCCTGGGTGCCGCGCAGGATGCCACCTTCTTGCCGGGATCCTTCGCGTTGTTCGGGCCGACAATCGCTTTCGACACGTTCGCGTGCAAAATAGCGCCCATGCGTCTTGTCTTGTTTATGCTCTGGTGCCTGCGCTGGTTGCCCCGCGCGTGGGTGATCGCGATCGCCAATCACCTGGGCGGCCTCCTGTTTCATTGGGGCCGCAAGCGCGTGACGCTCATCAATCTGAAATTGTGCTTCCCGGAAAAATCCGACCGCGAGCGCGAAACCATCGGCCGCGGCGTGTTCAAGAATCTGGCTCGTTCCACGCTTGAATTGGGCCACCTTTGGTATGCGCCGGTGGATGACGCGCTCGCAAAAGTCGTCGTGCGCGACCGGCATTTCATGGATGATTGGCGCGGCAAAGTGCCGATCATCGTGTTGGCACCGCATTTCGTCGGGCTGGATATTGGCGGCGCGCGTTTTTCGCACGATTATCCGGAAGCGTTTTCGATGTATTCCGAGCAGAAGAACAAGGTGTTCGATGTTGCCCTTCGCCGCGCCCGCAAGCGTTTCAGCGATGCGCTGCTGGTGACGCGCCAGCAGGGATTGCGGCCGGTGTTAAAAGCGCTCAAGGAAAAGCGGCCTTTCTATTATTTGCCGGACATGGATTTTGGCGCGAAAGATGCCGCGTTCGTCGATTTTTTCGGTATCAAAACCGCCACCGTCACCGCGGTTTCGCGGCTGAGTGAAATCACTGGTGCCAAGGTAATACCGCTCATCACCCGGCAAACCGATACTGGCTACGAGGCGCGCTTTTATCCCGCGTGGGAGAATTTTCCGTCGGGCGACGCGGCGGCGGATGCGCGGCGAATGAATGCGTTTCTGGAAGAGCGCATCCGCGAAATGCCGGATCAGTATTTCTGGGTGCACAAGCGCTTCAAGACGCGGCCGCCGGGCGAGGAATATTTCTATTGAGTGGTTCATTGCAACGCAGTCACATCGCGCCCGCACTACCCCAACCGCGACCAATGTGATTAAATGAGCATCCAAGATGGCGTCATAAAGGCAGCGAAAGGATCACAAGCATGGCTCAATTCCAAGTCTTGTTGCGCGGCGAGCATTTCCTGTTGCATCGGGAAGGCAAAGATGGCTGGTTCGGCTTCATCAAGACCGTCTACGTGCAATCTGAAACCGAAGATTCCGCCTGCGAGTACGCCGTCAAACAAGCGATATCGGATCCTGAATTCCGCGCCTCGGTGAAAAATCCGCCCGATCAGCCGCCCGCAATGAATGTCGAAGATTGTTCCGAGATCGAAAAAGACCCGAATCTTCAGGACAGCCCGTTCATTTACACCCCCGAATAGCCGCATCAGTGGCCTCGCCCCGCGTCGCATTGCGCTTCACCAAAATGCACGGCCAGGGCAATGATTTCGTGATGCTCAACGGCATTGCGCAGCAAATCTCCCTGACCTCCGCACAAATCCAGCATATTGCCAGCCGGCACCTCGGCATTGGTTGCGATCAGTTGCTGCTGGTCGAACCGGCATTGGGCGACGCCGATTTTCGCTATCGCATTTTTAACGCCGACGGCGGCGAAGTCGAGCAATGCGGCAATGGCGCGCGCTGCTTCGCGCAATTCGTGCGCGATGAAGGTCTCACCACCAAAACGGAAATCCGCGTCGAGACTTCATCGGGCGTGATCGTGCCGAAAATCGAGGCAGATGGCCGCGTCACGGTCAACATGGGGCCGCCGCGCTTTACACCCACCGAGATTCCCTTCAAGGCAGAGGTCGAAGCGCTCAAATACGCGCTCGATGTGCGCGGCACGCATATCTCCGTTGGCGTGCTGTCGATGGGCAATCCACATGCTGTACACGTGGTGGCGAATGTCGATCAGGCCGCTGTCGCCGAAACCGGGCCATTGATCGAACACCACGAAAAATTTCCCAATCGCGTCAACGCGGGATTCATACAGATTGTCGATCGCACACACATTCGCCTGCGTGTGTGGGAGCGCGGTGCCGGCGAAACGCTCGCCTGCGGCACGGGCGCTTGCGCCGCCGTCGTCACCGGCATCCGTTGGGGATTGCTCGACGAGACCGTGACCGTGAACGCGCGCGGCGGCGAACTCACGGTAACATGGCGGGGCCTTGCGAATGCGAGCGCCCCAGTCTTCATGGCCGGTACCACCGCCACCGTTTTCAAGGGCGAAATTTCAATATAAAGAAAAGGGCACATCCCCGTGTCGAACGACTTCAGTACCGAACAAATCGCCGAATTCCTGAGAGCCCATCCGGATTTTTTCGAGCAACATGTCGATGTGTTGCTCAACATCAATGTCGCGCATCCGCACGGCGGCCGCACGGTGTCGATTCCCGAACGGCAACTGATCGCCACGCGCGAAAAAGTGAAACTGCTCGAATCCAAACTCGCCGAGCTGATTCAATTCGGCGAAGAAAACGACGCGCTCTCGGAAAAAATCCACGCCTTGTCGATGCGGCTGATCGATTGCAAAACACTGGATCAATTGATCGATACCGTTTACCTCGAGCTGCTCGATAATTTCCAGGTGCCACATGTGTCCGTGCGTTTTTGGGACGTGGAAATACCTGCCGCACCGACACCCGAATTTCAATCGGTTGGCGTGGAGCTACATCGCTTTGTGGAGGCGATGAAAGCGCCCTATTGCGGCAGCCACCCGGTATATGAAACCAATCAATGGTTCGGCGAGCACGCCGCGCATTTGAAATCATATGCGCTGGTGCCGCTCAGGGCCGGGCATACATTCGGCTTGCTGCTGATGGCGTCGGAAAACGCGGAACGCTTTTATGCCGACATGGGCACAGTGTTTTTGTCACGCATTGGCGACGCACTCGCGCATTGTCTCGCGCGGCATTTGGCCTTTGTGCCGCCCGCCTCTGGGGTGTCCGCCGATCCACCCGATGCGCCGCAATCGGCCTGAAAATTCTTGCCACCTCAATGGATACCTCCATTGACCGCTACCTGAATTTCCTTTCGCATGAGCGGCGGCTTGCGGTACTGACCGTAAAAAGTTACCGCCGCGATCTTGAGTTGTTGTCTTCGCTCACGGTCGATCGTAAAACCGGGCTGCCCCGTGAGTTGGATGCCCTCACTGAAACCGATATCCGCCGCTTCGCGGCCACCTTGCACAGCACGGGGCTTTCGCCGAAAACGCTGGCCCGCGTGCTATCCGGATGGCGCGGTTACTTTGATTTCCTGATCAGCGAGCAAAAAATTTCAGTCAATCCTGTCGCCGCCGTAAAGGCTCCCAAGCCCGCCAGGCGTCTGCCGCAAACCCTGTCACCCGATGAAGCCGTGCGGCTGGTGAGCTTCAGCGAAGACACAGCTGCCGGCATCCGCGATCGCGCCATCTTCGAGCTTTTGTATTCGTCGGGCTTGCGTATTTCGGAAGTGACCGGGCTCGATATCGGTGGCATCGATCTTGGCAGTGGCGAGGTGCGTGTGGAGGGCAAAGGCAGCAAGACGCGCATTGTGCCGGTGGGGCGGCACGCGATGGAGGCGGTCAAGCACTGGCTCGCGGCGCGCGCATCACAGAAAGGCGCATCCGGTCCGGCGCTGTTTCTGGGGGCGCATGGCGCGCGCATCTCACCTCGCACCTTGCAGGCACGCATCAAGGGCTGGGCCGCGAAACAGGGGCTCACGCAGGATCCGCATCCGCACATTCTGCGTCATTCGTTCGCTTCACACGTGCTGCAATCGTCGGGAGACTTGCGCGCGGTGCAGGAAATGTTGGGGCATGCGAGCATCGCCTCGACTCAGGTGTATACGCATTTAGATTTTCAGCATCTGGCGAAGGTGTATGACGCCGCGCATCCGCGGGCCAAGCGAAGCAAGGATCCGAAATGAAAAAAATATTGCGCTTCGGTGCGAAGCTCTTCGCCGCTGTAGTCATCCTGATCCTGGCGGTGGCGATCGCCGCGTGGTTCGCGGTGCGCGCGAGCCTGCCAACGCTCGATGGTGACATCAAGCTCGCGAGCCTTACTGCGCCGGTCTCGCTCACGCGCGATGCCGACGGCACCGTCGCCATCGCTGCACAGAACTCTCACGACGCGATGCGCGTGCTCGGTTACGTGCATGCGCAGGAGCGATTTTTTGAGATGGATCTGGCGCGACGCTCGGCGGCCGGCGAATTATCCGCGCTGCTCGGTCCGGCGACTTTATCGATAGACAAGGAAAAACGCCGGCATCGCATGCGTGCCCGCATGAATGCGCAATATCTGGCCGCATCCGCTGAAGATCGCGCCTGGATCGCCGCTTATACCGACGGCGTCAACAAAGGCTTGAACGCATTCCAGATTCGACCATGGCAGTACCTGCTGCTGCGAAGCCAACCCGAGGCGTGGCGCGAAGTCGATTCGCTGTTGGTGCTTGCCGAGATGTACTTCATGTTGCAAGGCAATCCCATCGATAAACGCTTTTCGGAAATCCAGCTACGAAAGATGTTGGGCGACCGCGCGTTCGATTGGTTGCAGCCGCTCGGTGGCGAATGGGATGCAGCGCTCGATGACAGCATCTTGCCTGCGGTTGCGTTGCCGTCGGCAGTCGAGATCGACGTGCGTAAATTTCCGCCATACAGCATCAAAACCGGCGCGCTCGGCAATGGTGAGAAGGATCAGTTCATCGGCAGCAACAACTGGGCGATTGCCGGTGCACGCACCGCACATGGCGGCGCAATGTTCGCGGGCGACATGCATCTCGGCCTCGGCGTACCCGGCATCTGGTTTCGCGCCCAAGTAACCATTGGAACGGGCGATAAAGCAAAGCGTATCGTAGGGGTCACACTGCCAGGTGTTGCGCAAGTGGTGGCAGGCAGCAACGGCGATGTTGCGTGGGGATTCACCAACAGCTATGGACAATGGTTCGATTGGCTGGCGCTGCCAAAATCTGGCGATGACAAGCAACCCGTTGCGATTCATCGAGAAACGATTTCAGTCAAAGGCGGCGACAAGGTCGAGCTCGACGTGGGCGAAACAAAATTTGGCCCAATCCTGCGCGAAGACAACGACCACCGCTATGCACTCTGGTGGGCGCTATACCTCGATGGCGGGGCGATCAACCGCGTCGCACCGATGATGTTTGCGCAAAGCCTTGACGAGGCAATTGGTATTGCGCAGCTGACACCAACGCCGCATCAAAACGTGCTGATTGCCGACAAGGTGGGAAATATCGCCTGGACCATTCTCGGTCGCATTCCTGATCGCGCCGCGCCGGGTGTCACTCGCGGCAAACTCACGCCAATCGAATCCCTGCCCACCGGATGGCTATCGCAGGCAAAATATCCGCTGATCAAAAATCCGCCGGATGGCCAACTCTGGACCGCCAACAGCCGGCAGATGTCCGGTGCGGCAGGTGAGACCATCGGCGAGGGTGGATTTGATCTGGGCGCGCGCGCGGGACAAATCCGCGATCGGCTGCGCGAAAGTCTGCGTGAGCGACCAAAATTGAGCGAGACCGATCTCTATGCGATCCAACTGGATAGCGAGTCGCGTTTCCTGAAACGTTGGAGCGTGCTTGCGCAGTCAGTCGCGGGCACAAATGAAAAGACCGCCGCGGTCGCCGCGGAGTTGAGACGCTGGAATGGCCGCGCGGATGCTGATCAGACGGGGCACCGCATCGTGCGTGCGTTCCGCGAGCGGGTGCAAATCCAACTCTGGTTGGCATGGCTCAATGCCAGCGACCGCCAGCCTGCGCGCGTCGCAGATTTGCAGGCGCGCTATAGCGCGTACCGCTTCGACGCGCGGTTTGAGTACCCCGTTTGGCAGGCGTTGAGCGTGCGACCGATGCATCTGTTGCCACCTCCCTACGCTAACTGGGATGAATTCCTTGCCGCACAGATCGCGGAGGTTCACGACGAGTTGGTGGCATCGAACGGCAACTTGCGCGATGCCACCTGGGGCAAACGCAACATGGCCACCATCCGCCACCCGTTTTCGCGCGCGATGCCGTTCCTGTCGCGCTTCCTCGATATGCCGTCCGCACCCCAATCCGGCGACAGCCACATGCCGCGGGTCGCCGGCAACACCTTCGGTGCCTCACAGCGATTGGTGGTCTCACCAGGGCGAGAAGAACAAGGCATCCTCACCGTCGCCGGTGGACAGAGCGGGCATCCGCTATCGCCGTTTTATGGCGCAGGACATCAGGGCTGGCTGGAAGGCAGGGCAACGCCGCTGTTGGCGGGGGAGACGCGGCACACGATTCAGTTTTCGCCGTAGTTGACGACGCGCGACGCCGACCCGCATTCGCGACAATGACGTGGAATATTGGGGAAGTGGTCGTCCTGGCGCGGGGAAAGTCTAGCGCCAACGCGGCTCTTCAGGCATAAATGCTTGAAACGCCGCACCAGTGCTGGTTATTTTCATTTGCGATGAGCACGGATTACGCATCGTCGATGCCACCGCTGCTTTTGCTGGATGCGGAAAGAACCTGCTTTGTTTCCTGGTGATCACCGGCGCGCTTGCCGCGCAACATCGCCACATTGCCCAACACCGACAACGCAACGCCAATCGTCGTCAGCCATCCCCAGTTAAACTTCTCGAAGAAAAACGAAATCGTCAGCGCGATGATCGGCACCATCACGCCTACATACGACGCGGGCGCAGCACCGATGCGTTTTATCAGCGTCAAGAAGCAGGCGAACGTGATGATCGAGCCGAAGATGGACAGGTACACCAGCGAGAGCCAATAGTTCGCGCCACTGTCGATGGCAAACGATTTTCCCGTGGCAACGCCGATGATGAGCGGCAGCACGCCGCCGTAGAACATCCCCCAGGCCATGCTGGTCCACGTCGGCAGTCCGCGTTTCTGCGTACGCATGGCGATCATATTGCCGGCACCCGACGCGAACACCGAGAGCATCGTCAAGATCGCGCCAAGTTCGGCATTGCGGCTCCCCGATAGATTGCCGAATTCATGCCAGAACACGCAGACGATTCCTGCCATGCCGAGTACCGCGCCGGCCGCCACGTGCTTCGTCATCGGCGTGCCGAAAAATAGGCGCGAAAAAAGCATCGCAATCATCGGGCTCGTCGAATAACCAATCGCGACCATGCCGGAGACGACGAAGGTCTCGGCGTAATAAACGAGGATGTAGCTGATGGAGAACAACCCGGCACCGAACAAAAACAAATCGGCATGTTGCGCCCGCGTGAAACTCAACGCCATTCGTCGCCAGCGGCAAAATGCGAACAGCACCGCGGACGCCAGCAGGAACCGATAGCCAACCGACATTTCGACGGCGACATGTCCCAATTGAAATGTGATCGCAAACCAGGTCGAGCCCCAAATCAGAACGCAGATGGCGAAGAGTTGGAGGTTGGAGAGGGGCACAGGGAAAAGGGAACGGAGGGAAAGATCATTGGGTTATGCGAGACGCGAACTCAGTCGCCGTTCGCCATCAGCGTGTCGAACCGGCGGATGCAGCCAGTCCTTCGACAAGCGCAGGACCAACAATTATGTACTGCTCGCTATCGAAAACGGCAACCGCACTACTTCGTAATCCCCATCTGCCACAACACAAACGAATACGTCAGCGCGATCTCTTTCAAGTAATCGTAGCGCCCTGACGCGCCGCCGTGACCGGCATCCAGATTGGTTTTTAGCAGCACGGAATTGCTGTCGGTTTTCAGCGTGCGCAAACGCGCAACATACTTCGCCGCTTCCCAATAGGGCACCTGGCTATCATTCAATGAGGCCTCGACGAGCGTTGCGGGATACGCCTTCTTCGCCA
>JAYTUX010000399.1:0-4320 GCA_043744315.1 Betaproteobacteria bacterium | reverse complement strand
CCATCTGATTCACGCGCGCCTTCACCGCCGAGATGTCGGCCGCATTCACGCTGCGGCTATTGGTGACATCACCGACGAGGAATCCCATCGCGACACTTATCGCGTGCCAATGTCTGGCATCGAAGAAACTCCGCTAGGGTTGTTGGCGAATTCGTCCGCTTTGCGCGACACTCGAAACTTGTGCCACACACCTCGTGATTCCCACGAGTCAGTAGGCCAACTTGGTGGCGGCTTGTCAATGCGAAATCTTACACATTGCCTTGCCTTTACGTATCACGAATTCGCGGGCTCAAAAAGCCAAACACAAGAACTGAAGCGGCGATTGGCGGCTTTTCACTCCAAAACCCGCGCCAGTGCTGGACTTTTGACAACGATCCGCGCGTCTCCCTTAAACGACTTCATTCCCTATTTCCCGCATTGAATCCGCCGCCGTCCTTTGGCACGGTTATGCTATCGCCACTTTCTTAACGTGATCGGCCCACATGAACGAATCCTTTTCTGCCACACCCACCACGCTACAAGAACAGCGCCTCTGGAAAGACGATGGCTGGACAGCGCGCGTGATCAAGAATGAAGATGACGATGGCTGGGCAGTAGAGATGACGAAGGACGGCGAACCCGAACCGGCACTGGTGGGGCCGTGGACGATGGGCCGCGACAAGAAAAATCCCAAGCCGCTTGATGCCAATGCATTTCACACGCTCGTCAAAACCGCGCATGAAGTCCGCCGGCGGCACGAGCAGCATTTGCACGCGACACTGCACCAGAAAGTCGTGGTTGGCGCACGCGATGCGCCGATCACGGTGACTTTGGATATCGTACCGGACGATGAAAATCCGTACGGGATGCTGACCGCACGCGAAGCGCGCAATCGCGACGGCGTGCCGTTGGCGGAGGCGCGTGTCGCGGCGTCGTTCAAATTGACCGATGCAAGCGCATTGGCGTGGATCGAGGATGGCTATCGCATTCCAGGATGAGCAACTCATGCCATCGCGCTGACCAATGCCCATCGGCAAATCGATGAATTCAATGCATCAACTTGACGCGCTTTGCGAATCCTGGTTTTCACCCGACGCGCCCGGTGCGGCAATTGGCGTGTTGACGCGTGGTGGATTTCGTTACGCAAAAGGCGTTGGGCTCGCCAATCTCGAGGCCAGGATTGCGTTCACACCGCAGACACCATTCCGCGTCTGCTCGATCACGAAACAATTTGTTTGCCTGATGATTCGGCAGTTGGAGAGTGAAGGAAAAATTGCGCTGGACTTGCATCCCTCGCGTTATCTCACCGCGCTTGAGCGTTTTCCTGCGGCGCTGACCATTCGCCACCTGTGCCAGAACCGTTCCGGCCTGCGCGATTACTGGTGCGCGGCGATGCTCACGGGGGCGAATTTCGATAGCCGATTCACACTCGATCAAGGTGCCGAATTGATTCGCGCACTGGCCGAGCCGATGTTTGCGCCAGGCACGCAATATTCATATAGCAATGGCAATTGGCGGATTCTCGAATGGATCATTGAAGCCGTCACCAAAAGAACCCTTCCTGATCTGCTTGCCGAACGCGTATTCGTGCCGCTTGGTATGCGCGACACCGGCTGGGGCAGCGATACCGGCCTGGCGCTCGACGATCACTCAAAGGGCTATCGATTGATCGATGACGCATGGGAGGAAGAAATCACCTGCGCCTGCTGGTCCGGCGACGCGGCGCTCGTCAGTACGCTGGATGATTTGCTGAAATGGGAAACCGCCATGCTCACCGCCGCCCTGCCCTCATCCGGAGCGCTCGCCGAGGCGATGCCGCATCCCAACGGCGAACCCGGCTCGTACGCGTATGGCATCAATGCGTGGCAGAAAGATGGCCGCTGGATGCATTGGCACGGCGGCGCATTGCGTGGCTGGCGTATGGTGCATTTACGTTTTCCACAAGATGGGGCAAGCATCGTGATGATGCTGAATCGCACCGAGAATCCCACGCCCTTCGCATTGAAAATCGCCCAATGCATCGGTGTGAAAACGACCTGGGATGAGGTCTCGCCGTGCGCCGCAGCGGCAGATACTGCGGTCAATGGTGTCTACTATTCTGCCTCGCTGGATTTGCTCGCCGAGTTTGCCACCCAAGGTGAGTTGACGACACTCGATCTCGGTGGCGAATCGACACCGCTGATGTGGATCGGTGACAACGCGCTCGCGAATGCGTCCGGCTTTTACCGGGTCGAGCCGCTTGGCGAATACCTTGACATCCGCGCGCGGCAATTCGGTTGGCGGGAAAAATTTTTGCGCCTGCCATTTCGCGATGATCGTCGCTACCTGGCCGGGTTGCGTTGTCATTGTGCCGAGCTGAAATCCACGGTCGCATTTAACGACACCGGCACTGTCGTGAGCATCATCGGTGCCAATGGCGACGCGGCGGACTACGCGCTGCGCCCGTTGGCCAAAGGCATCGTCGCGTTTGACTGCACTCGCGCGCTGGACGAATTACCGCCCGGACGCTTCACGATTCGCATCGAGCTCGAATCGCGGCGCCTGGTGGTCGGATGTTTTGCCGCGCGCGGGTTTGTGTTTGCGGCGGCGTAGCATGGTGTCAGCGCGAAAGCAGGTGCGGAAATGCTCAAGTAAGCCGCAAGTCATCTACGGTCGCAAACGTCGCCGGATCGGCATATCGTGCGCGGCGGCGCGCCAAAAAACACTAAGGCGCGCTGAAACCCTTCGCCGCAAACTCTGCGCGCGATTCTTTGCCAGACAAGAACACGAGCAGCTCTTCGGCTTCCGCGGGTGATTTCGAGGCCTGCATGATTGCTCCGGAATAAACAGTCGTTTTTTGCAGTGAATCCGGTAGCGGCCCCAGAATCGTGATGCCTTTGACCGGCAGCATTTCGGTCATTTGATGGATCGCGATTTCCACTTCGCCGCGTGCGACTTTTTCGGCGATCATGCCGCCCTCGCCAAGCACCGCCTTGGCGCGCACCGCATCGCGCAGGCCCAGCTTCGGCAACACCACTTCATCGAAATGTTTGCCACTGGTGCCGCGCGCGGGATCCATGTACGTGAGCGATTTGACATCCTGCATGGCGCGCTTGAAATTTTCCTCGTTCGAAATGTCGAATGGTTTGGCACCCGCCTTGACGGCGACACCGATACCTACCGCCCCCAGATCGCGGCGGGTGGCGGCACGGAGCAAGCCATCTTTCTCCAATACGGCGAAGTTCTCAAGCGGCAAAATCAGGATATCGGCACGCTCGCCGTCGGCGAGCTTTTTGCGCAAGTCACCCGCCGCCGCGTAGGTGATTTGCACGCGATGACCGCTCTTCGCCTCCCACGCAGCCGCGAGTGGTGCCAGTGCCGATTTGACGGCACCGCCTGAAAAAACAATCAAGTCTTTGGCGAACGCGCTGCACATCGCAACCTGCAACACGAACACCAATGTGAAGCGCATCACGCGTGCCGAATTAAACCGTCCAGTATTCATTTTCCACTCCGTTATCTCACCGCCAGGTGTTGAAATTGTTCGTCAATGAGCGCCAAAGCATAGGATTGACTATCTCACACTGGCGGCCGATTGCGTTAGCCGCGCGCATATGCGCGAAACCGCGAAAGGACACTCTGATTGTTCCCATGGGGACGACCAAAGTTCGTCGACATACGTTGTTGCTGACAAAAAAATACCTCGCAACCTATCAAACATATACCGCGTCGAAATTTCTGTTCGCCCGCCTGGTCGGGCCTGGAACTGGACTTAATCAGAGGCGCCCTAAACTAAAACGGTTCCAACGACGTCTTCAGCGCACTTCCCGGAACGCCTGCCTCCCACGGCAAATCGACGGGATAATTTTTCACAAGACAATCATCCGGTAAACATTCGATCGGCGTGAAATCGCGGTGCGCGATGTATTCGGGCCGTTTGTGCCGGCGGATATGATTGCTCACTGCGCACAGGCTCAGGTACACCGCAACGCGATTGAACGGACTCAAGTTTGCGCCCGAGGCATGCACGAGGCAGCTATGAAACAAGATCATTGATCCCGCCGGGCCCTTCGGGCTAACGATACCACCAGACTTGCCGCCAGCCCGCTCGATCAACTGGCGGATCAAACCGTGGTTCACCGTCCAAAGCGGATAACTGGTGGTGGTCAGATCATGTTCGGCGTCGATCACACCTTTCTTGTGGCTGCCGGGGATGAACATGAGCGGGCCATTGAATTCATTCACGTCGTCAAGAAAAATCGCCACGTTCATCGCGCGTTCGGTTGGCATGAGGTCGTCGTTCAACCAGGTACCGTAATCCTGGTGCCATTGCCACACATCTCCCTCGAACGCCATTTTTCC
>JAYTUX010000398.1:0-4327 GCA_043744315.1 Betaproteobacteria bacterium | reverse complement strand
TTGCGCTGGGTCGAATGTTCTTCGGTGAATCGATGTTCGCCCGCGAAACGGATGCCTCAAAGGTTGCACTCGTCGCACTGGTGGAAAAACTCAAGCGTGATGGATTTGAGTTGATCGACTGCCAGCAGGAAACCAAACATTTGGCCCGTTTTGGCGCACGGCCTATCGCGCGCCGGGATTTTGTGCAACGGCTCACGGAATTGATAAACTCCGAACAACCGCAATCCCATTGGCGCACGGAGCATGTCAAAGCTTAACGATTTGCCGTTTGCGAATTTGCAGTTCTACGCGACTGCACCTTATCCGTGCAGTTATCTGCCGGGCCGGCTCGCGCGCTCGCAGGTCGCCACGCCGAGCTACCTGATTGATACCGCCACTTATAGCCATTTGGTGGCGTCGGGTTTTCGCCGCAGTGGCGCGTTCACCTATCGGCCGTATTGCGATCATTGTCGCGCCTGCACACCGGTGCGCGTGATCGCCGATGAATTCATGCCGAACCGTTCGCAGCGCCGCACGCAAAAAACCAATGCGCATTTCACCACGCGGGTGATGGAACTCAAGTTTTCACACGAGCATTACGCGCTGTACCGGCGTTATCAATCGATGCGACATCCCGGTGGCGGCATGGATCACGACAGCCGCGAGCAGTATTCGCATTTCCTGTTGCAAAGCAATGTGCATACGCGGCTGGTGGAATTTCGCGATCAGGGGCACTTGCGGATGGTCGGCATCATTGATGAACTTGCTGACGGGCTTTCCTCGGTGTACACATTTTTCGATCCGGAACGCGAGCGGCAATCGCTCGGCACCTACAGCATTCTTTGGCAAATTGCGGAGGCGAAGCGGCGTGGATTGCCGTATGTTTACCTCGGCTACTGGATCGAAGAATCGCGCAAGATGAGTTACAAGACCGACTTTCGACCGATTGAGGGATTGGTGCGCGCGAGCTGGGTGCGGCTCGAGCGCGAGAAATAAGCGTTTTGCAACCCTCGCAGTCGGTCGCAGGACAATCCATCTATCAACGCCTGTTGGGTGACCACTACGACGTGCTGCCGGCCACTATTCTTGCGCTGCACGGTCATTGCGAAAATGTCACCTATGCGGGACGTGGTTCGGTCGAACGCGGCAATCATTGGCTCGCGCGTGTCATCGGCGCGATGATGCGCTTTCCGCCGGCAATCGCGGATACATCGGTTTCAGTTCAGTTTGAAATGCGCGATGGCACCGAGACCTGGATACGTCAATTCGGTACGCACAATTTTCATAGCTGCCTCTCGGCGCGCGGCCCCACTCTGCACGAATCATTCGCCTGGATCGGTATTGATTTCAAATTGGATGTGGATGCGACAGGGTTGCGGATGATTCCGACGAGTTGGGCGGTTTTTGGCATTGCGCTACCAAAGATTTTCTGGCCAACCATCATCGGGCAAGAAACTGAAGTGGATGGGCGATTTCAGTTTCTTGTCGAGGCGATCATGCCGCTCGCTGGGTTAGTGGTGCGCTATCGGGGATTTTTGGAGCGCTCGGACGCGACCCTGCGCCCATAGCGGGGCTGAAGCAAGCGTGTACGATAAAATGCCCGAGTGTAGTGCTTCACTCTTGATGCGACTCATAAAAACGATGGATTTTTCGTCGAATCAAGACGCAAAGCACAGCAATAGCACCGCTATTGCGCGCATTTGCAACGCAGAGTCGGCGGAAAAGACGCGTTTTTAAGTCGCATATAGGGTGAAGCACTACACTAGGCATTCAGTATTCGGAAACCAGAAAAATCGTGCTCTATCCCATCGCCCGCAGCGCACTGTTCGCACTCGACCCGGAGGTCGCGCATCACGTTGCGCTGCATGCGCTGAAAAAATTCCACAAGCTGAATTTGTCGCGGTTCCTGGCAACAAAAATTTCCGCGCCGCGCGAAGTGATGGGTCTGCAATTCGACAATCCCGTCGGCCTCGCTGCTGGGCTCGACAAGAATGGTGAATATATTGATGCGCTGGCCGCCCTTGGCTTCGGCTTCATCGAAGTCGGTACCGTCACGCCGCGCCCGCAGCCGGGCAATCCGAAACCGCGCATGTTTCGATTGAAGGAAGAAGAAGCGCTGATCAATCGCCTCGGCTTCAACAATCAGGGCCTCGATGCATTCATCGCCAATGTGAAACGCGCGACCTTCAAAGGCGTGCTGGGCCTGAACATCGGCAAAAATTTTGATACGTCGATCGACAACGCGGTCGATGATTACGTGACCTGTCTAAAAGGCGTTTATCCGTTCGCGAGTTATGTGACGGTCAATATTTCCTCGCCCAACACCAAGGGACTACGCGATTTGCAGGCGGCCGAGCAATTGCAGAAGTTGCTTTCAACCTTGAAGTCTGAGCAGGCCAGACTTGCGAAAAAACACAAAAAACATGTGCCGCTGGTGTTGAAGATTGCGCCTGATCTCGATTTGAAGTCAATCCGCGACATTGCCGCGCTGACGTTGAATAATAATTTTGAGGGCATCATTGCCACCAACACCACCATTTCGCGCGACGCGGTACGCGATCATCCGCTAGCAAAGGAAGCGGGCGGACTGTCTGGAAAGCCGCTGTTTTCGCCCTCGACGGAAGTGATGCGCGAATTGGTGAAAACGTTGAAGGGAAATATTCCGGTGATCGGTGTCGGCGGCATCAACACCGCGACGGACGCAAAAAAGAAAATAGATGCTGGAGCCGCACTGGTGCAAATCTACACCGGGTTCATTTATCACGGGCCGGATTTGATTCGCGACTCGGTCAACGCTATCGTCGCGACTTGAAATCAACGGACACAATTCTGCTGCCGCCATGATCATTGGCCTGCCCAGTGAAGTAAAGGATGGCGAACGCCGCGTGGCGCTGGCGCCTGTTGCGGTCGCGGCCTTGATCGCTGAGGGCAATTCGGTGCGCGTTCAAAACAATGCCGGCCACGGCGCAGGTTTCAAGGACGCGGAGTATGCCGCCGCCGGCGCCGAGATCGTCGAGAGCGCGGACAAAGCGTTCGACGCCGAACTGGTCGTCAAGGTCAAAGAAATCCAGACCGACGAATGGCAAATGCTCAACCCCGGCGGCATGTTGTTCTCATTTTTGCAATTGCGCACCGACCCGTTCATGGCGCACGAATTGCTCGCGCGCCGCATCACTGGCATTTCATTTGAAACGGTCGAAGACGATTCCAAACGCTTGCCGATTTTGGCACCGATGTCGGTGATTTCAGGTGAGCTTGCCATCCCGATTGCGGCTAACCTGCTGATGACGTCCAACGGCGGGCGCGGCGTTTCAATCGGCGATGCACGCGTTGTCATCCTCGGCGCAGGCAATGCGGGTGCGGCGGCGGCGGGCACGGCGATTGCGCTGGGCGCGGACGTGACCGTCATTTCGCGTCACGGGCCACGCCTCGCCGCATTAGCGCACCGCCTCGGTTCCAGCGCGCGCACCATCGCGATGAACCCGACAGCACTTGGCACGGCAATACTAGATGCGGACGTGATCATCGGCGCGGTCAATGTTCCCGGTAACGCGACGCCCAAATTGCTCTCCAGGCAAGATGTGCAATCGATCACAGCGCGCAATGGCCCCGGCGCAGTACTGATTGAAATCTGTATCGACGGCGGCGGCGTTTCAGAGACCTCTCGCCCCACGACGCATTCCGCGCCAACGTTTGTTGAAGAAGGTGTCATCCACTATTGCGTGCCGAACACGCCCGCCGCGGTGCCACGTTCGGCGAGCATTGCATTATCGGCGGCGGTGCAGCCATACGTGAGTGCGATCGCCAAAACGGGACTCAGGCAAGCCTTGAAAAACGATGCGGGTCTTGCCGCGGGTTTGCAAATTCATGGCGGGCAAGTGACACATGCCGCGATCGCGCGCGAATTAAATCGTCCCTATCGCGATCTGGATGCGATGCTGTTCTCATGCTGAGCCCGATGCCGACGCTCGCCGAAAAAATTGATGCGTTGTTGCCGCAAACCCAGTGCACGCAATGCGGCTTTGATGGCTGCATGCCGTACGCCGAAGCGATTGCTGCCGGTCAGGCCGACATCAATCGTTGTCCGCCGGGCGGCGACAAAGGGATCGCCGAACTAGGCGCGCTACTGTCGCGTCAAGTGCTGCCGCTCGATTCGACATTGCGACCGCATCTGCCGCACCGAATTGCGGTCATCGACGAGGCGGCATGCATTGGCTGCGCAAAATGCCTGCCGCCCTGCCCCACCGATGCGATCATCGGCGCCAACAAATTCATGCACAGCGTCATCAACGAGCTTTGTACCAGTTGCGAATTGTGCGTCGCGGTGTGTCCGGTGGATTGCATTCGC
>JAYTUX010000397.1:0-4344 GCA_043744315.1 Betaproteobacteria bacterium | reverse complement strand
CCAGCATGTAGAAACCGTCGGCCGCGATATCGTGCGTGGCCGAACTAAACGCCATCAGCCAGAACACGGCCAACGTGATCTGGAAAAAATGCGGTACGGGAATGGTCAATGCCACCAGAGCCAGCGACGCGCCGATCAGCAATTGCAGCGACCATATCCACCATCGTTTAGTGCGAAACATATCCACGATCGGCGACCAGAGCGGCTTGATTACCCAGGGCAAATACAGCCAACTGGTATAGAGCGCGATATCGGTGTTCGAGACGCCGAGATTTTTGTACATGATGACTGAGAGTGTCATCACCACGACATAAGGGACGCCCTGACCGAAATAAAGTGAGGGAATCCACTGCCACGGATTTTTCGCCAAAGGTGTCATGCGGTGCGGCTCGATGACTGGCGCAGGTGGCGCAACTTGGCTCATGCGCCTCCACCTGCGAGCGCACGCCGCACACTACCGTTTGCGTTTGCCAGCTCCTTTGTTGCATCAGCGACGCTCATTTTTTTCAGAATCGCGACGATCGCAATCTTGATTTGAAAGTCGCAGGATTCAAGTGTTGATTGCGCGGTGGCATCGTCTGACCCGGTCGCGAGAACGGTTAGCCGGATCGCGCGTCGCACGAGCTTTGCGTTGGTCGGCTTCAAATCCACCATTAAATTGCCGTACACCTTGTTCATCCGCACCATCACCGCGCTGGAAAAGGTATTGAGCATGATTTTTTGCGCGGTGCCTGCCTTGAGGCGGGTACTGCCAGAAATAATTTCCGATCCGGTATCGAGCGTGATGCCAATTTCGGCGTCACGAGTCAGCGGGGCGCCGGGATTATTGGCGATGCCGATGGTGAGTGCGCCGGCACTGCGCGCCGCGCGCGTTGCACCCAGCACATACGGCGTGGTGCCGGCAGCGGCCAGCAGGACCACTACGTCGTGTTTGCCGACACCTGCATCGCGAATGTCCGCAGCGCCTTGCTCCGAATTGTCTTCAGCACCTTCAACGGCCTGATACAACGCCGCACGGCCACCGGCCAATAGCGATACGGCCCGCTCGCGCGGCCAGGAAAATGTGGGGTACAACTCGACGCTGTCGAGCAGCCCGAGGCGACCCGAGGTACCGGCACCAACGTAAATCAATCGGCCGCCGGTTTCGAGGCGCGGCACCGCAGCGGCAACGGCAGCGGCGATCTGAGGTGCAGCGGCACGCACGGCATCCACAGCCGTTTGTTGGTCGGCGGCAAATGCGTTGACGAGATCGATGACTTCATATTCATCGAGTCGTGAATGTTCGAGGCTTGGCGTTTCGGTATTGAGAAGATTCATTGCGACACCGTGTAGTCGATTGGACTCATGCTTTGCCGTCGACCGGCATGCCCTCGACAAAAACATCTGACATGTTCAAATCGCGATCCATCACCACCACATCGGCCCACGTCCCGACGGCGAGCCGGCCACGATCATCAAGCCCGAGAAAATCAGCAGCATTCGTCGAAACGCGCCGGGACGCGTCGGCGATATTCAATTCGATTTTGTTGACCAGATTGCGAAACGCCTGATCCATCGTCAATGTCGATCCGGCCAGCGTGCCGTCGGGCAGCCGCACTCCGCCCAGACACTTGGTTACTGTGTGGCGACCAAGACGATATTCGCCATCCGGCATGCCGGCGGCGGCGGTTGAATCGGTAACGCAAAATAAACGCGGAATGCAGCGCAGCGCGACGCGAATTGCGCCGGGATGGACATGCAGCAAATCGGGGATGATCTCAGAGTATTCCGCGTGAGCAAGCGCCGCACCGACCATGCCGGGTTGGCGGTGATGCAGGCCGGTCATTGCGTTGAAGAGATGGGTAAAGCCTGTCGCGCCCTGAGCAAGTGCGTTCACGCCGTCTTCATAGCCGCCCAGACTATGGCCGATCTGAATTCTGAATCCCGCCGCCACGAGAGCCGGGATTGCCTGCAGATGTCCGGCAATTTCTGGTGCCAATGTAATGAGGCGGATCGGCATTTGTGAATTCAGGCGGCGCAACTCACCGAGATCGATCGGCCTTGCATAACCGGGTTGTGCACCAAGCTTGCCAGGATTGATATAGGGGCCTTCAAGATGAACGCCAAGCACCGTGGCGCCAATGGTATTCGCGCGGGCCGTGGCGGCACCGCAAAACGCAGCTAATCCGGCAAACG
Source organism: Betaproteobacteria bacterium (assembly GCA_043744315.1). Lineage (GTDB taxonomy): Bacteria > Pseudomonadota > Gammaproteobacteria > Burkholderiales > Usitatibacteraceae > UKL13-2. The sequence goes on along the minus strand of JAYTUX010000397.1, from coordinate 2,169 downwards.
CCGCATCCAGATCAGCGGCAGGTGCTGTCATGGTCGTGGCGAGCAGTGAAGTCGTGCCATGTCGAGCATGCTTTTCGGCGATCCGTGCGATGGCGTCCCCGCCATCCATAATGTCGCGGCCACCACCACCATGCACGTGGCTATCGATGAAACCCGGAAGTATCAACGGCAGGGTCGAATCGCGGGCGCCATCAAGCGGTAACTTTTCGCCTTCGATGCGGGAAATGCGGCCACGATTCGCGTTGTCCTTTTCCGCTTTCGGCGCGAAATCGATTGAGCCACGTATGAATCCAGCGGGCGTGAGAATATTTCCGGAAAGGCGCGTCATAGCGTGCGGTGCCGGGTGCGGTTGGTGATCATTCAATCCCGCCGCATTTCAGCGACAAAGTCGTAGTAATCGCTATGGCAATACGAATGCGTCAATTCAACCGCTTGGCCGGAGGCGAGATAGCCGGTGCGGGTGATGAACAGTACCGCTTGCCCGACCGGTACGCCCAATTGCCCTGCCAATCGCGGTGGCGCATTCAGGGCGCGAATATGTTGCACCGCGCGCGCCGGCAATTGGCCGATCCTGGTCAGGAATTCATACAACGAGCCGTCTACGGCCTCCGGGTGTGCCAGCACGTTTTGCGGCAACACGCTCATTTCATAGGCCATCGCAACACCGTCGGCGAGGCGCAGGCGTTCCAATCTTGCGACGCGTGCATTGGGCGACAGGCCAAGCGCCAATTGTTCCTCCGGTGTGGCGGGCGTGACGGCGCGATCAAGCCATTGCGAGCTCGGCGTAAAGCCGCGCCGGTGCAATTCTTCGGAAAAACTGGTGAGTTTTGACAGTGGTTGTTCAAGGTGTGGCGCAATGTAATTACCCGAACCGCGCCGACGCACAATCAAACCCTGTGCAACCAGCAAGTCGATCGCTTTGCGCGCGGTTACCCGTGATACACCTAGCGATTCCGATAGCAGTCGCTCGGATGGCAACGCTTCGTGCGCCTGATAGCGACCATTGCGTGCCGCGTCGCCAAGCCGACGCGCCAATTGTAAATAGAGCGGCGACGCATCGTTGCTGCTGGGTTTTAACTCCGCGATCAGGCTTTTACGCATGCGCTTTTCCGGTTGACGTTTCTGAACTCGCAAGCGAAAAACCGTCGAAAAAATACCGATGATTTTGCCGGCTCAACTGGATTCGCCATTCTTTCAACATCCCGCTATGATAAAACCAATTTAATACCAATAACAAGAAGCATCAATGAAGAGTGTGTCGAAATCAATTGATCCGGCGAAATTGCGCTGCAACGGATAATATTGGAGAAACGCGCAAAAAATATCGATTCATTGAAAACGGGAGGCTGTAATGAGAATGTACGTTTTATTGGTCAGTTTGGTCGTGTCGATGTTTTGCGGTGGGATCAGCGTTGCGGAGGCAAAACATTTCCGCTGGGCGTCCAAAGGCGACGCCACCACGCAGGATCCGCATGGACAGGATGAAAGCTTTACCAAGTCGATCCAGGCGCTGGTCTACGAACGCCTGATTCAGCCGGGCAAGGATATGTCGCCCACACCATGGCTCGCGACCTCGTGGAAAGTGGTGAGCCCGCTGAAACGCGTTATCACGTTGCGCAAGGGTGTCAAGTTCCATGACGGCAGCGTCATGACCGCCGACGATGTGGTGTTTTCGTTTGAGCGAGCGGCGAAATCGAACCAATTCAAGACCTACGCCATTCCCGCCGGTATCGCGAAAAAAATCGACGATTACACCGTGGAATTTACCACTGCCGCGCCCAATCCGGTGGGACTCATTTCGATTGGCGAGATTCCGATCATGAGCAAGAAATGGGCGGAGAAAAACAACGCCGTCAACCCGCAGGATTTCACCACCAAGGAAGTGACCTACGCCTCGCGCAATGCGATGGGTACCGGACCGTACAAATTGGTTTCATACGAGCCGGGGGTCAAAATCACCCACACCAAGAATCCCGATTGGTGGGGTATCAAGGAAAAACGCTCTGAGAGCAATATCGAAACAATCGAGTACCGCCCCATCACCAGCGATGCCACCCGCATGGCCGCACTGAAATCTGGCGAGATCGATTTCATTCCCGATCCTTCGGTACAGGATGTGCATTTACTGCGCGCCGATAACGCGCTCAAGGTTTGGGATGGCGACGAGAC
>JAYTUX010000396.1:0-4347 GCA_043744315.1 Betaproteobacteria bacterium | reverse complement strand
GTTCGATCCTGCCGACAGCTTGCTGCCGTTCACGGTCGATGGCGTGCTGGCCGGATGGATGAAGCGATCCTTCGCCGAGCGGTTGGAAAACTGGCCCGAATATTTCACGGTGCGCCCGCGTGGCGTCGGCATGCTCTGGCATTTTGAAACCCCTGAGCACCGCAGCGCGGCGATTGCCGAAGTGGTGGAAGCGCTCGCAGCCGAAACGGTCATCGGCGGCTGGCGCGGTGAATTGGTCACGGCTTGCGAATCGTTTTATTCGCCTCCACTTTTTCACATCGAGCGCGCCGCGACGAGACACTTCGGCCTCACCGTTTATGCGTCACACTTGAACGGCATCACCACGCGCAACGGCACGCCGCACATGTGGATCGCGCGCCGCGCGGAAAATAAAGCGATCGACCCTGGCAAACTCGATAACCTCGCGGCCGGCCGCATTTCGCGCGGCATGACGCCGTTCGAGACGCTGGTGAAAGAGAGTTGGGAAGAGGCCGGCATCAAACCCGAACTCGCTCGCGCCGCGAAGAGCGCCGGCGCGGTGCGCTGCAAACGCGCGGTGGACGAAGGCCTGCACAACGAAATTATTTTCGTACACGATATCGAATTACCGGAAAATTTTGTGCCCGCCAATCAGGATGGCGAGGTTGCGGAATTTACCTGCATGCCGATTACCGAATTGTTGCGGCGGCTGGAGAACGCACCTGGCGATTTCACGGTCGACGCGGCGCTGGTGGCACTGGATTGCCTGATCCGGCGCGGGTATATCGGATCGGATCGCGACGATTATCTCGATTTGATTCATGCATTGCGACCATAGCGAAAGCCAAGGGTAGTTCTATTATCCCGTCATCCGGCAAAGGCCGGCATGACGAAAATTTGAGGTCAACTAGACTATCCACCTTGATGCCTTTCCAGGTTTTAGTCGGATTACTGGGCGCGTCGCGATACTTCTATAATTGTTCATGCCTTCGTCTGCCCTAAAGACCAACGACGACCTCTCCTGCCCCCACGGCGACGGCCACGCGCCGCTGCGCGTCGACGCAAAGCCACCGAAGGCAAAAGCCGACCATGCGGTCACGCATGATCACAGCCACGATCATGCGCACGACCACGCACACGATCACGGGCACGATCACCCGCATCAAACGGGCAGCGCACATCAACACGATTACCGTTCCCACGATAAATCGATGCTGCTGCTCGCCTTCGCGATCACGGTCACCGCCATGGGGGTGGAAATCATCGGCGGGTTGTTCACGCATTCGCTTGCGCTGGTGTCCGATGGCATTCACATGTTTACGCATGCGTTTGCGCTCGCAGTAAGTTGGGGCGCGATCGTGCTGGCGTCGCGGCCGGCGAACATGGAAAAGACCTTTGGCTACTACCGGGTGGAGGTGGTGGCCGCGTTCGTCAATGGCATCACAATTTTGTTGTCGGCGGGTTGGATCGTGGTCGAGGGCATCGCGCGTTTGTTTTCGCCGGAGCCGGTCGCGATCGGTACCACGCTCATCATCGCCGTGGCCGGTTTGGTCATCAATCTAATCACCGGCGCAATCCTGATGCGCGCCGATCAAAGCAACATGAATATTCGCTCGGCGTTTTTGCATATGCTCACCGATACGCTGTCGTCGGTGGCGATCATCATTGGGCTGATCGTGATTCATTACTCGGGCTGGCAGTGGATTGATCCGCTGTTGGCATTGGTGGTGGCGGTGATTATTCTGAAGTGGTCGTGGGCATTGCTGCGCGATTCACTGCATGTGCTGATGGAAGGCTCGCCCATCGATGTTGCGGCGCTGCGCGCACATGTGTTGCACGATTTTCCGGAGGTGCTCGATATTCACGATGTGCATATCTGGCAGATTTCGCAGCGCTTCAATTGCCTGACGGCGCACGTGAGAATTACGCCGGAGGCGGTGGCGGGGTACACGGCGCTGGTGGCACGAATCAACTCTTCGTTGCGCGACAAATATGAAATCGGCCATACCAATTTTCAGCCGGAGTGGTCATAAACCGCACCATGCAGTGAATTGGGTTCTGACGTTCTAATGTGTATTCATGCCTATGCTACTGTGCGGCACGCGAAAAAAAAGGGAGACCACAAATGAATCAGCCGTACGAAATCAAAAGACGACTGGCCGGGAAAGTCGCCATCATTACCGGTGCAACCGGCGGGATTGGTGAAGCGACCGCGAAACTTTTTCTGCACGAAGGTGCCAGCGTCATGCTGGTGGCACGTTCCGCGGAGAAACTCAAGGAGACCCGAGGGCGACTCGCGATCGATACCGGGCTGGCAGACTTCGTCGCCGATGCAACGGATGAAGCCGCGACGGCAGCAGCAGTCGCCGCGACGGTGAAGAAATTTGGCGGCGTTGATATCCTGCTGGCCAATGCCGGCACCGAAGGACCGGTGAAGCCGATCGAGGCGCAAAGCCTGACCGACTTTGAACAGGTACTACGCACCAACGTCATCGGCGTATGGCTGTCAATGAAATACTGTGTCAAGCCGATGAAAAAACGTGGTGGCGGCTCGATGATCGCGCTTTCGTCGATTGCGGGTGTGAAGGGTTCTGCCGGCCTCGCGCCGTACGTCGCCAGCAAGCACGCGGTTCACGGAATGGTCAAGTCGGTGGCGCTGGAACTGGGCGCATCGAAAATACGCGTTAATGCCATCGGCCCCGGGCCGATCGACAACCGGATGATTCGTTCGATCGAAACGCAACTTTCGTCAGAGAATCCCGACGCCATTCGCGACTTTCTCAAGACCAAGATCGCGTTGCAGCGCTACGGCACTAATGAAGAAGTGGCAAAGCTCGCATTGTTTTTGGCGAGCGACGATGCCTCTTACTGCACCGGCAGCATTCACATGATTGACGGCGGATTTACGGCGGCGTAGCAGGTTACACAAGCGTCGATTGCCTGCTTCACTTTCACCACACACCATCAACGGAGTTGAATCATGAGTCAGATCACTGAAATTATTCGCGGCGCGTATGCCGCCTTTGCCAAGGGCGACATCCCAACCGTGCTTGGAGCGCTAGCGCCAAACGTTATTTGGATCGAGGCCGAAGGAGGCCCCTATGGCGGCACATATGTCGGCCCCAATGCGGTACTTGAAAATGTCTTTATGAAAATTGGTGGCGAGTGGGATGCCTATGCTGCCGTTCCCGATGAATTTATCGCCAACGACAATACCGTCGTCGCACTCGGCAAATACAGTGGCAAATACAAAGCCACCGGGAAGAGATTTGAAGCGCCTTTTGTACATGTATGGAAATTTCTGGACGGCAAAGTGATTTCATTTCAACAGCACACCGACACCGTTGTGCATCGGCGTCCGATGCAATGAATTTCACCCCCGCCACAAATCCATTTACTTGAGGATCTGCCATGCCAAAACTACTGTTGCCTACCGCGCCAACCGAAGAAAATCACCACCACATTCATGCGCCCACTCACCGCCACCGCGTCGGCATTACCCGTCGTGGCGTACTGACTGCATCGGCAGCGATTGGCGGTGCCGCACTGGCTGGCGTCTTTGCTCCAGCATGGGCGCAGCAGTCCCGTCTGCGACCGACGAGCGAGCAAGTGATGGGGCCGTTCTATCCAATGACGCTTCCAGCCGATCAGGACGCCGACCTTACCGTTATCGCCGGCAAAAGCGGTCGCGCGCTAGGGCAGATTCTCTACGTCAGTGGCCGCGTCACCAACGTTCGTGGCGAGCCGATTGCGAATGCGGAACTGGAAATCTGGCAAGCCAATTCTGTCGGTCGTTACAGCCACCCCGGTGATCAAGGCCCGGCTGTGCTCGATCCCAATTTCGAAGGCTACGCAAAAATCCGCACGGGAGCCGATGGCAATTACAGTTTCAAAACCGTGAAGCCTGCCGCTTATCCGACCGGAATCGATGGCTGGTCGCGACCACCGCACATTCACTTCGATATCAAAGGGCGCACGAGTCGTCTCGTGACACAGATGTATTTCGCCGGAGAATCGTTGAATGAAAAGGACAAGTTGTTTACAAGTTCCAGCGTGGACGGCAGAAAATCGCTGCTCTCCCGTTACGAGGCGCCATCCGGCAAACAGGAGCGCGACGCGCTGGTGGCGCGTTGGGATGTTGTTTTGCATTTAGGCTAACAGCACAAAACAAGGTAGATCGCCATTTGGCGGGGCTTTACAGACTTTTTTCTCCTTCACGCCGCGCCAGTGCTCGTGTTCACCATAGGGGACTTCTATTAACCCCTGTCGTACCGGCGAAGCAACCGTGTCAAGCAAAAGGTTGAATTTGCCAAGCTTTGTCTTTTTTTAGGATGGCGTTGAGAATGGTGAGCAGCTTCCGCATACATG
>JAYTUX010000395.1:0-15799 GCA_043744315.1 Betaproteobacteria bacterium | reverse complement strand
AGCCCGCGCGATGCACGGTTGCGCGTGAATTTGCTTTGGTCAATGCCAACAAAGTCGGCTTGCGCGCGAGTGCGCGCAACGCGGCCGGTAATTCATTGAAGCTCTGCGAGACGCCCCCCAGCTTCGGTTCACGCAAAATGCCCAAGCCTGATTTGGGCACGATTTTTAACACATCCACGCCGTCGACTTCGGCGAGATCGTATTCGCGATAGCCGAGGAACGTGAAATGACTATCTCCCGCCCAAGTGAGAAAAGCACGTGCTTCGTCGATTTCCTCCAGCGGCACTGATTTGGCGGCGCCTCCCATTGCCTGAATGGTCTCGGTGACCTTTGCAATCATCTTCGGCCAATCATCCACTGCCGCGCGCACGTCGTTCAACACCGAAACGAGCCCATCGCCCAATGCCTTCAGCCGCGCCGCATCCGAGACTCGCTCGACCTCGACATGAATCCACGATTCCAGCTTTTCACCGTCACGGGCTTCTTCCAGGCTGGTCAGTGCCCCATCCTGATCGCGCGTTCCCTTGAATAGAGGATGTACCACCAGCAACACACCGATGCCTTGCCGATTGATTTCCATCGCGATCGAATCGACGAGGAACGGCATGTCATCGTTAATAAATTCAATGATTGTGCAGGTTGCTTCGAAGCGATGTTCCGCCATCTTCGGATTGAAGATGCGCATCTTCGGCGCGCCGGCATGGAATTCCTGACCGAATCCAAAATGGGAAAGCGTCAATGCGCTCCAGGTTTCCGCATCGCGCATGGACAAATCATCGGCATCAATGCCGCCGCAATACTTGGCGGCAAAGGTCTGTACATGCGCGCGCTGCGCGGCGGGGACCTTGCCTGCGGCCAGTTTCGTGATCTCGGCGAGAAGGGCGGTTTTCTTGTCTTTTGCTTTGTTGGGCATATTGATTCCCAGTGAATTTGGGTAGACCGGAATTATATGCCGGTGGGGCGGACGAGAGATTTCAGAGAGGCGACGGAAATGCGCGAAAATTGGCGCCAGGACGAGCAATTCTATTGTGTGAATATGAATTTACGTCGGCTCGCAGGCTCTCGCGACGATATTTGCAATTATTTCTGTACGAAAAAGTTAATATCTTTCCGAAGATGTCCCGCTTCCCCATAGACGTATTTCCAAGTGTCACTTGTCGAAGGAACCCTCTTGCAAAAAATGGCTTGCCTTGTTGTTTTGTGTAACGTCGGTTTGCGTGCAATCGCAAGCGCCCACATTTAATGGGCGGCCGATCCTGCAAATTGCGGTGACCGCAGCGGGAGGTAATAACTCGCGCCAACCGAAATATTTGAAATTGAACATCGATGCAATCTTTGGACGCCATTCGGAAAGACTGACGCAGCGAACATTTTGCGTTCAAGTGGATGGATATTTTTGGCGGCAATTCAAGATCAATGAGCCGATCGCCGATGCGAAATTTGAGAAATAGCGCACGAAGCCTGATTGCAGAATCCGGCGTGCAAGCGGATCCTATAGTCTCAATTTGTTGCGCGTAGGTTGGGACGCCATGCTGCCCCCGCTCATCAGTGACAAATTCCGTTTCTGGTCTTTCGTCTCCATGGTATTGCTGGTTTTCGTGCACAGCTACAATCTCGAAGAGCGTTACCTGCAGCCTTGGTCCCTGGTGGGCGATCCACTCACGCTGACCAGCTTCACTGAGTACTTTTTTGCCAATGGCATTCTGCGGTTCCGCATTCCGATATTGTTTCTGATTTCGGGATATTTGTACGCGCTTCATGATCAGGTGCCCAACCACGATCGGATCAGGAAGCGCGTCCGCACGTTGCTGCTGCCGTATCTACTTTGGAGCGGGCTTTGTCTGCTGCTAATGTTCGGACTCGAGGCATTCACCACCACACGCGGGTGGATCGCGGCGTCGCACATCGCGCACATTGATGAAACCCGCACCCTGGTGCATGAATACAGTGTCGGTGAGATCATCACGCGCTGGATTTTCGCGCCGCTGCCGTACCAGCTCTGGTTCATCCGCGTGCTGTTTTTCTACAATCTTGCCTATCCGCTGCTGAGCCGCTGGGTGACCGGCCAACTTTCGGCGCGCGTGTTCTTTTCTATCGCGGTTTTTCTGTGGCTGGCCACGGCCGGCATGTACTTCTTCGAGGGCGAGGGCCTGCTGTTTTTCTCGCTCGGTGTCTGGATGCAAAAATCGACCTTTGATATCAAGAAGCCGGCGCGCTGGCTCAATCCTGTGCGATGGGCGATTGTGTTTGTGTGTGCCGCCGCGCTCAAGACCTGGCTCGCGTTCAATGGCCTAGCGATGTTCGGCAATGGCGTGTTTCCCTGCCTGATCCTGTTGCACAAGCTCACGGTAGCGAGCGGTCTGATTGCGGCGTGGTTTGGCGGCGATGCGGTCGTCCGGTGGTGTATGCGCCGGCATTGGTTTGTCTGGCTCACGTCGTTCTCGTTCATCATCTACGCGGTGCATGCACCCTGGGTCGCGATTGCGATCGACCCGGTGTTTGATTTGCTGGAGCGCGGCGCCGGGCATCAAATGTTGACTTTCATTTTTTTGCCGCTGTCGATCATCGCGTTCGCGGTGTTGCTTGGTGCGGCACTGAGACGCCTTTGGCCCGCGGCATATGGCGTGTTGACGGGAGGCAGGGGAATTTGATTGATAACAGGAGAATGCGCCAAACGCCGCGCCAGTGCTAGAGTATCGGCCAATGACCCGATTGAAAGTTGCCAAGCAAACTGTGAATACGCCATGCCCCGCTTGAATTTGCTTTCGCCGCTGTTGCTTGCCACCGCTTTTTTTTCCGGCTGCGCGTCGTTGTCGCCTGAACCATCACGCGGCACGACTGCCGACATCCTGATTCGCAACGGCCGCGTTATCGACGGAACCGGAAACAGTTGGTTCAACGCCGACATCGCGATTCGCGATGGGAAACTTTTCGCGATCGGGCGGCTCGACAAATTCACCGCAACGCGAACAATCGATGCGGCCCTGCAAATTGTCGCCCCTGGTTTCATCGACGTACATACGCATATCGAATTCGATTTGTTCACCCATCCAACCGCTGACAATTTTTTGCACGACGGTGTCACGAGCGTCGTCACCGGCAATTGCGGCGGCTCGTACGAGAACCTGAAGGAATTTTTTGCACGCATCGATCGGGAGCGTGTATCGATCAACGTGGCTTCGCTGATCGGGCACAACACGGTGCGACGGCAAGTGCTTGGCCTTGCCAATCGCGTTGCGTCGCCGCAGGATCAGGCGCAGATGGAATCGATGGTGGTCGATGCGATGAAGGACGGTGCGGTGGGGCTCTCGACAGGGCTGCTTTATCTGCCCGGCATGTATAGCAGCACCGAAGAAGTGGTCGGTCTTGCCCGTGCCGCCGCAGCGCACGGCGGCATTTATGCCTCGCATATTCGCAATGAAACCGACAAAGTCATGGACGCCATCAGCGAGGCGCTGGATATCGGGCGTGCCGCGAAGATGCCGGTGCAGATCTCACACTTGAAAGTCGGCGGTCAGGGCAATTGGGGGCGCTCTTCCGAGATGATCGCGTTGATAGACCGCGCGCGCGCCGAGGGCATCGATGTCACCATCGATCAATATCCCTATACCGCAAGCAGCACGTCGTTACAGGTGATGTTGCCGGATTGGGCGCGTGAAGGCGGTGATGTCGACATCAAGAGGCGCCTAGCGGATGCACAACAGCGAAAGAAAATTGCCAGTGATATTCTCGATAGTGCGCGCCGCAACAAACGTCCTGATTTCAGTTATGCGGTGGTTGCGCGCCACGAGAGCGATGCATCGCTCAGCGGGAAAAGTATTTCCGCGATCAATCGCGAAAAAGGCCGTTCGGCAAATATGGAAGCCGAAGTCGAAACCATGCTCGATCTGCTGGTGGCGGGCGGCGCGCAGATGGTGTTTCACGGCATGAACGAGGACGATGTACGCACCATCATGCGTTACCCGTTCAATGCGGTGGCGAGCGACGGCGGCATACAAGACGGCAAAGGTTTGCCCCATCCCCGCAGCTACGGCACCAATGCGCGAGTGCTTGGGAAATATGTCCGGGAGGAAAAAATCACCACGCTCGAAGACGCCATTCGTCGCATGACTTCGCTGCCAGCATCGAAATTCAACCTGAAAGACCGTGGACTTTTGCGCGTAGGCTACGCGGCCGATATAGTGATATTTGACGAGAAGACTATCCGCGACAACGCGACGTTTGAGAGTCCGCATCAGTTTTCAACGGGGGTGAGTCACGTAATCGTCAATGGCAAAATTGCAATCGATTCGGGGCAGCGCACCGGGGTACGCAATGGTAGCGCGCTGAAAGGGCCGGGCTACGTACCGGGTAGTTGAACTATTCAGAACAAAATAGTAGGGGGAAAATATGAGCGAGCTTAAGTTCGATGCACCGGACGCCGGCGTTTGGGAGCAGGATGGAACCCATTTTCCAAGGCCGATGACGCGCTTTGCGCAAGAGGCCTTTAGCGAAGGTTTCGTCAAGGGATTCAAATCGGGAACTTCCCGGTTCGGCCTATTGCTGGATCACATCAAGCCCGGTTTCGTGAATGGATTTCTTTATAACAAAGCCGTGATCGTTGGTGCGCCGGAGAATGCCAAAGGCGGGCCGCCGCCCAAGTTCATTTTCAAGCTGATTTGCGCGCTGCATCCGGAAACGCGGCAACGACTCAAGCGTGCGGCCACGGTGTTGCAAGAAAAACCGTGGCGCGAACATCTGCGTCATTGGGATAATGTATTGAAACCTCAATCAACGCAAAATCACTTGCGCCTTCAGGCAATCGACCTTGCCGCACTGACCGACGCTCAACTCGCCGAACATTTACGCGAATGTTTTGAGAATTCCAAAGCGATGTCGTATCAACACCACATCTACACCATTTCCAGCATCATGCCGGTGGGTGATTTCATGGCGTCGGTGCAGGAGTGGACGGGACTGTCGCCGTCAGAGATATCGGGCGTATTGAAAGGCAGCACGCCCGTTTCGTCCGGCATCACCGATGAGTATCTCGCGGCATTAAGTGCGATCAATGCCGATGAGTCGGCGGTAAAAATTCTTCACGGTGTAAGCGCACCGGGAGACGTATTGAACCAACTTGCCGCACTGCCAGGCGATATCGGGCGCGCCGTCAAACATTACCTGGACCTGGTCTCGCATCGCATCATCGGTGGCTACGATATCACCTGCCTTACGGCCATTGAAGCACCGGAAGTTATCGTGAAAGCACTGCAGGTCAAACATTCACCCGCCGACATTGCGCGTGCAGAGCAGAGAGTCGCGGAACAAACCGCGAGTCTCCGGCAAGCCGTGCCGGAGGCGCTGCGAGAGTTGTTTGACGAAATTCTCGCCGAAGCTCGCTTCGTTAACCGGTTGCGTGATGAACGCAGCTACTGGAGCGATCTGTGGAGTACCGGCATTTCACGGCGAGCCTTCTTGGAAGTCGGTCGTCGTCTCGTGGCACAAGGAAAGATCCCCGATGCAGAGTTAATTCTCGACGCGACCTGTGAGGAGGCGATCGAGATGCTGGCCAGTAGTGGACAGGTGCCGGCAGCCACCGTGGACGAGCTTGCGCGGCGAAGACAGTTCCGTGTGTCCATCGGCAACAATGTGGCACCACCATTCTTGAACGGAACACCGTCGCCACCGCCACCTGTCGAGTGGTTTCCGAGATCGACTCAACGCACCATGCGGGCCATCAATGTGTTCATGGCGCATTTGTTTGGCTCAAGCGAAAAGAAGAGCGACGCCACCATCGTACGCGGTATCTCGGTGAGTTCGGGACAATACGAAGGTTACGCGCGGGTGATTGAGCGCATTGACGATTTGCACCTATTGCAAAAAGGCGAAGTGCTGGTGACGCGCTCAACCTCAACGGCCTTCAATTTTGTGTTGCCTCTGGTCGGCGCGATCGTCACGGATCGCGGCGGCCTGATGTCGCATGCGGCCATTGTCGCGCGCGAATACGGTTTGCCGGGCGTGGTCGGTTGTCAGGTTGCCGTTCAAACGATTGTCAACGGCGCGCGCGTGAGGGTGGATGCCGACAAGGGCGAAGTGATTCTGCTGTGACGGCCACGCCTATCGATTTTCGCCTTGCCGAGGATGAGGCCGTTTTCGGCGGCAAATCGGTTCAGCTCGGCGCCTCGTTGCGCGCGGGGTTGCCCGTGCCGCCGGGGTGGGCACTGTCGGTTGATTTTGTCGAGGCGGTGGTCAATGCCGAGCCCGCTGCATTGGACCTGTTCGAACAGTTTCTAAGCGACAAGCCGTTCCCGTTCGCCGTACGCTCCTCTGGCGTGGGTGAGGATGCGGCCATTGCATCGTTTGCGGGCCAGCATTTCACCGAACTTAATCGCATCGGGTTTGCTGATGTCGTGAAAGCGCTGCACCTGGTGTGGAATTCCGGCCACTCGGCAGGAGCCATGGCCTACCGAGCGAAACTTGGCATTTCCGGCGCACCACGAACCGCTGTGGCATTGCAAAAAATGGTTTTTCCCGAATGTGCCGGTGTGATGTTTACGCGTCATCCTGTGACGGCAGCGGATGAAATCGTCATCGAGGCGTCGTGGGGGTTGGGTGAGGCGATTGTTGAAGGCCTGGTGATTCCGGATCGTTGGCGTTTTTCAAAGGACGATCGATTGCTTGAACGACAGGCCGGCGTCAAAGATCTCATCATGCGTGCATTGCCCGGCGGCGGTGTGGAAGAAACCGCAATTGACGATGAAGCCAAAATCCACGGTTTTTGTGTGAATGAGGGACAGGTGTCGGTATTGCTCGAATTAGCCCACCGCTGCGACCAATATTTTGGTGCCGGCCGCGATATCGAGTGGGGCATTGAGGACGACAATCTTTACTTACTGCAGTGCCGCGCCATTACCGCCGGGCCCACTGCGTGACGAACGTAGAATATTCGCCACTGCGGTTGATGGGCCTGGGATTGTCGGCGATGCTGATTCCGCTCGGCTCGACGATGATTGCCGTGGCGCTACCCTCCATCGGGGCCGAATTTGCGAAAAATCCTGGTGAGCTGACGCAATGGCTCGTCAACAGTTACCTGCTGGTCGGCATCATCGCGCAAGGGCCTGGCGGAAAGCTCGGTGATCATTGGGGCTATGCAAAAACGCTCAGGCTAGGCCAGTGGATTTTTGGCGCTGGTTGCGTGCTGGCGATTTTTTCGCATGTGTTTGAAGCCATTGTGGCGAGCCGGATTCTGATGGCGCTGGGCGGCGCATTCATTGTTCCTACGGTGATGGCGCTGTTCAAGATCACCGTGCCAGCCGAGCGGCGGCATCGTGTGTTCAGTTACTTCGGGGCAATGATGGGTTTCGCGGCGGCACTCGGGCCATCGCTGGGCGGGGTGCTCGTGCAGCAAGTCGGCTGGGTGTCGATTTTTCTGATGAATTTGCCGCCGCTACTGTTGTCGGTGTTTTTTGCGCACGGCTTTTTCAAACAACGTCCACATCATGCGCCGTCGAGATCATTCGCCTTCGATTGGATTGGAACGCTGCTAATGACAATGGGTTTGCTGTGCGTGGTGATGGGATTAAAAGAGTTCACAGGGTTGCTCTTGTTCGCCGCTCTATTCTTCATTGCGTTCGTCTGGTGGGAAAAAAAGTCGTCCGCACCGCTGATGGATGTCGCGCTATTCTCCGATCGATCCTTCGCCGCCGGCTGCGCCATCGTTGCCTTGCAGAATCTGGGCATGTACGCGCTGATATTTCAATTGCCCTATCTGTTGAAACTGTTGTACCAATGGGGCCCTGAGCGCGCCGGGCCGTTCATGACCACGTTCATGGTCAGCATGATGGTGGCAACCGTGCTCGGCGGTCGCGTAGCGGAAAAAATCGGTGCGCGCGCGACGTGCGTGATCGGTTCGCTGTTTTCGGTGGTTGGTATGTGTTGGCTAGCACTGCTTACACCGGGCCATGATGCATCGCAGGTAATCGGTGGCTTGATCATGGGTGGTGTGGGTCTGGGGCTTGCAAATGGGCCGGCACAGTCGGCGGCATTGGGCGCGGTCGAACAAAGGCACAGCGGTGTTGCGTCCGGCATTTTGTCGACGTGCCGATATTTGGGCGGGGTGGTCGGGATCGCGATCCTGGGGCTTCTTTTGTCGGCCCCTGAATCGGCGGAATCGCTTTCGCAATACCATGCAGCGATCATGGCGTTCGCTGCGTCGTTTGCGATTTCCGCAATGGTGGCGCTGGCGTTGCCGGGGCGCGCAGCGGAGCGGGCGAGGAGATAGTTTTGCTTACGTCGGCAATGTGGGCCAATTACGCGGCGTTTTTCGCTGCCGTCCACCGCGCCAGTTTTTCACGCGCGCCATTGTGCGCGGGATCCATTTCCTGATCGTGATTCGACATTTTCGCGCATAGCTCAATCACATAGCCGTTTGGATCGCGAAAGTATATGGAATGCACGAAGCCGTGGTCTGACACGCCGCGCGTCTCGATTCCCGCTGCTTTGCCCCTGGCTATCATCACCGGCAGAACCGATGCGTCCACCTCCAGCGCGATGTGCAAATCAAAATCATGCTGCGACTTGAATTCGAAAGGCATGTCGGGCGCCTCGAAGAACGCAAGGTAGGAGCCGTCGTCGAGGCGGTAAAACGTATGCAGCGTCTCGGTTGGCCGGCCGCTTTTGGTCTGTTTGATCTCGAGTGAGTCGCACAAGGGCAGGCCGAGAAAGTCCTCGTAGAACTGCCGTGTCGTTTCCGAATCGCGGCAGCGGTAGGCGTTGTGATGCAGTTTCTTGATCATGGCGCGGTCACCTTTGCAACTTGTCAGACGGCCACCATCGGCGTGCCCTTGAGCGATGCCGCGTAGCCATCGATGGCTTCATAAACCGATTTCCAGCTTTTTAGTGCCTTCATCCGGACAAGCCAATTCTTGATGTTCGGGTAGGCGGCATAATCGCTGCCGGTGATTTCGCCCAGTGCCACAAATGCTGCGCAAAAATAGTCGGCGATCGTGATCGTATGGCCGCAGAGGTATGCGTTATGGGTGCCAAGGATATTGTCGTTCAACACTTTCATCCATGCCTGCGCTCGTTCCTTGCCCCACTCAACGGTGGCGGCCTGTGCTTCGTCGCTGCGGCGTTTGTGAAAAGAGAATATTTGCGGATAAACAAATCCGTAGGCGAAATCACGACATATTTGGGTATTCACCCAATCCATGCGCTCATTGACGCGGGCGCGGGCTTTCAAGTCTTTTGGATAAAGCGGCGATTCGGTCTTGTCCGCGAGATATTTCAGGATCGCGGAACTTTCGGTTAACCGGAAACCTTCATCATCCAATACCGGTACCAGATGGTTCGGATTAACCGCCTCGAATGCGGCCTGATATTGCTCACCGGTAAAAAGATCGACGATTTGCATGTCCAGTTTGAGGCCGTTTTCGGCAATGAACAATGCAATCGGGCGGCTGGTCGTGGAGGCAGGATGGTAATAAAGTTTCATTCAAAATTCTCCTCAAAGCGGGTGTTGAATGGTCTTGCAATCGCCACCTAGAGTACTCCAACGAGATCGATTTCGGCAATCCTGGCAATCAGACAATAATTAATACATTACTTGAGACAATGGCATTAAATATCAGTAAATAAAAAAGTAAATTTTGTTGTGAATTGGCTTCTGTCGAATCCGCTTTGCCAGGCTATTTTTTTCTGACAGTCTGCCAATCGTACTACCGCAGATTTCAGTTGGTTGCCAATTATCTTTAATACCACCATGAGGCCGTGACATGGCAGAACTCAACACCAAGGTGCGCGCGCAATACGAGGCACTGCCGTATCCTGCGCGTAATCCGGCCGACGAATCGCGCCGACTTTTGCGAACCTGGCTCGATGATTTGCCGATGATCAATCACTACTGTTTTGCGGGCCAGCAGACGTTCGCGAAGGGTTTTCGCGCGCTGGTCGCGGGCGGCGGCACGGGTGACGCGACAATCTTTCTCGCCGAACAATTGAAACACACCGATGCGCGCATTGTGCATCTTGATTTCAGTGCAGCCAGTATGGCAATCGCGCAAGCGCGTGCCGCGGCACGCGGCCTGGTCAATATCGATTGGATTCGCGAGTCCCTGCTCAACCTGCCATCACTCGGTTTGGCGCCATTTGACTACATCAATTGCGTCGGCGTGTTGCATCACCTCGATGATCCCGATGCCGGTTTGAAAGCGTTGCGCGCCGTTTTAAAATCGGACGGCGCAATGGGACTGATGGTCTACGCGCAAGTCGGTCGCACGGGTGTGTATCAGATGCAATCGCTGTTGCGCGCAATGGATGCAGATCGCGAAGACATCGGCATGGTGCCAATAATCAACGAGGCGCGCGAAGTGCTTTCTGCCTTGCCGAGCAGCAATTGGTTCAAACGCGGCGAAGACCTTTATCAGGATCACCGCGCCGGTGACGCCGGCTTGTTCGATCTCTTGCTCCATACTCGCGACCGTGCCTACACTGTGGCTGAATTATTCGATTGGCTGGTCGATGGGCACGGCTTGAATCTCGAATTTTCGTCGACCTATAACGGTCGATCCGCATACCTCCCGCATTGGGTCGGTGGGCCGAAGATTCCACCGGTGCTTGCGCGAATGGCTACATTGCCGAGGCGCCACCAATATGAAATCGCCGAACTCTTGAGCGGAAAAATCACTACCCATGATTTCTTCGTAACCTGTACCCCGGCGACGCGCGCGCCCTATGGCGATGCCGACTATGTGCCGTTGTTTTTTCATGAACCCGTGACCGGCCCGGAACTGTCGCGCATTTTTCGGCAGAGTCAGGGGCGTCCATTCATGCTCGATCATGCGCACACCGGCACCAAGTTGATGGTGAACCCCGGAAAATTCGTTTCGCGCATTCTGTTTCATATCGACGGAATGAAATCCTTCCGCGACATTTTCGATTTGGTTCGCGCTGACGATACGTTAAAAGGGCCACCACCGGACGATGCCGCGTTGTTCGCGGATTTCGCGGAGGTCTATGAAATATTCAATTCGATCGACCGGATATTATTGCGGCACGGGTCGGTGCATGCCTCAGCTATCGCAGCTTGACGAGGCTATTTCAAGTATGTGGAAAATTCCAGTTTCCAGGTAGGCGGGAATCCAATTGTTGGGGCCAATGTGTCGGCAAGCAATATGAACAGGCTTGGATCCCCGCCTGCGCGGGAAAGGGGTGTCACTAGTATGTTGCGTAAATTTGGCCGGGGATAGTGGGCAACAACAATTGTCTACACCCACGCCCGGTTATCCACCGTGCTCTCAAACGTCGCGCCCGGCACCACCATGTTCCATTTCACGGTCCAGTTGTAGGTGTCGTCGAAACGTTCGCGCGTGTAGGGTTGCGGCGGTGCGTTCAGCAGGCGCCAGGTCTGCAATTCTTTCGGCTCAAGCAGACCGCCCGTTTCTTTGATCAGGTAGTGAATATAGGGCGTCGGGTCCTTTTCCAGCAGTTCAACCGCGCGTGCCTGCGCCTTGAACATTTTCGCGAGCGTCGGGCCATCAAGATCATCGCCGGCCGCTTCGCTGCGCGTCGAGTGCGATTCGATCAGAATGCGCAGCCCCATTTTTTGCGCGACGCTGATCCAAGGCTCCATCAGGCTCACCGCCTCCACCTTGCCTTCGCGTAGCGCCGCGATTCGTTTTTGCATCGTGCCGGCGTTGGTAGTCTTGATGTGCTGCTGTTCGAGAAAACCTTCCATCAATTTCAGCGTGGTGAAATGCGAGCCGTTGTTCGGCGTGACCGCGATTGCCTTGTCCTTCAACATCTCTGGCTCGTAGTATGACGAATCGGCGCGCACGACGATCGCGAACGACGACATCGCCGCGCCGAGTGCGACGATTTTGCGCTTGCGCAAGCCACCTGCATCAGCTTCCACGGCACGCTTCATGATGCCCCATTCGCACATGCGGAATTGATCGATGCCGCCGTCGTTGTAAGCCGCATCGAGTGGGCGGTCGAACACCGAATCGAATTTGACGAAGTGCGACGTGGTGACTTGCGCCATGCCTGGGGTCGTCACGAATTCGATATCGAGTCCCAGATCCTTGAACAAGCCTTCATCGCGCGCGACCAACACCGGCAAATCGTGGATCGCATTCATGATGGCAAGCTGCGGTTTTTTGGCAACTTTTGAATCGCGGGTCAACTCCTGAACAGTCATGATAGTTTCTCCTGTGGTGAATGGCGGGATATTCGACAAAAAAATAGTTCCGGGGCGCGGTGTTTTTACCGCGTTTTTCTGTTTCACACTGCATACTTTACGCCAACGCTCCAGCGAAAATACGTGTTCCACCGTGAAGAACAACGGGCCAATTCCATGCCAATGAAAAAAAAATTGCGCGACATCGTACGTGTGTTGTCGCGTAGCCTTTGGCTTGTTGCGGCCATGGCGATAGCCGGAGCGGGTGCCGCTGCGACGCCGAAAACACTGCGCGTCGTCCAGCAAACCGTCAGCCCTGGCCCGCTCGATCCAGCGCAGGTAAACGGTATCTTCGGTGCCAACATCATCGATAATATTTTCGAACCGATGCTGCAGTACGACTATCTCGCTCGACCGTTGAAACTGGTGCCCCTGACGCTGCGAACAATGCCCGAGATTCTGGAGGAGGGCCGCGTCTATATTTGCCGCCTGAAGCCGGATATTTTTTTTGGTGACGACGCTGCCTTCAGCGGCAAGCGTCGCGAATTGACGGCAGAGGATTACGCATACAGTTTTCGCCGGTTGTTTAATCCGAAATATCTGTCGAGCCAGTTCTTTATGGTTGACGGCAAGATCGAAGGCGCGAACGCGTTGCGCCAGTCGGCAACCAAGAGCGGAAAGTTTGATTTTCAGACGCCGATAGCAGGTTTGCAGGTTCTGGATCGCTACACGCTACGCATCTCATTGACTGCGCCGGATCTCAATTTTTTGCACGTGTTGGCGATGCAAAATCTGGCCGCGGTCGCGCGCGAAGTCGTGGAGAAGTACGGCGACAATGTTCACCGCCACCCGGTCGGCACCGGACCGTATCGCATCGTCGAATGGCAGGAAGGACAGCGCATGATTTTCGAGCGCAACCCGAATTTTCACCGCGAACTGTTTGACGCAGACGCCGGTGCGGATACCGTTGCAGTCGAGATTTCAAAACGCCTGGCGGGCAGTGTGTTGCCGATCATTGACCGGGTGGAGCTCTATTTCACGGTCGAGAGTCAGCCGATGTGGCTTTCTTTCATCAGTGGTGACCTTGATATTCTCACCAATATTCCGGTTGCGTTTCGGCCCGGCGCGGTGCCCGGTGGCAAACTCGCGCCAAACCTCGCTCGCCAAGGAATTCGCGCGCACCACTACGCCTATCCCGGGCTCTGGTTTACGAGTTTCAACATGAAAGATCCGGTCGTTGGGGGCTATACGCCGGATCGTATTGCGTTGCGGCGTGCGATCGGCCTCGCCTTTGATCGTCAAGCCGCAATCGATATCGCGATGTTTGGTGCAGGTGAGGTCTCGCACGGCGTGGTTCCGCCGGGTGTGGCGGGATATGACGCCAACTTTCGCACCGATGTTTTCAATCTGGACCTGCCGCGTGCCCGCGCGTTGCTCGACACCTTTGGCTATGTGGATCGCGACGGTGATGGCTGGCGCGAAGATCCGCAGGGCAGGCAGCTTGCGCTTGAAGTTCTAACGCCGCCCGAGCCGCGCTTCGTGCCATGGGATGAGCTCTACACCAAAGCATTTTCCTCCATCGGCCTGCGCCTCGATATCAAGAAGCTGCACCAAACCGAAATTACCCAGCGGCGGCAACTCGCGAAATCGCAAATTTCTTTTGACGCATGGAACATGGATTTTCCCGATGGGGAGGATTTTTACGTCATCCTCGCCGGCAGTGCAGCGGGGTTTTCAAACATGTCGCACTTTGTGCTGCCTGAGTTCGATTCTTTATTTGAAAGAACCAAACGTTTGCGCGACGGGCCCGAACGAAACGCGCTCTATCGGCAACTGGACAAACTGGCGTTCGCCTATATGCCTATCGTAAATCACCTGTTCCTGCGGCGCTCGGCGGTGTCGCAACCTTGGGTGATCGGCTATCGTCCGCACCCGGTGCATCTAGAGCCGTGGAAGTATCTGGATATTGATGACGCCGCCAAATCGCAAGAGAAGCGGTGAAACCCTGGCGAGATTGTTTGACAGAGACGATAAAGCCGCGCTACGGAGCGTTGCCCAGCCGCTTCACGCTACCCGAACCGGCGACCGATTGCGATACTTTGGCATCGCCGTAATACTTCACGTCTCCCGAACCCGCCACACTCACTGTAAGCGATTCCCTGGCCCAAACGGTGGCATCACCGGAGCCGGCCACGGATACTTTCACTGTGTTGGCCTCCAGTTTGCCGATCTTCATATCGCCTGATCCGGCGATCCGCGTTTCGACATTTCTGGCCTTACCGCCGGCAGAGAAATTTCCACTGCCGGCGATGGAAACAATCAAACTTTCCGCATCGAGATCACCAATAATTGCGTTGCCAGAACCGGAAATTTTTACTTTTAGCGTTGCAGCGCGCAAACTCGCAGCATGCATGTCGCCGGAACCTGCGACGGATAGCCCTTCAACCTTCCTGGCATTCACGGTAAGTTTCAATTTGCTGGTTTTCACCGACAGATTTTTTTCCTTGAAGCGTATCTGCAGTTCGCGGTCCTCAACGACGGTCTCGATCAAGGGCAGGATGTTGTCGTCGCCTTCGAGAGATACGCCTTCGGTCTCGCCTTGAACCAATGTGACATTGGCGGGAATCGCAACTGAAATGACGCTGAATCCGGAGATATTTCGGCTCTCGGTTTTCGCGATGCCTGAGCCTTTGACAGAATTTCCGCGCCAGCCCCAGTTCCAGTCCCAAGCATGTGCGGATTGCGACAAGGCGATAGCGCCAATTATGAAAAACACTCGAAACAGGCGCGACAAATTAGCAAAAATATTCATGGCTAAACTCCGAATTGATTGCACTCTGCGCGTTTGACGCGAGCAACGACGCGTTTGGATTTACAACCGGGCCAATTCACGCTTGATTTGCAAAGCAGTCGCCAGGGCTTGTTCCAGATTCATGTCGCAAACAGAAACATGACCCATTTTCCGGCCTTGGCGCGCCTCGCGTTTGCCGTAGAGATGCAGGTGGGCGGTGGGATGTTTCAATACCGCTTGCCAATCCGGCGCGCGTTGTCCCCCTGCACCGCGCCAGGCGTCGCCAAGAAGATTCAGCATCACGGCCGGCGTATGTTGTGACGTATCGCCCAATGGAAGGTCGCACAATACGCGCACCTGTTGCTCGAATTGCGAGGTGCGGCAGGCGTCGATGGTGAAATGACCGCTGTTGTGCGGTCGCGGTGCGATTTCGTTGATAAGCAGGTGCTCGTTACCTTTACTGCCAACGACAAAAAATTCCACTGCCATCACGCCGACATATTTGAGCTTACAGGCCAATTGCACCGCGATTTGGCAAGCTTCGTCGGCCAACGCGATCGACACG
This sequence comes from Betaproteobacteria bacterium, assembly GCA_043744315.1. Classification (GTDB taxonomy): domain Bacteria; phylum Pseudomonadota; class Gammaproteobacteria; order Burkholderiales; family Usitatibacteraceae; genus UKL13-2. The sequence goes on along the minus strand of JAYTUX010000395.1, from coordinate 289 downwards.
CGCGCCGGTGCGATGGTGATATCAAGAATGCCGTTGATGTGCTGGTTTTCCGCAACCGGAAACAGCGCGGTCTTGCCGTCGGCGGCACGCGCCAGAACGACCGACAATTCCTGTTGCAGTGGCAAGAACGCTTCGAGTATGCATGGCGCGCCATTCCAGGCTTGAAATGTCGCCTCAAGCCCCGCGCGCGTTGCGATCCGTGCCTGACCTTTGCCGTCGTAGCCGAAGCGCACGGTTTTCAGCACGCCGGGCAATGTCACTTCACGCAATGCGGCGTTAATATCTTCCG
>JAYTUX010000394.1:0-4350 GCA_043744315.1 Betaproteobacteria bacterium | reverse complement strand
GTCGCGCCTATGTGGTGAACAATGGTTCAAACAACGTCATGGTGATCGACACCGCCAGCAACACCGTCGTCGGTGGGTCGATTGCGGTGGGGACGAGTCCAAATGCCATCGCCCTCAACCCCGGCAGCAGTCGCGCCTACGTGACGAACCAGACTTCAAACACCGTCACGGTGATCGACACCGCCATCAACACCGTCGTGGGTTCGCCGATTGCGGTGGGGGCGAATCCATCTGCCATCGCCGTCAACCCCAGCGGCAGTCGCGCCTATGTGGCGAACTTGAGTTCAAACAACGTCACGGTGATCGATACCGCCACCAACACCGTCGTCGGTGGGCCGATTGCGGTGGGGTCGTTTCCACAGGGTATCGCCGTCAACCCCAGCGGCAGTCGCGCCTATGTGGCGAACAATGGTTCAAACACCGTCTCGGTGATCGACACCGCCAGCAACACCGTCATCGGTGTGCCGATTGCGGTGGGGTCGTTTCCACAGGGTATCGCCGTCAACCCCAGCGGCAGCCGCGTTTATGTGGCGAACCAGACTTCAAACAACGTCTCGGTGATCGACACCGCCACCAACACCGTCGTCGGCGCGCCGATTACGGTGGGGACGGGTCCACTTGGCATCGCCGTGAAATAGTGCGCAGCCTGATAGGGAAAATGGTTTGCGCAATAATTAAACGTAAGCAGAGTTTTTTTAACAAACTCAAGCATTGGCGCGGCTTTTCAGCCATAAATGACCTGGAACGCCCGCTAATGCTGGTGTTTCGCAGTTTTGCATTATTTACAGGTGGTTAGACAGTTGAAATTTGCCCCCCCAACGGGCGACGTGATAAAACGTTCTTTATCGCAGGTAGGAGATAACCAACATGAACCTCATCAAAATTATCGTTGCATCCCTCGCGACGCTTACGGCCAGCAGCCTCACCTTTGCCGCTGGCCAATCCAGCACCAACTTCGTCATGAAACTCGACGCGCTCAACAATGGCGCTGGCCAGATGACCTCCGCCAACTTCAATCTGTCCTCCTCGGTCGGCGATGCCGCCACGACGGGCAACATCACCAGCGTGAGCTTTGTATTGAGTAGCGGGTTTCGCGGGCAGGTCAGCGTATCCTCGGCCGTGCTCAATCTGCTCTCGGTGGTGTCAAGGAAACTTCACGGGGCGACACCGTTTGAGATCACTATTGCGCATACTGTACCGATCACCGGGCTCATCACGGTCGAGCCGCGCACGATTGGCACCACCGGCCACACGATTGTGTTCCGGTTCGACAACACAGTGAATTCCGTCGCCGCCGTGACCGCGATGGATGCGATGGCGGCGGGTGTCGGCAATGCGACCGTCACCTCGACCGGCTCCGAGGCGACCGTCACGCTCGTCAACGTGCCGGACAACAAACGCCTTACGGTCACGCTGACTGGCATCAATGGTGCTGGCACGGCGTCGGCATCGATGGGGTTTTTGGTCGGCGATGTGAACAACACCCGATCAGTGAATCCGAGCGACGTCAGCACGGTGAAAGCGCGTTCTGGGCAGACGGCGACGGCGCTCAATTTCCGGTTTGATTTGAATGCGACCGGGGCGATCAGCGCGTCGGATATTTCGGCCGTGAAAGCAAGGTCGGGGTTGCCGTTGCCGTAGTGGCGGCGTTCATGGGGCGGGCTGCAGATTGAGCCCGGCGGCAAATGCTGCCAGCAGTTTTAGTGTTTTCTCAGGGTCAGTGCTTTGTACATCGCCAACATAGTGCAGCGGCCCATCAGCATTGCTTTCTTTTGTCAGCATGGCATTCAGGGCAATGATCAAATCACTGGTGCGATGGCTATATAAATCAAGCGTATGGCGTGCGTCGTTTCCACACATCCACGCGCCCGCCAACGCATAGTCGTAATTGGGGGCATCGAGTAGGTGCAGTGCTTCGGCATAGAGCCGCTCTTCGTTGCCCGCATCGAGATAGTTGCGCAAGATCATATCGATGTCTCGCGCATCTTTTCTCGGCGCGGTCAGACGGCGATCTGTCCATGCAAACACTTTCAATACAACCAGCATCGGCAAGGAAATCACCGCCAGTTGCTGCTCTAACGGTAAATTTATCGTCAGTGCGCTTGCGCGTGCCTCACGATAGCCGACTACTCGCATCACGTCGACATTTTCCGGCGGCCAGGCTATGTTGCCATCTGCATCTTCCACACCGGCAAAAGGTATGAGGTCTATGGATATGGACAAAGGCTGATAATTTAGTCGGTGTAGCGTACGTCCGGCAATGAATTTTCCTGAGGCCAGCAGCGCCTCGCGTAAACGTCGAAAGGTGGCCCAATCATTGACCGCAAATGCGATATCGACATCTGTCGTCGCGCGGTTGAGTTCAATGCCATGCCTATGCGTGAGCAACACATCCCGCGCCATGGCACCCACCAACAAACAATCCGCCTGTGGAAATGCGTCACGCAGATTGCCGATCAGTTGTGCCAGCGCGCGCAAGTCAGGCTTATCGGCCAAATCGATCAATGATGTTCTCTTGCAGCGTATGCGCCACCTCGATACAACGGGCATCTCCGGTTGCCAGTAAGTCGGCGTAGATCAAAATTTTCGGTGCCAAATCGGGTGGCTCGTTGTCGAATTCCCAGAAACGCGTCAGAAGCTCAACATTACCGGCAGGATTGGGTTTGAGTCGGGCAGCATGCATTAACGGCACAGCGCGGTCGCGCAGGTAGAGCGCGGTTGTTGCCGGGCGAAGCAGCTTTGTCAATTTAGCTGCGGCATATTCCCCTCCCCATACAGCGTCATAGCGGATCGGATCAATTTTTGCCTGCCAGTCCATGTCGTCGGCTTGATAGCGTCCCAACAACAGCTTCGGTCGCAGTAGCCGTGCGTAGGCCTCCACCCATTGCTGCAAAAGCCGCTCGGCTTGTAACAAGCGGCGCTGGCCTCCAATCTCAGCGACAAATCCCAAGTCCGGCAACTCCGCCATCACCCAACCGACGGTGCCATGTGCCACTCCTGCTGCTTTGGCGATGGTGCGATAATTTTCCCGCGTTAGGGCAGGGTTGCAGAGCAGGGCAAACAATACGCGCAAGCCACTCGGCTGAAAGGCACGCCCTTTCTGCTGCCGTGCGTATGCCCCTTCCACAGGTTTTTCGCCCTTTATCCAAATTAGCCAGTTAGGGCGATCAATATGGGCATTGCCTGCAGTATCGGCGAAGGCGATTTTTTGAGCTTTCAACTGCTCGGCGAGTTGAGGGGTAATGTAGTCCGTCATCAGCATGGCGGTTTCGCCCAGACGCTTCAGTTGCAGGAGCGTTGCCCCCAACGTGGCCGGTCGAAGACCCCGTTTGACTTCCACCGCCAGTAACAGGTCTTCGTTTCCCCGCTTTAGACGGATGAGCGCGTCAGGCCTCGTATGGCCGTGGCCCATGTTTGGCTCACGCTCGACGATCTCGCCTTGCAGGCCTAGCGCGCGCAAGCGTTCCAGCGCGGCATTAATAATTTGCAGTTCGATTATCATGTTGATTGTCCATTTTTATCAATTGTCCACGCGCCATGGACAATTGTCAATAGTGGACAGTCAACGCTTGTTTCTGTGCTTATTTAACGGCGAGTTTCAAAAAATATGATGTCCATGATTCATGGACATAAATAATTTGTGGTCATAAAGAGCATCATCAATCCAAAACGCGCCCTGCGCGCTGCTGCCCATATGCTATTTGCATAGCGCATGCGCGACGCGCCGAGCCAGAGCCCGATGCAGCGGGCGAAGGCCTGTCGAACCACCGGTGCGCTAAGCCGTTGATTCAACTTCGCTCACCCAACCCTTTGACAGGCTCAGGGCGAACGGTAGGAGGTTTTTAGAAGTTCCCTTCGAAGTCATTCCCGCCTTGGCGGGAATGACTACCTGGAGCTCCGCCAGTTACGCTGGCGCAGCGTAACCTGCCAGACTGTCGCGGTTGCTTAAGCGCCCGAGGGTGCGCTGCCCAATCGCTTCACACTACCCGAACCCGCCACTGACTGCGAAACTCTGGCGTCGCCGTAGTACTTCACGTCTCCGGAGCCAGCCACGCTGATGGTGAGTGTGTCCTTTGCCCACACGGTCGCATCCCCTGAGCCGGCAATGCTGAGCTTCACGCTATTTGCAGCCAATGCGCCGATTTTCATGTTGCCTGAGCCGGCAACCTTGCCTTCGACCACGCTGGCTTTGCCGCCCGCTGAAAAATCTCCGCTACCGGCGATCGATAGCGTCAAGGTATCGGCATCAAGTGAGGTGATCTGTACATTTCCCGAGCCGGCAATGCTGGTTTTCAGCTTTGCGACTTGCAATTTGGCGGCACGCACATCGCCCGAACCTGCAACCGAGAG
>JAYTUX010000393.1:0-4351 GCA_043744315.1 Betaproteobacteria bacterium | reverse complement strand
GCACAACAGGCGAAGGAACAAGCCGAGCGCGCGCTTATCGATCGCGCCAGCGACCTCGATCACGCTGCTATCGCCGCCATGCTGGCCGAGGCGAGTGCGCAGTTGCGCGTGCTGGCGGAGCTGCGGCGGGAGCGGCATTAGGCGAGGAGGTCGAGCGTCGCCTCCGCAGCCGAAGACGCAGCTTCCTTCAATACTTGGATGACTTCGTGGCGGGTTTAGGTGGTCCCGCTTAGCTTTCGCGGCAGTTCTTCGTCAAGGAGAACGCGCCAAGCTTGAAATAAGGCGGTGAGCGCCTCGAAGCGCGAACAGGCTTCCGACGTTCTTGGGAGGTGCCGAATGGGCTCTCTGATTGTTACCACCTTGGATTGGGTCCCTGAAATGCCGCGCGGTGGGTCCGCGATATTCGGCTTACATGGGCGTGTAAGGAAGCCGATCTCAACTACTCCGTCCGAACGATCCCTTTCGATGGACGTGAGACCAATCATCTGTCGCGTCAGCCATTTGGCCAGGTTCCGTTCCTAAACGACGGCGAGCTTGAGCTCTTTGAAAGCGGCGCGTGCCTGCTGCATCTGGCTGGGAAGAGCGAGAAGCTGATGCCGCCCGATCCGATCGGCGCCGCGGCAACCCTGCAATCGACAATCGCGGCGCTCAACTCGATCGAGATGGTTACTGTTCCCTGGTGGTTCCTGGAAGTGAGCGGCGTGAAGGTCAACCCTTTGACCGGCTGGTTGGAGAGCCGCCTCGGCCACATGGAGCGCGTCCTGAAGGATCAAGAATGGCTGGCCGCCGACCGCTTCTCCGTCGCGGATCTGCTGATGGCCGATGTTCTCCGAGTTGCAAAAGTTCGTTGTTTCGGAGATCGACCGGCGACGGAATCCTATGTGACGCGAATCACTGAGCGACCCGCTTTTAAGCAGGCCTATGCCGATCAGATGGCCCACTTTGCAGCCGCGGAGGCGCGACGCAACGAAACCGAAGCGTGATGCGCCACTGTCGAAGTAAGCAACAGGACCCCTTATGCGGTACTCCACTCAAATCAAGCCGATCAGCTAATTGAAGGCGAACGCGGCCGAAGTGCTCCAGGATCTGCAGGAGCAGCGAAGGCCTTTAGTGATCACCCAGAACGGGGAAGCCAAGGCGGTAATTCAAGATGTCGCTTCCTACGAGGAGAGACAGGAATTGCTCGCGCTGTTGAAGATCCTGGCTCTTGGTGCCGAGCAAGTACGCGGTGGCCAAGTCACACCGCTGCGTGATGTCGCTAAGCGATTGCGCTCGACGGCGGCGACGCCAGACTAATGCGCTACCAGGCAGTCCTGAGCGCGGACGCCGAACGTGACCTCGAGCAAATCTATCGCTACATCGCTGAGTACGATTCAAAGAACAGTGTCGACTACGTTCTTGATCGATTGCTGCAGACCAGCGACACGCTCGCAAGAAACCCGCAGCGAGGCGCCGTACTGAAAGAGCTGCGTCCCCTGGGAATTACTGAATACCGCCAAGTCTTCTTCAAGCCCTATCGGCTCATCTATCGAGTGCACGGTGCGCGCGTGGTCGTCTATTTGCTTGCGCACGGTCATCGCGATGCGCAATCGCTGCTTGCAAATCGATTGCTCGGACGATGATTGCTGTTGTCTCACTGGCATGAGTTCAAATACGCGTTTGCTCCTCGTCCGCCACCGGTGAGCGGAGTGAAGGCGAAGTCATTCGAATCATCTCCATCGTCCATCATCATCATCTTTGATGCTTCAATTTGAATTCGCGCAGGCGCCGCAGATCCGCTGCTGGTAGAGGCTCGGGCGACACCTTCGAGAGCGCTTCCAAATCTTTGTCTTCCGTGAATTCCGCGGGATGTCGTGTCGTCCTGCGCGTGATTGTTGGCAGCACGGACGGTACAATGACGTCGCGCAGATAGAAGAACATGCGCCAGTCGCGTTCATCGAAGGGCGTCGCCACATCCTTATAAAACACAAATTCAATGTTGTGATTCTTAGCGGCCGGTCCTGGGTACAACAAGTCGACCTGATGGCCGCGGCGACCATTCTCGAGTACATGCCAGTTGTAACCGTGCAGTTCGGACCAAAGCGTCGGTTGGTCTTTGCGCACATATCCTGCCCGAACTAGTGGACTGTCAAACGCAGCTACCAACGCTTGCTCGTTATAGTGCGTCGGCAAATCGATTTCGAAGCGCGCGTTCGTAAGGATGGTCGGCGGACCACATCCATCCATCGGGATGAGCAGCACTCCGAGTAGAAGTGCGCTTATGGATCGTCTACGCATGCCGCTCCGGCATGTTGCTTTTGATAAATCAACAAATTTTCATAATCGAATGTTGGCGGACCAATCGTTTGATTGACCTTCGGGAAGCGGTTGTATCCGGTGCCATGGGTATTGATGTAGATTTTTCCGTCTGCACCTTGAGTAACAATTCGAGATGTCTCGGAGCACTGATCACGATTCGCGTCAAAACGCGTTCGGGGGCAATCCAAGGGTTGGTTCGAGTTGTGAAGAATGTGTGGTGCAACGGTACCGTTGTACAGCGCGTGGTCTGTCTCATCAACGCGCGTTGTGATGTGATTGTCTCCGGCAAGTACACTTTTTTCACCGTTCCTAATCGTTTTTCCCTCGTTCGCCGACCGCGGCGCCGGGAATTTCTTCAGCCAACACCATACGTTCGCAACGGTGCATAGGTACGCGCTCGGCGGCTGCTCATTATTTGGATCGCAGATCAAGGCAACGCTATCCCATGTATGTGGCGAAGTTGCTGTGGATGTTTCGTCTCCAATCGCCTTCCCGAACAACCAAAGAATGAAGTTGAGATAGTTCCACCGAATTTCCGCCTCGCTCGTCGAATCCGGGACAGGCGTATTTGTGCGGCTTCGCGTGCCATCCGCCCCAAAGCCAAAAGAATGAACACCGAGTACGCGATACATAATCTTCGACAATTCCCAATAGCGCCATCCACCGCTGTAGTCGTTCAATTGGGCGATCGTGTCAACATAGCTTGCCGTGGCCATTGCATCCAAACTAACAGCGCTCTGAACAGAGATTATTACTCCAGTTACGACCGGAACTGGAAAACAAAATCGAGGTACGAATCCACCGTAGTCACCCGACGCTGGTGGGCAGAAGTAGGTCACGCCGTACACGGGTCGCGCCGTGAAATTGACGTTCTGAGAGAAATAGTTCGGGTTCTCATAGGACTTGCGCATGTCATAGAAGAACTGCATGAACGAGTCGTCCATGGCTCTAACACCCAGGGGCGCGCTTCCCCCGCGCGTTCCCGGTGCAAAAACAACATACATGGGCGTAGCGACCCCGAGCAATCCCAGACCACTAATCATCTGATCTGTGAACCCATCGACGTTTAGGTCCGTCGGTTTATTTGAGATGTTTGAATTCAGAGGATAGGAACGCGCCGTGGCTAACTCTGCGGCAGTCGGCACCTTCGCTGTCAACGTTTGATTTGCATTTTGACTAAGGATGACGGTGCGCATTGACCCATCAATCGGTCCAACGGTAGTGCGATCCATCAAGACGTCCTGACGACCATTTCCATCGAAATCGCCCGTTCGGAATTGATACAGATATTCGGCCTGCTTGTAGGCAGACGCCGGCCCAGCCGCCACGCCAGAAACGACAACAGTGAAAGTGTTCCCCAATGTTGAACAGCTCTGACCACCGCCAAACGGCATTTCGAAGCAAAAGAACTCCTCGAAAACATACGTCCCGGTGGATTTCGAGAACGTTGCAGTGGTGCCGTAAAGCAGTGCGCCTGTCGATCGATCCTTGAGTCTCGTGACATATCCCGGCGTCGAGAAGGTAAGCGTGAAATTGCTGTACGCGGTGGCGGTTGTCGGTCCCGTAATCACGCCGTACGCGCATAGCGGAAGCAATGCGAGCCATAAGACTGTTAGTTTTGCGTGCATGACTAGTGCACCCCATTCGAAGGCTGTGCGCCGGACGCATCCTTCGCGAGGAACTGTTTTTGTTTTCGCGTAAGCAACGACAAGAATGCATTCTTGCACTCCTCACCTTTGGGCTCGCCACACGTCTTTCGCAACTCAAACCACTGGAGGGCTTGCGCGCGTGTCAGTTCAAGAACTGGCATGGGTTCTACGGCGAGCGCGGCAGTTGCGCTGAGCAACATAACGCCGGTGGATAGTGCGAGAGCGGCAATCCTCATGACGAAATCTCCTGTCTTGGGCGCATCCTTGTGGCCCGTCGCCTAGTTGCGTACGGCTAGAAACAATTCGTCGAGCAAGATCGCTGGGGAAGAGCGACGCTACAAACTATTACGGAAGCGTTTCCCTTCACGATCGACTCCGATGTTGCGAGCCATGGGAGCCCAATC
>JAYTUX010000392.1:0-15833 GCA_043744315.1 Betaproteobacteria bacterium | reverse complement strand
ATGCAATTGAAATAGGCGAGTGCGCAAACAATGACTGCAACAATGCAATACCAGTTGACCGCTGCCGATCTTGAAGCCCTGTTGGCCGTGACGCGTGGCGGCAATCTTGCCGAAGCCGGCAAGCGGCTTAATGTCGATGCCTCGACCGTGTTTCGTACCGTGCAGCGGATCGAAAAACGTCTCGGCCAGACACTATTTTCACGGTCGCGATCCGGCTACCTCGCCAATGAAACGGCGCTTCAGATTGTCGCGCACGCCGAGCGTATCGAAGCCGAGCTTGAGGCGGCACGCGCGGCCTCGCAATCGGCGAGCGACGAGGTCACGGGCGTGGTGCGATTGACGACGACCGACTCAGTCCTCTACAACGTGGTGCTGCCAAACCTGGCCGGGCTGGCCGCGCTGCATCCGCAATTGCAGCTTGAATTGTTGTCGTCCTACGAAACGGTAAATCTATCCAAGCGTGACGCCGATATCGCGATTCGTGCCACCACGCGACCACCCGAACATCTGGTGGGACATAAACTGGGGCGGGTGGGCATGGCAATGTATGCGGCCAAATCATTGGTCAAGACGATAACCAAGGCAAAGCGCGATCCCGCCGATCTGAATGTCTATGATTGGGTTGCCGTCGACGATGCGATTCCCGAACACCCGTCGATGAAATGGCGGCTGAAAAACTATCCCAAAGTGATCCCGCGCTATTTTGTAAACACCCATGTGGCAATCGGTGAGATGGTGCGTGCGGGACTCGCCGTCGGCATGCTGTCCACGTACAAGACATCGGATGACCCGAATCTGGTGGCACTGACGCCGCCGCTTGACGATTGCGCGATCGAGCTATGGCTCCTCACGCATCCGGAGTCGCGACACTTGCGGCGAATTTCTGTGGTCTACAACTACTTCGCGAAAGCGATCAAGTACCAGCCTCCTGCATAGTCCTATCTCGATCGGTTGCTGGCCACTATCGAGAATTGACGGTGTCGCTACCGCTGGTAAGTGGAATGTGGCAGAGTCAACCGAACATTTTTTGATCTTTCCGCCATGCGGAATCCCGGCACGAGTGCACCGCACCCTCGGCCTTCATTTCCGCGATCATTCCAGTGACCGCAACCGATGTCTGCAAGAGGCACATCGAGATCGCCACCGCAACGCAACCCGCGAAAATTCAATTCGGTGACACCGTGGTGCACAAAATGGAAACTGAACGGGTCTTGAAATTGATAACTCATTTGCAACGAATCTCAGTCGAGACCGATGGGGTTGCGCATCACGCCAATGCCTTCAATTTCAGTCTCAAGCAGATCGCCCGCTTTCATGAATTCTGGCGGCGTACGCGCGAAGCCCACCCCCTCCGGCGTGCCCGATGAAATCACGTCGCCCGGCTCCAGTGTCTGACCCAGAGACAGATCGTGTATGAGGCGTGGAATTTTGAAATAAAGGTGTTTGGTATTGGATTTCTGTTTCACTACACCCGACACACGGCATTCCAGATTCAAGTTGTTCGGTTCGATCGCATCGGCCGTGACGATGCACGGCCCCATCGGGCATGTGCCGTCGAGCGATTTGCCTTTGTCCCATTGCCCACCGTGACGTCGTTGAATATCTCGCCACGTTACGTCGTTGATGACGGTGTAGCCAAAGATGTGGCTCATCGCATCGGCTTCCGAAATATTCTTGCCGCCCTTGCCGATGATCACGCCAAGCTCCACTTCCCAATCGAGTTGCGTAGACACATTGGCATCGTATGGAATGGCATCGTATGGCCCGTTGATGGCGGTCGGCGCTTTGGAAAAAAACACTGGCCATTTCGGCAACTCGCGCTTGTCTTCGAGCTTCGCGCCGCCTTCTTCAAAATGTTCCAGATAATTCCAGCCGACGCAAAACACATTTTTTCGCGTACGCGGAATGGGCGATTTCAGCAGCGCTTTGTTGAGGAGTATTGGCTCGGTCTTTGGTGCCGCTTCGATGTCGCGCAGCAGCGTCATTAACGTCGCGCCGCCGTCGATGATGTCGAGCATCGTTGCGACCGCGAGGTTGGAATTGCGGGCGCGTGCCTCGGCTGCGATATCGAGCAATTGATCTTTTGAAATCAGAATGCCGGTCTTCAGCGTTTCCGTGCCGGTGAGTTGATAAGTGACGAGGCGCATGAGTTTCCTTTATGTTTCGGGTTATCCGTAAAGCGATTCAAGATTGGCCAATGGGTGAGGCTGCCCATTCCAGCGCGACGCGAAGAATGCGGCGACGGCACTTTCCCGCACGCCGTCCAGCGTGGCCGGGTTCCACTGAGGGCTATTATCCTTGTCGAGAATCACCGCGCGAATGCCCTCCATCAAGTCGCCGTGCTCGAAGCAGTGGTAAACGATGCCGAGTTCCATGCGGAAATTTTCGGCGAGCGTTTGCTTGCCACCGCGGTTGAGTTGCCGGCGCGTGACTTCCAGTAGCGTGGGCGAACGCTTCTTTAGTGTCGCGATGGAGTCGTTTGCCCAATCGGGGAATTGGTTTTCCGTCGCCAGTGAGGCGAGCATGTCGGCCACCGATTTCTGCGGCACAAAATGCCGGTCGATCGCGGCTTGAAGTGGCTCAAGCGACGTGGCCTCCTTTGGTGTGCAGGCGTGGGCTTCAACCAGCGCCGCCACATCGTCAGCGGGATTGTTCGACCAGGTTTTCGTGTCAAGTGCCGCGCAGAATTGCGCGATCGCCTCCGTCGTCATATAGCGATCGGCGAGGCGCGCGTAAATGGCATCGGTGGCATTGATCATTTTGCCGGTCAGCCCGAGATAAAGCCCCACCGGCGAGCGCGACAAGAAATAACTGCCACCCACATCGGGAAACAATCCAATGCCCGTTTCCGGCATCGCCATGCGGGTCTTCGGGCCGACGATTCGCAGTCTCGATCCCTGCGAAATGCCCATGCCGCCGCCCATGACGATGCCGTCAAGCAGACAGACCACCGGTTTCACATAGCGATGCAGTTGGTAATCGAGCCGGTATTCGTCGATAAAAAAATCATGATGCATGTTACCGCCGGCAAGCGCGCTGTCGCGCAGTGCGCGGATATCGCCGCCCGCGCAAAACGCTTTGCCACCAGCGCCGGAGAGTACGATTGCATTGACATTGTCATCCATGGCCCAGCGCGTGAAAAGTTCCGCAAGGCCTTTGATCATCGTGTGCGTGAGCGCGTTCAAGGCGCTTGGTCGATTCAGCGTCAGATGCGCGACATGATTGCGAATCTCGTATCCCAACTCGCCGTCGCATATTTCAGTCATGGCGCGCACTCGCGAAACGATGCCGCGCCGGACTCAAGAAGTCCAGTATTGGCGGGCCTTTCGGGGTGAAAATGCCTGTAACACCGCACCAATGATTGAGTTCCCTGTTTTTCCGGCCTGCAATGGCAGCCCGCACTACGCATTTTTCCAATTCGGTTTGCGCTTCTCAAGGAATGCATTCACGCCTTCCGCCTGGTCCTCGAAATCGAACAGATCCATGAAGCGTTCGCGCTCCAGTGAGAGTCCGGCGCGGCGCGTCACGCCGTTGCGGGCATTGTGAATCAACGATTTGCAAAATTCGATCGCCTTCGGTGAAAGCCCCGCCACGCGTTCGGCCATCGCTTTTGCCGCCTCCATTGACTTGCCTTTTTCAACGACTTCTTCAACCAGGCCGATGCGCAGTGCGGTCTCGGCGGTCACGCGTTCGTTGGTCAGGATCATACGTTTCGCCCAGCCTTCACCGACGAGCCAGGGCAGATTTTGTGTGCCGCAGCCGGCGGGCAGCAGGCCTACAGCGGGTTCGGGCAACGCCATTTGCGCATGCGCTTCTGCGATGCGGATATCGCACGCCAGCGCGCATTCAAGTCCGCCACCCATCGCATAACCATTGACGGCAGCGATGGTGACGAAGCGCGTGTTCATCCACGCTTCGAACGCGGCACCGAACGCGGCAATGAAATCGCGCGCGGCAACGCGATTTTTTTCGTCGCCGCCCTGGAAGCGTTTCAAATCTGCGCCTGCCGAGAAGAATTTTTCACCGCTACCGGTGATAACGGCAGCATAAATATTTTTGTCGGCATTCAAATTTTCCGCGAGCGCCTTGAACGCCTTCAACGATTCAGGTGTCCAGGTGTTGGCCGGTGGATTGTTGATGGTGATAAGGCAGGTATGGTTTTCGATGTGGTGTTCGATCACTATTTTTTCCTTCCCCCGCGAAGGCGGGGGCTAATCGTTGTCGCAGAATTGGACCCCCACCTGCGCGGGGGAGGTTGTGCGTTGAGACGGGCCAGCGTTAATCTTTTTTATAAAGCTTGATGATCGACGAAAAATCCAGCGCGCCATGGCCCATCGACGAGTGCATCTGATACAACTGCTGCGCCGCCGCGCCGAGATTTACCGGCTGCTTTGCTGCTTTCGCCGCTTCGGTGACCAGCGTCAAATCCTTTAGCATCAAGTCGGAGCCGAACCCGCCGGTGTATCCGCGCGAGGCGGGCACATTTTCCAGCACGCCGGGAAAGGGATTGTAACTATCCGAACTCCAGCATCGGCCACTCGAGGTGTTCGCGATACTGGCGAACACTTTCGGATCCATGCCCAATTTCACCGCAAGTGCCATGCCTTCCGCCGTGCCGATCATTTCGATGGCGAGCATCATGTTGTTGCAAATTTTTGCGACCTGACCGTTGCCCGCGCCGCCGCAATGCACGATATTTTTGCCCATGCATTGCAATATCGGTTTGGCTTTTTCAAAATCCGCCGCGTCGCCGCCGACCATGAACGTGAGTGTGCCGGCCTCAGCACCCCCGGTGCCGCCGGATACCGGCGCATCGACCATCGGATTGCCATGCGCGCGTGCATCCATCGCGACATCACGCGCCGTGTGCGGGTCGATCGTCGAGGAATCGATCAGCAACACGCCCGCCGGTACGCCGGAAAGTACGCCACTGTCTTTCCCCGTGTACACCGAACGCACATGCGGCGAAGAGGGCAGCATCGTGATGACCAGTTCGACGCTCTGTGAACACGCTGCCGCCGAGGGGGCGGATTCCACGCCGAGGTCGGTGAGCTTTTTCACCAGATCGGGCACCACATCGAAGACCTTCAACGTGTGCCCATGCTTCAACAAATTCCGCGCCATGGGGTTGCCCATGTGGCCTAAGCCGATGAATCCGATTTTCATATTTTCTCCATCTGGAATTCGATGACGGTAGCTGCGTTACTGGCGATGATTGAAGCACGTTGCACGGAACGACATCGATTGCGGTTATAACGCACCGTGCAATGTGCAAACAACGCTTCGTCACCCGTCACATACTACTTGAGTGAAATCGTTGTATTGACCCCCGAACTCACCGCCGCATCATCAAACCATCTTGCCGTGACCGTTTTCACCTGCGTATAAAACTGCACGACCTGTTTCCCATAGGGTCCGAGATCGCCCAGCTTGGAACCACGCGAACCCGTAAAACTGAAATAGGGCACAGGCACCGGCACGGGCACGTTGATGCCGACTTGTCCGACATCGATTTCGTTCTGGAACTTGCGCGCCGCGGCACCCGATTGCGTGAAGATGCCGGTGCCGTTGCCGTAGGGGTTGGCGTTGGTGAGCGCAATCGCTTCATCGAGTGAAGCCACTTCAACGATCACCATCACCGGGCCGAAGATTTCGGTTTTGTAAACCTCATGATGCGGTTTCACGCCAGAGAAAATCGTCGGCGCGATGAAATTGCCTTTTTCGTATCCAGCGACCGTCGGATTGCGTCCGTCCAATTCGAGTTTCGCGCCCTCCGACACACCTTTGGCAATCATCGATTCGATGCGCTGCTTTGCCTGCACGGAGATCACCGGGCCGACATCGGTGCCCGTGACGTTGCCTGCGTTCACGGTGAGGGTTTTGGCTTTCGCGACGATATCCGGAATCCATTGCTTGGCCTCGCCCACCAGCACCGCGACCGAGGTTGCCATACAACGCTGCCCGGCCGCGCCGAAAGTGGCACCGACCAGCGCATTGAGCGATTGGTCTTTGTTGGCGTCCGGCATGATGATCGCGTGGTTCTTGGCACCCATCATGCACTGCGCGCGCTTGCCGTGATCGCTGGAGAGTTTGTAGACGTGTTCGCCGACATGGCAGGAGCCGACGAACGACACGGCCTTGATCTCGGGATGCGTGCAGAGCGCATCGACCGCTTCCTTGCCGCCGTGAACGATGTTCAGCACGCCCGGTGGCACACCGGCTTCGATCGCCAATTCGGCTAACAGCATCGGCGTCATCGGGTCTTGCTCGGAGGGTTTCAGCACGAAGGTATTTCCGCAGGCAATCGCCATCGGAAACATCCACAGCGGAATCATCGCCGGAAAATTAAACGGTGTGATGCCGGCGCAAACGCCAATCGGCTGGCGGATGAAATAAGTGTCGATGCCACCGGCCACGTTCTCGGCAATTTCGCCCAGCGACAGTGTGCCGATTGAGCACGCGTGTTCGACGACTTCCAAACCACGGAATACGTCACCTTCGGCATCGGGCAGCGTTTTGCCTTGTTCGGCCGTGAGGCAGGCAGCAAGTTTTTTCATGTCGCGGCGAATCAATTCCTGAAGCTTTAACATCACACGTGCGCGCGCGCCGATGGGCGTGTGCTTCCAGGTCTTGAACGCTTCCGCGGCACCGGTGATCGCGGCCTCAAGTTCATCCTTGGTGGCGAATGGCACGCGCGCCAATACTTCCTGCGTGGCCGGATTAATGACATCTTTCCAAACTTGCGTTTTGGATTCGACAAACTTTCCATTGATCAGAAGTTTGACGGTGGCAGGCGTGGCGGTTTGGGTTTTGAGCACGGCGGACATGATGGTTTCCCTGTGGTTCGTTCAATGTAATTGGATCAAGGCCTATTTTGCGTCGCTTTGCAATTGGCGCGCATTGATGTTACGCAGACTGCCATTATAGGATTCGTCCATGAATGGTGATGAAAAACGCAACCGACGAAGATCCATCATCCATGCGGCGTTCCAAGGTATATGCCTCGGAACGCCGCACCAGTGCTGGTGTTTGCACAAATTGCGCAGGTAGAGAGTCCATGCCGTTTCACCTAATGTGTAATATTCCACATTGACAACTGCCCCCGCCGCTGGCTAACCTGAAACTGCACGAAAATCGGCAATCGATCACCGCAGTGTCGCCAGGATAACGGCCATCAAAGACCAACAGGACACGGCATCGCGGGGCAATCGTAAGGATCTTCGCATGACGCGTCAGTTCGTTGCCATGGGGTGTCTGTTTGCGTCCGTGTGCACATCGGCCGCAACGTCGGCGTGGCTCAATGACGCCGCACCCGTGTCAGTGAAAAGCGCCGACTACACCCTGACCGATCGCTTGATCGTCCGCCTCAAGAGTACAAGCCCGACGAATGCGGCGCCTACCCGCCCCATCACCTCGCACGCGCAATCGACGGCATCAACCAAATCGCCGGCCGACGCCGCGCTCGCCACGCGCGCCAATCGCGATCCCTACGCCGAACACCGGTCAACCACCACCGCGCGCCTGCAATTGTTGACTGCCGAAACGCTCACGCCGCTGCGCACGATGGGCGATGGCTCGCATGTGGTTCGACTCTCACGCCGAATGCCATTGCATGAGGTGCAAGCAATTGCCAACCGCCTGGCGATGGACCCCGACGTATTGGACGTCCTGCCCGATCGCCTGTTCTTCCCGCAACTCACACCTAACGACCCGCAGTACGCCAATCAATGGGCCTTGAACGGAACCAATGGCATCAACGCGCCGGCCGCATGGGATATCACCACCGGTTCGCCTAATCTCGTGATCGGTGTTTTAGACACCGGCATGCTGCCGCACAACGATCTCGCAGGTCGATGGATCGGCGGCTATGACTTTGTGTCGCTGGCGGAGCGCAGCAACGACGGCAACTTGCGCGACACGGACGCGACCGATCCGGGCGACTGGGTCACGGTGGCGGAAAGTGCGTCTGGTGCATTAGCGGGCTGTACCGTTACGGATTCGCGCTGGCACGGTACGACGATGGCGGGCGTAATTGCCGCGAATGCGAACAATGCCGCCGGCATAGCAGGGATCAACTGGAATTCAAAGCTGCTTCCGGTGCGGGTGGTCGGCAAGTGTGGCGGATACGAGTCGGACATTGCCGATGGATTGCGATGGGCGGCGGGACTGACGGTTGCCGGCGTTCCAGACAATCCCAACCCGGCCAGAGTGGTCAACATGAGCCTCGCCGCCGGTGGGGCGTGTTCGTCCACCATGCAAAGCGCGATCGATGCCGTCATCAATACCAACACCGTTATCGTCGCCGCCGCCGGCAACCAGAGCACCAACGCGAGCGGCTATTCACCGGGCAATTGCGCGAGTGTCATCACAGTAGGTGCCGTGGACAAGAACGGCGGCAAACCGACCTATACCAACTTCGGCGCGAACGTCAGCTTGAGCGCGCCGGGCGGACTCACCGCCAATGACGACGCCACCCTTAACGTCCTCACCACCCACAACACGGGCACCACCACCGCGAACACCAACTATGACTACATCCGCACCACTTTCGGCACCAGCATTTCGACCGCGCAAGTGACCGGCATCGTGAGCCTGATGCTGAGTATCAACCCGACCCTCATGCCGCAGGACATCAAGGACATTCTGCAAAACACCAGCCGAATTTTCCCGACCGGTACGACCACCATCATGCCCAATCCGAGTCAGGCGGATTGCACGGTGGCGCTGTGCGGGGAGGGCATCGTCAACGCCAGCAAAGCGCTGTTGGCCGCGCAGAAATGGGGACGAACCACACCGCAGGTAGTTGGTGGGTTTTCGCATTCGATCGGTTTACGGGCCGACGGCAAAGTGGTGGCGTGGGGCGCCAATTCGTCCGGCCAGCTTGGCAACGGTGGCAATATCGACAGCAGCGTTCCGACGTTGGTCGCGGGTTTGTCGGGAGTTGTCAGCATTGCGCGCGGACCGGGAGCGAATCATGCGCTGGCGGTGCGCGCCGACGGCACCGTGTGGGCATGGGGCGACAACACCTTTGGGCAACTTGGCGATGGAACGGCGATCAATCGAAACGTTCCCATTCAAGTTCCGGGGTTGCGCGATATTATTCAAGTTGAGGTGAGCGGGCGTTATGCTTATAAGCCGTTTGAAATCATTTCGAATTTCAATGCATACCGTGGAACGTCGTTCGCGCTGAAGTCCGATGGCACGCTCTGGGCTTGGGGAACCGTTGACATGCGCCCGTTCACCGACGGTGGTATGTTTCCAACGCGCTATTCGCCGGGCCAGCTTGCCGGGGTAACGAGCGCGACGGCAGTATTCCTCGGCGCGTTCGATTGGCAAGAAGTGACGTCGGTTCCCAATGTCGCGAAAGTCACTGCAGGTGTCGAGAATTTGCTGTTGCAATTGACAGACGCAACGGTCAAGGCTGTCGGGAGCAATTTCGACGGGCAGTACGGCAATGGACTCGCCATTGCTTCAACGACGCCGCAAGTGGTCATCGGTTTGACAAACGTCGCGGACGTTGCCGCCGGCGACCACTCGCTTGCGATCGGTACCGATGGAACAATGTGGGCATGGGGCTTGAACGGCAATGGGCAGTTGGGCGATGGAACAACGATTACCCGTTACTTGCCCACACAACTTCAACATATTTCGGGCGTCACCGCGATTGGCGCCGGCACCAACCAAACGATCGCGGTCAAACGTGACGGCAGCGTTTTCGCGTGGGGCGAAAACAGGTATGGCGCGGTGGGTGATGCCGGCACGACCGATCGGATATTGCCGACGGCGGTCGTGGGCTTGAACGGCAGCGGTTTTCTCAATCTTGGTGTGGCGGACCCGACATTGTTCGCAAGCCAAACCGATGCGCCGTTAAACAGTGCACGGGTGTCCAATGCCATTACCGGGTCATGGCTAAATGGCACGGCAATCAGTGTCGCGGGTGGCGAATATTCGTTAGGTTGCGGCGGCACATTCGTAACGACGGGAGGGACGATCGCAAGTGGCCAATCCGTGTGCGTGCGGCTTGTTGCTTCTGGTGGTTTTTCGGCGACACAGTCGTTGACACTGACCATTGGCGGAGTGCCAAAGGTGTTCAGCGTGACGACGCTTGCTGCAGATACCGCGCCCGATCCGTTTGGATTTGCGCCGCTTACCGGGGTTGCGTTGGGTGGCATCGCAACCTCGAACACGATCACCATTTCCGGCATCAACACGCCCGCGCCGATCAGCGTGGTGGGTGGCACCTACTCAATTGGTTGCAACGGTGTATTCACCGCGGCTGTCGGCACCATCGCCAATGGGGAATCGGTCTGCGTCCGCGTGACGGCATCGGCGAGCACCAATACACTTTCTTCAGCGACATTGACCGCAGGTGGCGTGAATGCCAGCTTTGATGCGACGACTGTGGTGGGCCCCGGATTTTTCACCACGCCAATGGTGGCTGCCGGGACGCTGGTGAGCGCGGCGATTGGCAATGACGGCACCTTGTACACGTGGGGAGAAAACTACGAGGGTCAATTGGGCGACGGCTCCGCGCAGGACAATCGCCTGGTGCCGGGATCCATTCCTTCGCTTGCGGGCATGAAGCGCGTCGCATGGGGTAACCGCCATGCGGTCGCATTGCGCAGCGACGGCACTGTCTGGACCTGGGGTTACAACTTGTACGGTGCCCTGGGTGATGGCACCAATCTATCACGCAATTTCCCGGTACGTGTGCCGGAATTAACGAATGTCATCGACGTCGCCGCCGGTAACTATCACTCACTCGCGCTCAAGAGCGACGGCACAGTGTGGGGATGGGGACGCAACTACAGCGATGAACTGGGCGATCAAACTCGCGCAAGTCGATTGATTCCTATTCGGATTGGCACGATTAACACTGTCGTGGCCATCCGCGCCGGTGGAACGTGTTCGCTCATGCTGAAGGCCGATGGCACTGTGTGGGGCTGTGGCTGCAATTTCACATATGGCTACAGTATGCCTGTTGGTGTTGCGCAGATATCGGGGATCAGTTCGATCGCAGAATTGGCGGTTGGGGAGTTCCACTATCTGCTGCGAAAAAATGATGGCTCGCTCCTCGCGTCCGGCGGCAATGACAATGGCGAGCTCGGCGATGGAACGACGACGGTTCGCGTCGCGCCGGTCGCGGTGTCCGGGCTCGTCAATGTCGCGGGCATGTCGGCCGGGCGCGGCGGGGCGACTTTCTCGCTCGCGCTGAATTCGGCGGGCAACATATTCCAGTGGGGCTCGGACAATCTCGGGGAGTTCGGCGACGGCGGCGGATTGCGTCGCCTGACACCAACACAGATTCCCGGAATTTCCGGTATTTACGCGGTTTCCGCCGGGCAGGGTCATGCACTTGCCATCAAGGCCGATGGCACATTACTGGGCTGGGGCCTCAATAATTTTGGCCAGGCCGGCATCAACGTTGTTTCAAATATCGCGGCCATTACGCCCATCGTGGGCGTTGGTGGTACGGGGTTGCTGAATCTGGGTGTGGCCGATCCCACCAGTTTTGCGCCACAAACAGAAGTGCCACCGAATTCCTTGCGCACATCAAACACGATCACCGGCGCTTGGCTGAATGGCAGCGCGGTATCGATCACGGGTGGTGAATATTCGATTGGCTGCGGTACAACATTTACAAATCTCAATGGTGTCATCAATAGCGGTCAGAGCATCTGCGTGCGGCAAATATCATCCGCCTTTGGCAACACGACGACAACCGTGACCCTGACCATTGCGGGCGTCAACAAGTTGTTTTCGGTTACTACTCGTGCCGGCGATATCACTCCCGATATTTTCCGCTTTCCACCCGTCGGCAATGCTTTGCCGGGTGTGGTGGTTACGTCGCTGCCTGCGACGATCACCGGCGTCGATTCGCCCGCGCCGATTACGGTAACGGGTGGTAGTTATTCGATCGGCTGCACTGGCGCCTTCGTAACCGGCGCATCGACAATTCTGAATATGCAGACGGTCTGTGTTCGGCTTACTGCAGCCGCGACCGACGATACGCTGTCAACAGCTACTGTTTCGATTGGCACAACAGTTGCGACGTTTGATGTCATGACACGCGCATCGCCCGGTTTCCAGGTAACGCCGATGATTGCGAGTGGCAACAACAATGGCTACGCGCTGAGAAGTGACGGCACCCTATTTGCATGGGGCGTAAACAACTATGGTGAATTGGGTACTGGAACACTTCCGTATCCAAACTTTCCGTCCTATACACCCGTTCCGATAACCGGTCTTTCGGGTGTTCGCGCGGTAGCGACTTCTCTCTATGGAAGTTTCACGCTGGCTGCGCGACAGGATGGCACAGTGTGGGTCTGGGGCCAGGGATTGCCCACGGGATTGGTAGGATTTGCGACCGGCCAGACTTTTCCTGTGCGAGTTGGTGCCTTGCAAAGCATCACAGCGGTCGCTGCAGGCTGGAACCATGCCTTGGCGCTGAAAAGTGACGGCACCGTCTGGACATGGGGCGGCAATGGTAGTGGCCAGCTTGGCGATGGCACCACGCAATCGCGCCTCGCACCCGCACAAGTGGCGGGAATTGCCAATGTGATTTCAATCGCCGCGGCAGGCGGCGAAGGATCCAATTTCGGTATTGATTGTTCATGGGCCGCGAAAGCCGATGGGTCGGTCTGGCACTGGGGGTCGTGTGGCTACTATGGTATTGGCCTCGCCACCATCGTGCCAACGAAATTGAACGGAATTGCCAACGTGGTTGAAATTGTCGGGGGCGGTAATTTCGCTTTGATGCGGAAATCCGATGGGACCGTATGGGCGATCG
This sequence comes from Betaproteobacteria bacterium, assembly GCA_043744315.1. GTDB lineage: Bacteria > Pseudomonadota > Gammaproteobacteria > Burkholderiales > Usitatibacteraceae > UKL13-2. The sequence continues at coordinate 3,043 of JAYTUX010000392.1, read as the reverse complement.
ATGTTAATGACGATGGCAGTATTGGCCTTGGCGGCAACCCTGGCCCACAAAGCGCCATCCCGGTTCAGGTGCCTGGACTCACCAATATTGTGCGAATTTCCGCCGGTGGAAAGCACGCGCTCGCCGTACGCGCCGACGGCGTGGTGTTTGCGTGGGGCAACAATGGTTTCGGACAACTGGGCGACGGCACGCACGTGACACGCTACCCGCCGGTGCAATTGCCGGGTTTGTCGTCGATCACGCAAGTCGCAGCGGGGCGCATTCATTCACATGCACTCGCCAGCAATGGTAGCGCATATGCGTGGGGTGCGGGCTATCTGGGAAAGCTCGGCATCGGGTCAGTCGAAGACCAGCCGATTGCTGTCGCCGTTGTTGGTGTCGCCGGCGACGGGTTGCTGCAATTGCTCTTGTCCAACACCACTCCCAATCCATTCCAGCTCAGCTCGCAATTTGACACGGCGACAAATGTGTTTGTCGCGGCGTCGCCGATTGTTGTTTCAGGATTGGGTGCCGGCGTAATGTCGCCGATCGCGATCACCGGTGGTTCGTATTCGATCAATGGCGGTCCGTTCACTTCGGCTACCGGCACGGTGTCCAATGGCAACGCCGTCGTGGTTCGGGTGCCATCATCGGCATCTCTGTCAGCAACCACTTCGGCGACGCTGACGATTGGCGGTGCGAGCGGTCGGTCGTCGACGTTTTACGTGCGTACCCGCCGGGATACGACCACGACGGCGGTCATCCCGCAAGTCGCGCTTGGCAACAGCCATTCTTATGTTCTAAATCCGGATGCCGCGCTTTACGCAGTGGGTTACAACGGCAACGGTCAATTGGGAAACGGTACCACCCTGGGTACGTCGGCGCTGATTCCGGTCGCGGGCCTCGCAACAACCACTGCGACGGCATCTGGTGCATATCATGGCCTCGCGTTGCGAAACGACGGCACGGTACTCGCATGGGGCTACAACGCTGCGGGCCAGCTTGGCCATGGCCTCGACGTCAATGGCGAGACCAACTTTGTTACGGTCAGCAACCTCTCGAATGTTGTCGCCATTGCAGCCGGTGACTATCATTCGCTGGCACTGAATGGTGACGGCACTGTCTGGGCTTGGGGTCTGAATGTCGATGGACAGATCGGACAAGGCAGCACCAGTGTGGCGCGCTACTTGATCCCGGTACAAGTTGCCGGACTAAACGGTGTTACCGCCATCGCTGCCGGCGGCCGCCACAACCTCGCCGTGCTGGCGAATGGCAGTGTGGTGGCCTGGGGATCGAACTCCAGCGGTCAATTGGGTGACGGCAGTACGATCAGTAAATCCACTCCAGCCCCGGTGAATACGCTCGGCAGCGGTGTCCTTACGGTTAGTGCCGGCGGTGCCCACAGTCTCGCCATCAAGGCCGACAGCAGCGCCGTCAGCTGGGGTGACAACGCCTTCGGCCAGCTTGGCGACGGCACGCTCGCCAACAAATCCATGCCGGTCGCCGTGACCGCGCTCGGCACCGGCGTGGCCCTTATCGCCGCCGGCGCCAACCACAGCCTCGCGGTCAAATCCGGCGGCGCGCTCTACACCTGGGGCGCCAATACCAACAGCCAGTTGGGTGACGGTGGCCTCGTTAACCGCAGCACTCCCTTCAACGTCGCCAACCCGACCAACGTCGTCGCCATCGCCGGCGGCGGCCGCCACAGCGCCGCCATCAATAACCGCGGCAAGTTGTTCATATGGGGCGACAACTATTTCGGCCAAGTCGGCAACAAGAGCGGCAACTACAATCCCAACACAGCGACACTGAATGTGCTTCGTGGCGATTCCGAAATCTCCACCGTGGCCCAATCCGCCGGCAGTTCCACCGGAACCGCGAGTGCCTCCGGCAGCGCGGTCATTGAGATTGCCGAAATTGCCACTGGCTACGACTTCAAGACGTTGACTACCGGTACCACAGGCAATGCACTCGGTAAATTCAAGAATCAGGCGTTGACCGATGCCATTACCGGCATTGGCATCAGTGTCAGCGGCCCCGGCTTCAGCCTGCAATCGACCGACTGCAACCCGACGCTCAGCGCTGGTACCGAATGCAACTTCGCCATTGGATTCACCCCGAGCATGGCCGGTGACGCCGTCGGTGAACTGCAAGTGGCCTCCAGCCTGGTCGGTTCACCTGAAAGGCGGTCACTGTTCGGCACCGGACTGCCCCCAGCTACTCCCGGCATCAAAGTCAACGCCACCGCCGGCGAGACCTACCTAAGCTTCTCGCCACAGGATGTCGGCGTGCCTAGTACCGCCAGCAATATCGTCATCACCAATACCGGCACCGCCCCGCTCATCGTCAGCAGTGCCAGCATCACCAAGGGCGGCAGTCACTTCAGCGTCGCCGGCAACTGCACCACAAGCATCAGTGCCGGCACCAGTTGCACGCTGCCTATTACCTTCAACCCAGCCCTGGCCGGCGGCATCGATGGCCAGCTCGCCCTCGCCAGCAACGCTGGTAGCCAGATCGTCACCCTGTTCGGTACTGGTGTCGGTACCGGCGTTGGTGGTGGTCTGATTCTCAATGCCGTGATGTCGAGAAAAGTGCATGGCGCAGCGGGCATTCAGGAACTTATCATTAGCACCATTCCCACCATCAACCAGCAAGTCACCGTCGAACCGAGAATGATTGGTGCAGGTCACCAGATCGTGTTCCAGTTCAACGCCACGATCACCAACGCGGGCAGCGTGACGGTTAAGGATGCGGGTAATGCCGACATCGGCAATGCGACGGTGAGTTTCAGCAACAGCGAAGTCGTGGTCACACTCACCAATATTCCCGATGCTAAGCGCGTAACGATCACGCTCAACAATGTGAACGGAACCGCGAACCCAACGGTTGCAATGGGATTCCTGGTCGGCGATGTGACCAACAGCCGCAGCGTCAATGCGGCGGACATTGCGGCTGTAAAAGCGCGGGTGAACCAAGCGGTGACGAATGCAAACTTCAAGTACGACATCAATGCGAATGGAACCATCTCAAGTGCGGATGTGAGTGCGGTGAAGGCGCGGGCGGG
>JAYTUX010000391.1:0-4380 GCA_043744315.1 Betaproteobacteria bacterium | reverse complement strand
AGTGCGCCAGCGACGTTTCACAACACAGCAAGTTCTTATAATAATCACAAAATCATTGGTTTAGCAATGCTTCTTCAAGTTTGAGAAGAAATACATCGCGTAACTTTTGGCGTTTCAGTCTGGTGAACGCCACTATTTTTCTACGTACCCGGTGATCGCAACGCCCTAGCCCTAGTGGCAGCGACCCGCGGAAGCGCTATATGCTGCGGTGCCGTGATAGTATTTCCCGGTTCCAAACGCTCGGCGCATTCGCTTTTCCCGTGCCATTCATTCGCAATTTTCCCTTTGAGCCTGACATGCCCGCACCTTTCCATTACGCCCAAGGCGTCTCCGCCGTCGATCCTGAAATCTTCGCTGCGATCGAAAAAGAGAATCGTCGCCAGGAAGATCACATTGAGTTGATCGCATCGGAAAATTACACCAGCCCCGCCGTGATGCAAGCGCAAGGCTCGCAGCTCACCAACAAATACGCCGAAGGCTATCCCGGCAAGCGCTATTACGGCGGCTGCGAATTCGTCGATGTGGTCGAGACACTCGCCATCGATCGCGTCAAGAAATTGTTCGGCGCAGACGTGCATGGCTATGCGGCCAACGTGCAACCCAATTCCGGCTCGCAAGCCAATCAGGCCGTCTATTTCGCATGCCTGAAACCGGGCGACACGATCCTTGGTATGAGCCTCGCGATGGGCGGGCACTTGACACACGGTTCACCCGTTAACATGAGCGGCAAGTGGTTCAATATTGTCAGCTACGGCCTAGATCAAGATGAAGCGATCGACTATGCCGCCGTCGAGCGACTCGCGCGTGAATCGAGACCAAAACTGATTCTCGCAGGGGCCTCAGCGTATTCGCTGAAGATCGATTTTGAACGTTTCGCCAGAATTTCAAAAGAAGTCGGCGCGGTGTTCATGGTCGATATGGCGCACTACGCCGGCTTGATCGCAGCGGGCGTGTATCCGAACCCGATTCCGCACGCAGACGTCGTGACGTCGACCACGCACAAATCGCTGCGCGGACCGCGCGGCGGCATCATCCTGATGAAAGCGGAGCTCGAAAAATCGATCAACTCGGCCATCTTTCCTGGCATTCAAGGCGGGCCATTGATGCATGTGATCGCGGGCAAAGCGGTTGCGTTCAAGGAAGCACTTGAGCCCGAATTCAAAATTTATCAACAGCAAGTATTGAAGAACGCCGACATGCTCGCCAAAACGCTGATCAAGCGTGGCCTCAGAATCGTTTCCGGTCGCACCGAATCGCACGTCATGCTGGTTGACCTGCGTCCGAAAAAAATAAACGGCAAGGATGCAGAAACCGCATTGGGGCAGGCGCACATCACGGTCAACAAGAATTCCATTCCGAACGATCCGGAAAAACCTTTCGTCACCAGTGGCATCCGTTTGGGCTCGCCCGCGATGACCACGCGGGGCTTTAAGGAGGCCGAAGCCGAATTGACCGGTAACCTGATCGCGGACGTATTCGACAATCCGCGCGATGACGCCAATATCGCGGCGGTGCGCGAGAAAGTATCCGCGCTCGCCAAGCGCTTTCCGGTTTACACGGCTTGATTGTGCAGACGGGCATTGAAAAATGAAATGTCCGTTTTGTAGCGCACAGGAAACGCAGGTCATCGATTCCCGCGTGTCGGAAGAAGGCGACGTGGTGCGCCGCCGCCGCCGTTGCACGGTCTGCCACAAACGCTTCACCACCTATGAAAACGCCGAGTTGCGCATGCCGACGATCGTGAAATCCAACGGCCAGCGCGAAGATTTTTCACGCACCAAACTCGAAACCAGTTTTCACCGAGCGCTGCACAAGCGGCCTGTCGAGACGGCCAAAATGGAAGACGCGATCGAGCGCATCGAGCAAGCGGTATTGAATGAAGCGAAAAAGGAACTACCGTCGCGGAAAATCGGCGAAATGGTGATGGAAGAATTGAAAAAACTCGACCAGGTCGGTTACGTGCGCTTCGCCTCGGTCTACAAGAGTTTCTCGGACGTGGAAGATTTCAAAGACGCGATCCGCGAAGTGACCAAGAAGTAGGTCATGTTTTCCGCCTTTGATCACGCCATAATGGCGCGCGCCCTCCAACTCGCCGAACTGGGGCGCTGCATCACGACGCCGAATCCGTTTGTCGGCTGCGTGATCGTCAAATCCGGTCGAATCATCGGTGAAGGTTTCACGCAAAAAGGTGGTCGCCCGCATGCCGAAGCGATGGCGCTGGACGCCTGCACCGAATCCCCGGAAGGAGCGACTGCGTATTCCACGCTGGAACCATGCGCGCCCCATGCCAAATCACGCGGCCCGGCCTGTTCGAATTTGCTGATAGCGGCGAAAGTGGCGCGCGTGGTTTCGGCTTTGCACGATCCGTTCGATGGCGTTGACGGCGCGGGGCACGAAAGCCTGCGTGCAGCGGGAATTCAGGTTGATATTGGGTTGATGGAAGCCGAGGCGGCGCGGCAATTGAAAGCCTTTCTCGCACGCGTCACACGTGGTCGGCCATGGGTCACATTGAAAATCGCAGCCACGCTTGACGGCAAAACCGCACTCGTCAATGGCCAATCGAAGTGGATCACCAGTGCGGACGCGCGCGTCGATGTGCATCGCCTGCGTCGCGAGGCCTGCGCGGTGATGACCGGTATTGGTACCTTGATGGCGGACGATCCTGAACTGACGGTGCGTGATGTGTATTGCGAGCGTCAGCCGCTGCGGGTGTTGCTCGACAGCCGCCTTGATGTGCCGGACACGGCGAAGATATTGCGTGGTGGCAATGTGTTGATCGCGACCGCCGCCGACAAGCCGGATCGTGAGCGCGCGTTGATCGATGGAGGCGCGGAAATCATGCGTGTCGTGACCGAGGCGGTGAAAGGCAAAGTGGATTTGTTGAAGTTGATGGCGCAGCTCGCCGCGCATGGCCTCAATCGTGTCATGGGCGAGACCGGTGCGCAATTGAATGCATCATTGCTCGCGGCGGGTGTGGTCGATGAGGTTGTTGCGTACATAGCGCCAAGTATTTTCGGCGATAGCGCACGTGGATTATTTGCGTTGCCGGAACTGAGAAATCTGGATGAACGCACGCAGTTGAAAATTTCCGACGTGCGTCAGATTGGTATTGACCTCAGAATCACCGCCGACGTGCTGAAAGGCTAAACATGTTCACCGGCATCATAGAGACCACCGGCCTCATCGAAAAAGCCGATGTCACCCCCGCCAACACTCGGCTCACGATCAACGCACCGCGCCTTGGACTGCACAATGTTTCAATCGGCGATTCGGTATCGGTCGGCGGCTGCTGCCTGACGGTGGTGGCGAAAGGGCCGGAAACTTTTTCGGTCGATGTGTCCAATGAAACACTTTCCCTGACCACAGGCTTGCATCAAGGCAGCGAAGTCAACCTTGAAAAATCCCTGCGTTTCGGTGATCGCATCGGCGGTCATCTCGTCAGCGGTCATATCGATGGCGTCGGACTGGTGACCGCGATGGAAGATCTCGGTGCCTCTTGGCGGCTTGAAATAGAGGCGCCGAGAGAACTCGCGAAGTTTGTCGCGCGTAAAGGTTCAATCACCGTTAACGGTGTCTCACTGACGGTGAACACGGTGAGCGACGCGGCCAACGGCAGCACCAAATTCGAGATCAACATTATTCCCCACACACATCAGGTCACGACAATTCGACTGTTGCGGCAAGGTGCCAAGGTCAATCTTGAGATTGATCAACTGGCACGGTATGTGGAGCGTATTTTGCAGACGCAGGCGGCAACGACGGACACTTGAGAATGTCACCTGAAATTTGGCATCCAAAACTGCTGTCATCCTGAGCGCAGCGAAGGATCTCGTCGCATTGCCAAGATCTTTCGCTGTGCTCAGGATGACAGCACGGAAGGAGTTGAAGCCGCGTCAGAGCTTGTCGAGAGCCACCGCACTATTCCAATCCGCGTCCGGCGGCATTTCGCGGATCGCTGCAATGCGATCCAAATAGATCGTCGCAATCTTGTCGTCCGGATATGCCAAAAGCAGACGCCGCCACAACACCTCGCTCTCATCCCATCGTTGATCCCAATAGGCGCGCAAGGCATCGCGGGTCAATTCATTTAGTGTGGTGTTGTCCGAGAACGTGAATATCTCGACGGCCTCGGTCTTGCCTTTGACAATCACCCGATCCACCTGCCGCAACGTCAGCGCCCCTTCTAGCAAGCGCGCGGTTTTGTCGCTCACCAGAATTTCCGTGCCGTACGCCTTATTCACGCCCTCGAGCCGCGCAGCGAGGTTCACGCTGTCGCCGATGGCGGTGTAATCGAATCGATCGGCCGCGCCAAGATTGCCGACGATGGCGGGCCCGGTGTGAATGCCGACCCGCATGAATATCGGCGGTAGTCCGCGCGCC
>JAYTUX010000390.1:0-15918 GCA_043744315.1 Betaproteobacteria bacterium | reverse complement strand
TGGCAGGCCTGTTTTCGGCGCGCGGTTACAACATTGAATCGCTGACGGTGGCACCGACCGAGGACGCGACCCTTTCTCGGATGACGATCGTCACATCCGGCTCGGATGAAGTGATAGAACAAATCACGAAACAGGTCAACAAGCTCGTTGATGTGGTGAAGATCGTCGATCTGAACGAAGGCAAGCATGTCGAGCGAGAATTGATGCTGGTGAAAACGCGCGCCGTTGGCAAAGATCGTGACGAATTGAAACGCACCGCCGATATTTTTCGCGCGCGCGTAATCGACTTGACCGAAAAAACCTACGTGATCGAATTGACCGGCACTGGCGACAAACTTGATGCGTTTCTGGAGGCTATCGACCGCTCGCTCATTCTGGAAACCGTTCGCACGGGGGCCTGTGGATTAGGGCGTGGCGAGTGGATCGTCAAAGCTTGATTGCAATGCTTGCATCGCCCATTTAGAACAATCAGTGTCATCCTTAACGCAGTTAAGGATCTCGTCGCAAGAAGATCCTTCGCTGCGCTCAGAGCCTGCCCCGGACTTGATCCGGGGATTACAACAAAATCAACTTGAACTCGCATTACTCCTGGAGAAGAAAATGAAAGTGTATTACGACAAAGACTGTGACCTCTCGCTCATCAAAGGCAAGAAAGTCACCATCGTAGGCTTCGGCTCGCAAGGCCACGCGCATGCGCAAAACCTGAACGATTCCGGCGTGAAAGTCACCGTTGGATTGCGCAAAGGTGGCGCCTCTTGGGATAAGGCCAAGAAAGCTGGATTGAAAGTGGCCGAAGTTTCGGATGCTGTGAAGAGTGCCGACGTGGTGATGATGCTGTTACCGGACGAAAACATCGGCGACGTTTACAAGAGTGAAGTTCACAACAATATCAAAAAGGGTGCCGTGCTCGCGTTTGCCCACGGATTCAACATCCACTACGGCGTGGTCACGCCGCGCGCGGACTTGGACGTGATCATGATCGCCCCCAAAGGCCCCGGTCATCTGGTGCGCTCGACCTACGTTGCGGGCGGCGGCGTGCCTTCGTTGATCGCGGTATACAAAGACAATTCCGGCAAGGCCAAGCATCTCGCGTTGTCATATGCAAAAGGCATCGGCGGCTCGCGCGGCGGCGTGATCGAAACCAATTTCCGCGAAGAAACCGAGACCGATTTGTTCGGCGAACAAGCGGTACTCTGCGGCGGAATTGTGGAACTCATCAAAGCGGGTTACGACACGTTGGTCGATGCCGGCTATGCGCCGGAAATGGCCTATTTCGAATGCCTGCACGAAACCAAGTTGATCGTCGATTTGATTTACGAAGGCGGCATCGCCAACATGAATTATTCAATCTCGAACAATGCCGAGTACGGAGAATATGTAAGTGGCCCGCGCATTATCACCGAAGAAACCCGTCGCGAAATGCGCGCGATCTTGAAGGACATTCAAACCGGCGAATATGCGAAAAGCTTCATCCTCGAAAACAAAGCCGGCGCACCGACCTTGACCGCCAAACGGCGCCTGCTCGCGGAGCATCAGATCGAGGAAGTCGGCGAAAAATTGAGAAGCATGATGCCGTGGATCAGGAAGAACAAGTTGGTGGATCAGGCGAAGAATTGATTGAGCGAATGCTGAAAAAAAGGCCGGGAAACCGGCCTTTTGAATTTTTTACATCAGACTCAGACTCAAGCAAAGACGAAGGTTACAGAGCTAAAAGTGCTGTAGCGCCGCTCTAATGCTAGGGTTTCGAATTCTCTTAGAAGGAGAGACTCGAATCACATCCGATAGAATGGCGCCGGGATCTATTTTTGGAATTTATTGTGTCTGATCGCTTTGATGTACTCGTCCAATACCTCTTGCCAAAACAGGCTATTACCGCGTTCGGCGGCAAAGTTGCCGAGGCCAAAGCGGGCAATCTCACCACGCGTTTGATCCGTTGGTTTGTCGGGCGGTATGGCGTGAACATGGGTGAAGCGGCGAACGCGGATATCGCAAGTTATGCGAGTTTCAATGAATTTTTTACGCGCGCGTTGCGCGAGGGCGCGCGCCCGCTTGCGAGCGCGGACTTTGTTTGTCCGGTCGATGGATCCATCAGCCAATTCGGCGCAATCGCAGGTGATCAGATTTTTCAGGCCAAGGGTCATCAATATTCATCCGCCGCGCTGGTCGGTGGCGATGCGGCTCTTGCCGCGCAATTTCAGGATGGCAGTTTCGCCACACTCTATCTCAGCCCGAAGGATTATCACCGCATCCACATGCCGTGCGATGGGCGCTTGACGCGGATGATTCATGTGCCGGGGGATTTGTTTTCGGTGAACCCGGTGACCGCGCGCGGCGTGCCGGGATTGTTCGCACGCAATGAACGAGTGGTATGTGTTTTTTCGGGTGCCGAAGGGCCGTTTGTGTTGGTGTTGGTAGGCGCCACCATTGTCGGTAGCATGGCGACGGTTTGGCATGGCGTGGTCAATCCACCACGTTCAAAAAAAATTCGCGAATGGACTTACGGCGAGCCGCCGATTGCTCTCAAGAAGGGCGATGAAATGGGGCGTTTTTTGCTTGGATCAACGGTCGTGCTGCTGTTCCCGAAAAACACGATCCGCTTCACTGGTATGTGGGCACCAGAAGGCGGCGTGTGCATGGGAGAGGAGATGGGCAGTTGCTCCGAGGCTAACTGAAAATGTGCGCCCGATTCATTCCGCTACGGCTACAATTCGGCATGCGCAAAACTTTCCCATGTTGCCTCGCGACGCCCGCCGCCCGACTTTAATGAACTCGCCCGTCCCGAAAATCCGCAAGGGCCTGCTCGATCCCGAGCGCCGCCGCAAGGGTATTTACATCTTGCCGAATCTGTTCACCTGCGCATCGTTGTTTGCGGGCTTTTATGCCATCGTCCAGGGCATGAACGGCAAATTCGAGATTGCTTGCATCGCTATTTTTGCCGCGATGATTCTCGATGGCCTCGATGGCCGCGTCGCGCGCATGACCCGCACGCAAAGTGAATTCGGTGCGCAGTTCGATAGCCTCTCGGACATGGTGTCATTTGGCGCAGCCCCTGCACTGGTGATGTACGAATGGGCGTTAAAGCCGATGGGCAAATGGGGTTGGGCGGCAGCGTTCATCTATTGCGCCTGCGCGGCGATGCGGCTCGCCCGTTTCAATACCAATATCGGCGTGATCGACAAGAAGTATTTTCAGGGCTTGCCGAGCCCGGCGGCGGCGGCGCTGGTGGCGGGCTTGATATGGGTGTTGAACGATTATCAGATTCAGGGCGGCGATGTGCGCTGGATCGCGTGGGGCCTGATCGTTTTCGCCGGCATCACAATGGTGACAAATATTCGCTACTTCAGCGGCAAGGATTTCAACATGCGCCGCAGCGTGCCGTTCTGGGTAGTGCCAGTGATTTTTATCGTTTATCTGGTCGTCACGATCGAGCCTTCGCACGTGCTGTGGGGATTGTTCGTGGTCTATGCACTTTCTGGCTATGTGATGGCGCTGATGGACATCATGCGCGGAGGTGAAACCAAGCCACCTGCCGCCTCGCCGCCTGTGCTCTGAATTTGGAGCGATGGGCAGTATTCTTGATTCAACTGCGAGGAATTTTCCCGCGAAGCAACCCCAAACGATCGCATTGAACGCCACGCGTACAATGACGTTTTCTTGACTATCCGTGAACCCAACCAATGAAACGCGAAACCCTGCCTTTTCCTGTCGTCATTCCTGAAATCAACGTACACGTCAATCGCCGCAAACAAATCGCTAAACACCTCAAAGAAGGATTGGTGTTGCTTGCGACCGCGCCTGAGGCCTCGCGCAATGCCGACACTCATTATGACTACCGCTGGGATAGTCATTTCTACTACCTGACGGGTTTTCGCGAACCGGACGCGGTGTTAGCGATCGTGCTGGGCAAAAAGCCGCGCCACATACTGTTTTGCCGCGACAAGAATATCGAGCGGGAAATTTGGGATGGATTCCGCTTTGGCCCGCACATTGGCAAGGAAGTGTTCGCGTTCGATGAGGCGTATTCCATCACCGAACTTGAAGCGCGCATTCCTGAATTGATGGCAAATCAGCATGTGATTCATACGCCGATCGGCGCGTCCGCCGTGTGGGACCAATCGATTAGCCGCTGGCTGAATGCGGTGCGTGCAAAAGTACGTACGGGTGCAACAGCACCGGCTGAAGTTCGCGATTTGCGCGCGGTGGTGAGCCAGATGCGGCTCATCAAGGACAAAGCCGAAATTGAGATCATGGCGCGTGCCAACAAGATCTCGTCGGATGCGCATGTGCGCGCCATGCGTTTCGCGAAGCCGGGCATGTTCGAGTACCAAATCGAAGCGGAGTTGTTGCACGAATTCGTGAAAAATGGCGCGAGACAACCGGCCTATGGCAGTATTGTCGCCACGGGTGGCAACGCCTGCGTATTGCACTACCGCGAAAATTCCGCCCAACTGAAAAAAGGCGATTTGATGTTGATCGACGCCGGGTGCGAGCTGGAAAGTTATGCGGCCGATATTACCCGCACCTTTCCGGTCGCTGGAAAATTCAGTGGCCCGCAACGCGATATTTACGAGCTCGTACTGGCATCGCAATTGGCCTGCATCAAGGCGGTAAAACCGGGTGCCGCGTTCGGCAACTATCACGAGGTCGCGAACAAAGTGCTCGCGCAGGGGTTGATCGATTTGAAGCTGTGCAAAGGTTCGCTCGCGAGCGTGCTTGAAAAGGAAACCTACAAGCAGTTCTACATGCACCGTGCCGGCCATTGGCTGGGGCTGGATGTACACGACGCGGGCGAATACCGACGCGACGGCAAGTGGGTTGCGCTACAGCCTGGAATGGTGGTCACGGTCGAGCCGGGCTTGTACATCCGCCCGGCGGACAACGTGCCAAAGCATTTCTGGGACATCGGCGTGCGCATTGAGGATGACATTCTGGTCACCGCAAAAGGCAACTTGAATCTGACGGCGAGCTGCCCGAAAGCGGTGAAGGATGTCGAGGCACTGACTTGCGGCTAATGTGAGCGCAACCGCCATATTTTGTCTTACTGGCGACGCCTCGCTGCCGTCGTCGACTCGCGAGTCAAGCAGGGGCACCTGCGTTTTCCACATCACAAACAGGTCGGTCGCTGCATGACGAGCGTAGCCATTGTCGGTGCAGGTCCGGTCGGCGCCACGTTTGCATTACTCGCGTCGCGTCGCGGCATTCGCGTGACGTTGCTCGAAGCGCGCGAAGGATCTTCGCGCGAAACGCGCTCGCTCGCACTCTCCCATGGCAGCAGGGAAATTCTCTCGACCTGCGGGGTGTGGGGCGATCAACTTGCGGCGACTGAAATATTGACGATTCACACCTCGCAGCGCGGCGGTTTCGGGCGCATGCGTTTGTCGCATTTTGACGCCAACGTGCCGGCGCTAGGCTACGTGGTGTCGTACGCCGATTTGCAAACCGCACTTGACCGCCAGCTTGAGACGCAGAAAATTCCCGTGCTTCGCGGGGCCGTGGCACTGGCGTTCGATGAAGTGACAGAAGGCGTTTCCGTGCGGTTCATGCAAGGTGAAATCGAGCGAGCCCTAAGCGTGGATGCGGTGATTCTGGCCGATGGCGGTGCCAATCTTGACAAGGTGCCTTCGCTCCACGTTGAGGAGAAAGACTATGGGCAACGCGCCTTGCTCGCGCATATCGCCACCGACCGCCCGCATCGAGGATGTGCCTACGAGCGATTCACTCCTGATGGCCCGGCGGCGCTGTTGCCGCACGGTGGCGATCATGAATATTCAATGGTGTGGGTCGCGCCGGCAATAAGGATCGAAACATTGAAGTCGCTTGGCGATGATGACTTTGTGGCCGCATTTCAAACGCATTTCGGTACACGGGCGGGGAGGTTTCTGTCGATTTCGAATCGCCGCGACTTTCCATTGAAATTGCGAACGGTTTCAACGCGCGTGGCGGGGCGTGTCGCGGTGATCGGCAACGCGGCTCAAGCATTGCACCCAGTGGCAGGGCAGGGCTTTAATCTGGGGCTGCGCGACGCTGATGAATTGTCTCAACGACTTGGCCATGTCCGGCTGCCCAGCGAGGTCGCGGCGACGCTTCAGCAATACGGCCACTCGCGGGATACCGACGTTGATCGCAGCGTCGGGTTCACCGATTTTCTGGTGGGCGCATTTGGTAGTGATCATCTGTTGTCGCGGTTGTCGCGCGGTATTGGTCTTGCTGCTGTCGATATGCTGCCGTTTGCGCGGCGAGCAATTGCCCGGCGCATGTTGTTCGGCGCGCGGCGCTGATCTGAGCGAACGGATGAATGCGCACCTGTTGATTGTCGGTGGCGGCCCGGTTGGGCTTGCATTGGCGCTGGCCGCGTCAATGTTTCCCGGCATCTCGGTTGATGTCATTGAGCGAGGCAGCGCCGCACCGGATAATTTTCCCGAACCATTTGATCATCGCGTGTACGCTTTGTCCCCCGCAACACTCGATTTCCTCGCCGAACTGGGTGTGGGACTGCCGCCCGCGCGAATCGCGAGCGTACGTGCCATGGAGGTGTATGGCGATCGCGCCGATGATACGGGTCGCAGTCAGATCGATTTCAACACGGGCCAATCATTGGCGACCATTGTCGAACATGTGGCACTGATGCGTGCGCTGGAGGTACGATTGGCGCAGATGGGTCGTGTCAATATTCACCGCGGCGTATCGCCGACGAGACTGCAAATATCTCGCGGCAATCGACGTGAAATTGTGCTTGCCGATGGTCAGCGATTCGAATCCGATTTACTGGTGGCCGCCGATGGTGGCCATTCCCTAGTCAGGAAATTGGCCGGCATCGACGTGGCAGTGACCGACTACGACAGCGATGGCGTCGTCGCTAATTTTTCGACCGAACATCACCATGGCGATATTGCACGCCAATGGTTCACCGCCATTGACGTGTTGGCGTATCTGCCGCTGCCCAGGAAACATATTTCGATTGTCTGGTCGTTGAACAGGGCAACATCGAAGGCATTGCCGAGCGAAGACGCGGAAGAATTTTGTCGGTCGGTAGAATTGGCGGGCCACTCGACGCTGGGTTCACTCAAGCTGGTCTCGCCGATCGCGCGTTTTCCGCTTGCCCGGTCTGTTGTGCGGAATTGGGTCGTTCCCGGATTGGCGTTGATCGGCGATGCCGCTCATACCGTCCATCCACTCGCCGGTCAGGGCGTCAATCTCGGATTCGCCGATGTGCGTAGCATGGTCGAGGCATTGCGGGGACGCTCAAAACTGTCGGCGATTGGCGACTTGGCGGTACTGCGCAGATATGAGCGCGGCGCACGCGAATCGGCGTTTGCGGTCGGCGAATTGACCGATCGGCTGCGGGGTCTGCACATGAGCGACCGCGCGACGGCGCGCTGGCTGCGAAACGATGGCATCAGGTGGTTGAATCGTTTTCCGGTCGCAAAGTCGCTGCTGATAAACTACGCGTCGCGCTGAAGCCACTTCCGTATACATGTTTCGGAACCAATTCATTCAAATCGAATCACATTCCCATTGCCTTCAAGGACACTTCGTGAAAATACTTAGATCCGCCGCCTTGGCCGCACTCACTTTGCTTGCGGCGCTATCGTGCGTCGTATCTGCCAATCCCGATGATGTCAAAAAAGAGCTTGAGAAAAGGTATCCGGACATCAAGGCCGACACCGTCACCAAGGCAGGCTATGGCGATTTGTATGAAGTTTATTCCGGCGGCGAAATCATCTACACCGACACAAAGGTGAGTTTTCTGCTTTTGGGTACGCTTATCGATACATCGACGCGGGCAAATATTTCCGAAGCACGCCTGCAAAAACTGTCGGCAATAAACTTCAATGAATTGCCGCTTGCGCAGGCGATTAAGCTGGTGCGTGGCACCGGCGCACGCAAAATGGCGATTTTTGAAGATCCCAATTGCGGCTATTGCAAGAAGTTCGAACAGGACATCAACGCGATGGAGAACATCACCGCCTACATCTTTCCTTACCCGATCCTCTCGCAGGATTCAATTGAAAAATCAAAGGCAATCTGGTGTTCAACGGACAAGTTGAAAGCGTGGCAAGACACGATGCTTCGAGCCAAGCCGCCGACCACAAAGGGTACTTGCGAAAATCCGATAGAGAAATTCGTTGTACTGGGCCATAAGCTGAGGATGAACGGCACACCAGTCACGATTTTTGAGGACGGCGAACGCATCACTGGCGCGTTACCGAGGGAAAAAATAGAAGCCAAGTTGGTCGCGGTGGCGAGCAGCGGGGACGCGAAAAAATAATCCCACATGTATGCAATAAATAAACGGTCGCGGCAGCGGCCGTTTTTGTTTGCTGAGTGGAACCGAGTAGATACTCAACTGCCCGCCTTGGCGGCCATAAAAAATATCCAGACGTTTAATGCCATTCCCACCATCCAAACGAGGCTTCTCAACGTTGCGAGATTGGCCAAATAGCATCCGAGGTAGACGACGCGCGCAAACACGAAAGCGATCGCGACATAATCGAGCGACGTTTGCGGTGCTTTGCAGAGGCTCGCGATAATAACCGCCGCCGCGAACAGGGGAAAGGCTTCAAAGCTGTTGAGATGGGCGGCGTGCGCGCGCGATGGCATGCCTTGCAGCTTGGCTTCCCAGTCGCGCGGCGAGATGTTTCCGCGCAAATACGTTTTGTCCCACTTGGCAAATGTGATGGCAATGAAGGGTAGCAATCCTGCGGCAAGTACGCACCAGTAGGCAATGGTCAAGGTTAGTCCTTTTTCGTTTTCGGCGATTGAATGGTATTTGGCGCCAGCTCATAGCCATTTGGCAACAGCACCCACATCTTCCCGCGTTGCTTCATGCGCCCGGCAATTGCGCCCGCATCATCGCCAAAACCCCAAAAAAAGTCGGCCCGCACGGCGCCGTTGATTGCGCCACCTGTGTCTTGCGCGACCATCAGGCGGTTAAGTTCCTGCTTGGTGCCCGGAAAGGTCGTCGACAAGAATACCGGAACGCCCAACGGAATAACGCGCTGATCCACCGCAATCGAGCGCTCGGCCGTAAGTGGCACACCAAGGGTGCCGATCGGACCGGATAAATCGCCTGGCAACTCACGAAAGAAAACAAAACTCGGATTGGCATTGAGAAATTGCCGCACCTTGCGTGGATTGCGCCGCGCCCATTCCTTGATGCCTTGCATCGACGCACGTTCAGCCTTGATTTCTCCACGTCGAATCAATAGGCCTGCAAGTGAACGAAAGGGATGACCGTTCTGATCCGCGTAACCGACGCGCAGGCGACTACCATCGGGCAGCAGAATTTGTCCGGAACCTTGTATTTCCAGAAAGAACAATTCCACTGCGTTATCGACAAACGCGATTTCAAGACCCTTTAACGGGGCCGCTTCTCCACCGATTTCGCTTCGATCCAGATATGGCACCAGTTTATTGCCAACCAGACGCCCACGCAGACGGCGAAATTTGAGATCAGGGTAGACGTCACTCAGGTCAATGGAGATCAAGTCCTGTGGCGGGGCATAAACCGGGTAGCGAAATTGCGCTGTCTGCACGCGCGAGCCACGCAAAAGCGGTTCGTAATAGCCGGTGACGGTGCCGGTTTCGGACTCGTCAACATTGACAACGCGGTAAGGTACAAAATTCGTGCGAAAAAACGCGCTGACGATATCCGATTTTGCACTCGCCGATACTGCGATGGCGAGATTGCACACCGTTTGCCATTCCGGCTTGGTGACGAGAATCGTGCAACTTTGTTTGAACGCGGCAAGTGCGTCGATGGGATTGTCGGCATTGAATCCGGGTAGCTCGTCCCACTGGCTCTTTTCGAGATGGCCGCGCGCGGATTCCGGCGGTGGCACTTCGTTCACGGGAATTTCAATCGGTTCCGGCGTGGACACCGCGCACGCAGGGCAAGCGACACAAACGGGCGCAGATGTTGCACAAATTGGCGGTGGAACTGTTGCCGGTGTCGCGACACAGCCGGCGAGGCAGATCAATGTCACGAGAAAGAAAGGCGCGATTCGGCGAGAATTCTGGACGGGCGGGAAGGTCAATGGCATAGTGCGGGCAGTATAACAACGGCCTGCACAGGCCTTTTGGAGAACGCAAAATGGCGTGGGTATTTCTGCAAGTCTTTTTGGCGTTCGGCGTCGCGATCTTTATTGTCTGGTGGACTTTTCCGAAAAGCGAAAAAAAATCCGAGCAACCGCCGAACCCACCTGAGAATCCGCCGCGCTAACGGCGGTGAAGGTAACGGTTCAGTGCAATACGCGTGGCACCGACAACGTGAATTCCGGAATTTGCGCGATAAATTTGGTGCCGTCCTCCGCCGACATTTGATACGTGCCGCGCATGGTGCCGACCATGGTCGATAGCGACGAGCCACTGGTGTATTCGAACGATGCGCCAGGCTTGATGGTGGGCTGCTCGCCGACCACGCCCATGCCTCGCACTTCCTGCACTTGGCTATCGGAATCGGTAATGATCCAGTGGCGGCTCACGACTTTGGCGGCGACATCGCCGGTGTTGGTGATGCGAATGGTGTAGGCGAAAACGTATTGATCGTTTTCTTCGTCCGATTGATCCGGCAGATAAAACGCCTGCGCGGTCACATCAACGGCATATTTTTTGGCAGGTTTTTGGTCAATGCTCATGCGCGGAATCCTAACATGGTTCGCGGGGCGGGCCTTGGTCGTTCAAGGCGTTTGTTCAACTGATGCGCCGATGGAATCACCCGTTAATCGCGTAAAATTCGAGATCATGAAATATCGCATTGCGCCGTCAATTCTCTCCGCCGACTTCGCCCAATTGGGCGAGGAAGTGCGCGCCGTGATCGCGGCGGGTGCCGACGTGATTCACTTCGACGTGATGGACAATCATTTCGTGCCGAATCTGACGATCGGGCCGCTAGTGTGCGAAGCGGTTCGCCCGCATGCGGTGACCGCGAGAGGAAATATTGTGCCGATCGATGTGCATCTGATGGTCAAGCCCGTCGATCGCATCGTGCCGGATTTTGCGAAAGCTGGCGCGTCGATCATCAGTTTTCATCCCGAGGCGTCTGATCACATCGATCGAACGCTATCGTTGATTCACGATTGCGGCTGCAAGGCGGGTCTGGTGTTCAACCCGGCGACGCCACTGACTTACCTCGACTATGTCATTGAAAAGGTCGATCTGATACTCATCATGTCGGTCAACCCGGGATTTGGCGGGCAGAAATTCATCCCCGCCGCGTTAATGAAATTGCGCGAGGCGAAAAAGCGAATCATTGAATCCGGGCGCGACATCTGGCTCGAAGTCGATGGCGGGGTCAAGACGGAAAACATTGCTGAAATCGCGGCCGCCGGCGCGGATACCTTTGTCGCGGGTTCGGCAATCTTTGGGCAGAAAGATTACGCGGCGACAATTGCTGCAATGCGCGTCGAGCTTACCAAGGCGGGAAAATGAATGGCGGGATGACCCAAGAGTTTCCCCAAGGCATAGCCCTGGAACCCAGCAACGGCGGGCATCTTGGAGGAAAAGCCTTGGAAACGCCCGCCGATATTGGCGTTCCGGGTGATAGCCCGTTGGAAAATGCAGTCGCCGTCAAGAAGATTCGCTTTCGCGCCAAGCCAAAATTTACCTTTCCACTGTCGCTGAAAGCAGTGCTGATTGATCTGGATGGCACGCTGCTCGATACCGTCGGCGATATATCCGCGGCGGCGAATAAGATGCGCGCGTCACTCGGCTTCGCGCCATTGGAACCTGCATTGATACGCACCTTTGTCGGGAAAGGCTTCGCCAATCTGGTGTCGAAATCGTTGAAAGATGCCGTTGGTGACGTCGGGCCGACGGCGCTCAAAGTGGCAGTCGCCAATTTCGAGCGGCAATACGAAAAGTGTTTTGGCGATACATCCGCGCCTTATCCGGGCGTTGTCGATGGCTTGAATGCGCTAAAGGAAAAAGGCTTTCGCCTCGGATGTGTCACCAACAAAGCCGAGAAATTCACCTTGCCCTTGCTCGCACAAACCGGCCTCGCGGACTATTTTGAAATCATCCTTTCCGGTGATTCGCTGGCGGAGAAAAAGCCGCACCCATTGCCGTTGCGGCATGCGGCAGAATTCTTTGGCTGCGCAACTGCCGAAATGCTTTTGATCGGCGACTCGCTGAACGACGCTGAAGCAGCCCGCGCGGCAGGCTCGCCGGTATTTATCGTTCCCTATGGCTATAACGAAGGCCAGGAATTGCGCGGCCTGGATTGCGACGCGTTCATCGACGATGTGCCGGCGGCGCTTAAATTTGTTAAGCTTGCAACGTAATTGAACGCTGTCATATTTTTTTTGCCGCAAATTTCTCACTGTCAAATTTGGCACATTTCAAATGACTTTCAGCACACAAGCATGGATCTGGCGATGGCATGACTGGCGCTAAACGCGGCCAATTGCCTCCCCCGCATTTCCGTTCTTGTACGATCCATTGCATCACGGCTGAAAGATCATGACTGAATCCGAATTTGCCGCGCTCTCTGCGCGTGGCTACAACCGAATCCCCGTCACGCTTGAGACCTTCGCGGATCTCGACACGCCGCTGTCGATTTATCTCAAGCTTGCGAACAAACCATACTCCTACCTGTTGGAATCGGTCATTGGCGGCGAACGCTTCGGCCGCTACTCGATCATCGGACTGCCGGCGCGGGAATGGTTGCGCGTGCGCGGCAAAGAGTGCGCCGTCGTGCGCGCCAAACCTGGAGGTGAAACCGAGACGTTAGAGCATGTGTTCGTCGATGATCCGCTCACGTTTGTGGAGAAATACCGCAAGCGATTCAAGGCGGCACCGATAGAAGGCGCGCTGCGGTTTGCAGGTGGCCTCGCGGGCTATTTCAGTTATGACACTGTCCGCTATATCGAGCGCAAACTCGAGCAGGAAGATCATGAGAAGAAAGTCGATGTGCTCGGCGTTCCCGACATCGTGCTCATGCTTTCTGATGAGCTCGCGGTGGTGGATAACCTGTCCGGCAAGTTGCATTTGATCGTGTATGTCGATGTCACCGCGCACGGCAGCGCCGCGAAAGCGCACGCGCATGCGCAGCGGCGTTTGACCGAATTGCGATTGGGACTGAGGGCGCAGGCACCGTTGCCGGTATATGTGCCGGAAGGCAACGCGCAATCCAGCGCAGCACCGGTATCCGAGATTGGCCGCGAGGCCTTTCTCAAGGCTGTCGCGAAATGCAAACGCTACATTGTCGACGGCGACATCATGCAGGTGCAGATTTCACAGCGGATTTCGCAGGCCTTCGATGCGCCGCCGATCAATCTCTATCGCGCATTGCGATCAATCAACCCTTCCCCCTACATGTTCTTTTTCAACTTGGGAGATTTTCAGATTGTTGGCGCATCACCGGAAATTCTGGTGCGCCAGGAGGGCAAAAAAATTACCGTGCGCCCGATTGCCGGCACGCGCAAACGCGGCGCCACGCCAGAGCGCGATCGTGAGCTCGAACAAGAATTGCGTAATGATCCCAAGGAGCTCGCCGAGCATTTGATGTTGATCGATCTGGGGCGCAACGATTTGGGCCGCGTCGCTAAAACCGGTAGCGTGAAAGTGACCGAGCAATTTGTGGTCGAGCGTTATTCGCATGTGATGCATCTGGTGTCGAATGTGGACGCCGAAATTCGCGACGATGTCGGCCCGATCGATTTGCTGCGCGCCACCTTTCCCGCCGGCACTGTGACCGGCACACCGAAAGTGCGCGCGATGGAAATCATTGATGAATTGGAGCCGAGCAAACGCGGCGTTTATGCGGGTGCGGCGGGTTATCTGGGTTTCAACGGCAATATGGATCTGGCGATTTCGATTCGTACCGGGGTGGTGAAAGACGGCACGCTTTATGTGCAGGCAGCGGCCGGTATTGTTGCGGATTCGGTTGCTGAACTTGAATGGCAGGAAACCGAAAACAAGGCACGCGCCTTGTTACGAGCGGCGGAGATGGTCTCCGCCGGTATCGATACCAATCCATCGTGAGGAGTTAACGCATGCTGCTCATGATCGACAACTACGATTCTTTCACCTTCAATCTCGTTCAATACTTCGGTGAACTGGGCGAAGACGTTCTGGTGAAGCGCAACGACGAAATCACCGTTGCTGAAATCGCCAAACTTGGACCCGCACGGATTGTCATTTCACCCGGCCCGTGCGCGCCGCTGCAAGCGGGCATCTCGGTTCCGGTCGTCGAAAAATTTGCAGGCAAGGTTCCGATTCTTGGTGTCTGCCTTGGCCATCAATGTATCGGCCAGGCATATGGCGGCAGGATCATTCACGCGCGCGCGTTGATGCACGGCAAGACTTCCTCGCTGACACATTCCGGCAAAGGTATATTCGCCGGATTGCCTTCGCCTTATCGCATTACCCGCTATCACTCGTTGGCGATTGAGCGCGAGAGTTTGCCGACTTGTCTTGAGGTCACCGCATGGACGGATGATGGCGAGATCATGGGCGTACGCCACCAGTCGCTGCCCATCGAAGGCGTGCAGTTTCATCCCGAATCGATCATGACCGAGCACGGTCATGCACTATTAAAAAACTTTCTGAATGTGAAGGTGTGACGATGTTCAGCCCGCAAGAAGCCATTAACCGGTTGTCCGACAAACGCGAAATCTTTTTTGATGAAATGGTCGATTTGTTTCGCCAGGTCATGGAAGGCAAAGTCTCGCCTGTGCAGTTGTCGGCGATCCTGATGGGATTACATGTCAAGTCCGAATCGGTTTCCGAGATCGCGGCGGCCGCGCAGGTAATGCGTGAATTCGCGACGAAAGTTGACGTCGCCGGCCTGCCGAATTTGGTCGATACCTGCGGTACCGGCGGCGACAAGGCGCACACGTTCAATATTTCCACCGCAGCGGCATTTGTGACCGCAGCGGCGGGTGCGAAAGTTGCCAAGCACGGGGGGCGCTCGGTGTCTTCGCAATCGGGTAGCGCAGACGTGCTCGAAATGCTTGGCGTAAATGTGAATTTGAATGCAGTGCAGGTGGCAGCAAGCATCAAGCAAGTCGGCCTCGGTTTCATGTTCGCTCCGAACCATCATCCCGCGATGAAGTACGCGGCACCGGTGAGGAAAGAGCTCGGCATGCGCACTATTTTGAATATTCTTGGCCCGCTCACCAATCCGGCCGGTGCGCCCAATCAAGTGATGGGTGTATTTCATGCCGACCTGGTAGGCATTCAGGCGCGAGTATTGAAAGAACTCGGCTCAACGCATGTGATGATTGTGCATGGAGTTGACGGGCTCGATGAAATCACCCTGAGCGGCCCCACGCTGGTCGCCGAATTGAAGCGCGGATTCATTACCGAATTCAAGATCGAACCCAAGCAATTCGGCATGGATACCGCACCGATCGAGGCCCTGACCGCCGCAGACAAGGGCGCCTCTGCAAAAATGGTGCGTTCGGTGCTTGATAATCAGCCCGGACCCGCGCGCGACATCGTGTTGTTGAACGCGGGCGCAGCAATTTATGTCTCCGGCGTGGCAAGTGATTTATGGGGTGGTGTTGCCAAGGCGCGGGACGCGATCGAATCGGGCGGCGCACGCAAGAAGCTGGAAGAGTTGATTGCGTTTACGTCGTCAATACCGGCGCAATGAGCGACATACTGCAAAAAATTCTCGCGACCAAACGCCGCGAAGTTGCCGCCGCGCGTGCCGCGGTGTCGCTTGAGGCGCTGCGTGAACGCGCCGCTTCGGCGTCTCCCGTTCGCGATTTTGTCGGCGCAATTCGCGCGCGGCATGCGAACGGCGACGTCGCCGTCATCGCGGAAATCAAACGCGCAAGCCCGAGTGCAGGGGAATTCCGCGCGAAACTCGGTGGTGGATTTGAGCCTGCGACAATTGCACAGAGCTATGAAAGCCACGGTGCGGCGTGCCTGTCGGTATTGACGGATCGAGAGTATTTTCAGGGATCGACA
>JAYTUX010000389.1:0-4398 GCA_043744315.1 Betaproteobacteria bacterium | reverse complement strand
GAAGTGACGGCCGACGCATTGAAAATCGCAAAGCAGATTGACTTTCCGGCGGGCTATGGTCTGGAGCTGGGCGGTGCCTCGCGCGAGCAAAAAGAAATTTTCACCGAGATGGGTATCGCGCTGGTGATGGGTATCGGGCTCATGTATTTCACGCTGGTGATTCAGTTTGGGTCCTTTACCGCACCGTTACCAATCATGTTGTCATTGCCGCTGAGTCTCATCGGTGTGGTGCTGGCACTGCTGGCGACACGCGGAACACTTAACTTGATGAGCCTGATCGGCGTCATCATGCTGATGGGCCTGGTTGCCAAGAACGCGATTTTGCTACTCGATTGCGCGCGCAAGGAAGAAGCCCAGGGCGTGGGCCGCGAGGAAGCGCTGATGCACGCGGGGCGCGTGCGTTTGCGGCCAATTTTAATGACGACCTTCGCGCTGATCGCGGGCATGTTGCCGGTGGCGATCGGTTTGGGCGAGGGTGGCGAATTCTACCGGCCGATGGCGATCGCGATTATTGGCGGCACCATCACCTCGACCATTCTTACGCTGTTGGTGGTGCCAACGTTTTATGACTCGATCGAGATCGCCCGTGATCGGGCGATTGCCAAGTTTCACTTGCGTGAGGAGCGCGGAAATGCGTTCATCGCGTTTGTGCTGACTTTTTTTGAGGCAATTCTCACCTTGCTGCTCATTCGTCTGATCTATCGACTGTTGAAGCAACTGGTAGTTGCGGCGCAGTCGCGTAGAAAGCGCAGCACTGCTACCGCGACAAATGCGGTACCGATGCAGGGTGACTGAGACGTGCCAGAATGCGCCTGAGTCCAGATCCTGGCGCGTATGACATGGGGCATATAGCTCCTTCGGCTTCGCACGCATCACTGCATTGATATTGGTCGCGTCGCTTCTTGGCGCATGCGGTTCGGGTGGCGGTGCTGTAACACCCGCTCCGGTATCGGCACCGGCGTCTGCACCCGCGGTGGGCGCCGACATCAATCTGCTATTCATGGGCAACAGCCATACCTCGGTCAATAATCTTACCGGGATGGTTGCGGCGATGATGCGCGCGGGCTATCCATCGAAATCGGTGACGGCCGTGGAAGCACCTGGTTGGATGTTTCTCGAAGAACGGCTCGCCGACACGGCCTCGCTCAATTTGCAGCATAGCCGGAACTGGAGTTTCGTCGTTCTGCAAGCACAGAAATACAGCAGCAGCGGTTAATTCTCGTATTCGACAGCGGAGGCAGAAGAGCTGATTCGATTGTCGCGAATGCAAAGCGCGCTGCCAATACTGTTTCCAGAATGGTCCCGGAAGGACGTTGCTGAAACGCGGCGCATCGTCGATCTGCATGTATCGATCGCACGCAAACAGCCGGCGTGCATCGCGCCGATTCCGCAAGCCTTTGATGTCGCAATATTGCGGCATCCGCAGCTGGTATTGCACGACCGCGACGGCAATCACTCCGCCCCCGCGGGCGCTTTCCTTGCGGCCTTGATCATCTATGCAACGTTCTCCAATCTTTCACCGATGAATTTGCCGGCGTTGCCGCAGTTCAGTGTGGACGATGGCACACAAACCAAATTGCGCGCGATTGCTGCGGAAACGGTGCAAGCAAATTCACCGCGGTTGTGGTGCCCCAACGACTAGAACTTAATTGACTAGAACAATCCTTGCGCGCGGTTAAAATGCAGGGATGATTAACGCAGCTGACCTATCGCCAACCACCAAATCCGCTGCATGGCAGGAAGAATTTATCGATCGGCTGCTGATCATGTGGGCGGGAATGGGTGCGCTGGCCCTTGTCGTGTCGATCAGCCGCGCAAATTTTACCGGTTGGCTGCCGATTTACTCCGCACAGATATGGCTATTGGCATTGACGTTGGCGCTGACATTTTTTCGCGCGCGGTTTTCCGCGACGTTCAAGGCGGCCTCGGCGATTTTGTTCAATTTGGCCGTCGGCACCACGGGCGTTTATTTTCTCGGCCTGCTCTCGGGCGGCGTTTGGTTTTTTCCCGTCGCCGTGTTGTTGCTGGCGTTGTTTGCGAGCCGGCGAATGGTATTCATTTTGTCTGGTGCGATTGCCCTGTTTCTTTTTTTCGTCGCCTTTGGGCATATCAGCGGCCACTTGCAATTGCCGGCATCTGCCGCGACCATCGCGACCAGCACAAATCAATGGGCGGTGCATTTCATGGCGTCGGCGTTTTTCTTCGCCAGCCTGATGATGATGGTGACCTATTACCAGCGTTCAACCGACGATCTTGTGCGCGAAATCAGCCAGCAGCGCGATGAAATCGCGCGGCTCGCCAACTTTGATTCCCTGACCGGTCTGCCGGTGCCGAGGCTTGCGAATGACCGTCTCGAGGTGGCGTGCCGGCACGCCGAACGAGCAGGCGGAAAAGTCGCACTTTTGTTCATCGATCTTGACGGGTTCAAAGCAGTCAACGACACGGCCGGTCACGAAGCGGGCGACCATTGCCTGCGCGTTATTGCCGGCCGACTAAGCGAAACCGTGCGCGTAGAGGATACGGTTTCGCGCGTCGGCGGAGACGAATTTGTGGTGATCATCGGCAAGGTCAAGGAACGCCTGGATATTGCGCAGCTCGCCGCGAAACTGGTGGCCGCCGTTGGTGTGCCCATCGAATGGCACGCGCAAGTGTTCACGCTGGGAGCAAGCATTGGCATCGCGTTGTTCCCGAACGACGGCGGTGACCGCGACTCTCTGATGCGCCGCGCGGATCAGGCGATGTACGCGGTCAAGCGGACCGGCAAGAATACTTACGCCTTTGCGGGCGAGGCGTAACCCGTGAAACGCAAATCTCGATCAACCTTCGGCACGATCGGGAGAACGACATCTTGAAATTGAGGCTCACATCATGAATGCGGCTGCACTTGATCGCGTGCGCGCGGAGTTCCCTGCGCTCAATGCCGATTGCATCTACCTGGATAACGCCGGCGGCTCGCAGGTATTGAAACGCGTTGCCGACCGCATCCATGACTATCTGCTGACCACTAGCGTGCAACTTGGCGCAAGCTACCGACAATCGGTGCTGGCGGAGGAAAAAGTGCTTTTGGCCCGACGCACCATTGCGGAGCTGATCAACGCTGCACATGACGAAGAAGTGGTGATGGGTGGCTCCACCACTGGCCTCATGTTTCTACTGACACACGCGATCCTGCCGGGTATCCGCGCGGGTGACGAAATCATCGTTACCGATTGCGATCACGAAGCGAATATCGGTGGCTGGACTCGGCTGCAACGTGCCGGCGCGATTGTGAAAGTCTGGAAGATCAATCGTGACAATTTTGAACTAACGCTGGACGACCTGGATCGATTGCTTAACGCGCGTACCAAGTGGGTGGCAATGACCCACGCCTCGAACGTGCTTGGCACGGTCAATCCGGTCGCGGAGGTCGCGCAGCGCGTGCATGCGGTCGGTGCGCGCCTGTGTGTCGATGGCGTCGCCTATGCGCCGCATCGGCTGGTTGATGTGCAGGCAAGTGGGGCGGACGTTTATGTTTTCAGTTTTTACAAAGTATTCGGGCCGCACTATGCGGTGTTGTGGGGCAGGCGTGAATTATTGCTCACGTTGCCGACGCTCAATCATCACTTCATCGCTCAAGACGATTTGCCGTACAAGCTGCAGCCGGGCAATGTGAATTTTGAATTGTCGTACGGATGTGCGGCCATTGCTGAGTATTTGATCGATATCGGGACGGACTTTGGCGCGACGGGTGGAAACAGGAAACGCATGCAATATGCGTTCGACCGGTTCGCGCGCCACGAGGAAGTGCTGGCAGAAAAACTCCTGGCATTTTTACGAAACCAAGACAATGTTCGCATCATCGGCATGCATCATGCGGTGCAAGACGTCCGATTGCCGACCATCAGTTTTGCAGTCGCGGGAATGCAGTCGGAAGACGTGGTTCGGCATCTGGACAAATTCAATATCGGCATTCGCTTCGGTGACTTTTACGCGACGCAATTGATCGATGCGCTCGGTTTGCGTGCGCAGGGCGGCGTGGTGCGGGTGTCGATGGCGCACTACAATTCGGCGGATGAAGTCGATCGACTAATCGGACACCTTGCAGAGGTGAGTTGATGTTCGAGCGTCGCTTCCTGGCAGTTTCTGTGTGAAAACCATGTGCGCGATTCCAACGCCATGAAGCGGCAAAGGCGGCATAGCGTGCGGGGACCGTACGCGTTCATCATGATGGCCCTCGTCGCAATGTACGGCTGCGGTGGTGGCGGTGGAAGCGCGCCGACCGCCGCTGTTCCGCCACCCGATCCGCCACCCATTCAGCCTGCGATCGGGCCCGCCTGGTCAACCTTCGGCGGCGACGCGCAGCACTCCGCCCTTGGCGGCGTCGGTACGCAGGCGTTGAATCGAATTGTGTGGCAAACA
>JAYTUX010000388.1:0-4402 GCA_043744315.1 Betaproteobacteria bacterium | reverse complement strand
GGCATAGCCTTGTGTGGCGATGTGGTGCAGCACGCCATAGATCAAGTGATTGCAGACAAATGTGCCGGCACTATTCGAGACTTCGGCCGGTACACCGGCGCGCACCATGTTCGCCACCATCGCCTTCACCGGCACCGTGCAAAAATAGGCGGCCGGCGCGTTGCGTCGAATCGGTTCATCGATCAACTGTTTGCCGGCGTTGTCGGCAATCCGCGCATCATCGACATTGATCGCCACACGTTCGACACTCATGCGCGATCGACCGCCCGCTTGCCCAAAACACAGCACCACTTTCGGCTGTAATTTATCGATCACTTTGGCGGCGACATCAATAGCTTTGCCGAATTCGGTCGGCACGTTGAGTTTTTCAATCCGATAACCGGCGATGCTGTCGGGCAATTCCTTGACGATTTCCCAGGACGGATTGGACTCCTCGCCGGCGAAAGGCGTGAAGCCGGTGACCAATACACTGCGAATGGATCGTTGCGGCATCGAGGCGCCCGGTTTTCGCGACTACCGCGCGGTCCAGCCGCCATCGATTGAATACGCAGCGCCGGTCATCGATTGTGCGTTATCCGAGGCAAGGAAGAGTGCCAATGCCGCGACTTGATCAATGGTGACAAATTGTTTTGATGGTTGCGGTGCCAGCAACACATCGCGGATCACGGTTTCACGCGGCAGATTTTTTTGCGCGGCGAGATCGACGATTTGTTTTTCGACGAGCGGCGTCAGCACGAATCCCGGACAGATTGAATTTGCCGTGATACCGGTTTCAGCCAATTCCAGCGCAACGGATTTGGTAAACCCGACCACGCCGTGTTTCGCCGCGACGTAAGCGGATTTATTGGGGGAGGCAACCAATCCATGCGCAGAGGCGATGTTGATGATGCGTCCCCAGTTTTTTGTCTTCATGCCGGGGATCGCCGCACGCGTTGCGTGAAATACCGAAGACAAATTGATCGCGATGATCGCATCCCACTTTTCCGGCGGAAATTCATCGACCGGTGCGACATGCTGGATGCCCGCATTGTTGACGATGATGTCGAGGCTGCCGAAAACCTTCTGCGCGTCGGCGACCATGGCGGCGATCTCGGCGGGCTTGCTCATGTCGGCGCTCGAATAGGCGACACTGACATTGTGCTCCGCTGCCAACCCCGCGCGAATGCTTTCAATTTCTTTTGCGTCGCCAAAGCCATTCAGCATGATGTTGGCGCCAGCGCCTGCAAAGGCGCGCGCAATGCCGAGGCCGATGCCGCTGGTGGAGCCAGTAACGAGGGCGGATTTTCCAGTTAGGGGTTTGTTCATATCAAAATTTCCTTATTCAAAGCTTTGTCATTCTAAGGAGCCCGCGACGAAGAATCGGGTTGATTCCATTGTGCGGATAGTTCGGCCCATGTTGGGTTTACGGACTCAATCAACGCGACTTTCTTGGCACGCAGCCAACCCTTCAGTTGCTTCTCTCTTTCAATCGCACCGTCAATGCTTTGGGTATGTTCGAAATAGACCAACTGGTCGACGTTGTAGCGTTTAGTAAATCCCGGAATCAAATGTTGCTTGTGCTGCCACAGGCGTTTCTCAAGATCGTTGGTTACTCCGATGTATAGCACGCGCGTTTTGCTGGAAAGTACATAGACATAGTAGTTTCGATCCTGCATAACCCGCTTCCAATTGTCCTTTACGTCAAAACTACCCGTTTCAAAACTTATGCAACATTCAAATCGAACTGTCATCCTGAGCGCAGCGAAGGATCTTGTCGCGCCGAGATCCTTCGCTACGCTCAGGATGGCACTATTTTTTAGGCTCGTGCCCAGTACATGGGTTCTCATGGCGCCCGCACCATCTCCACATGCGGAATCCCGTCCTCGATATACATCTCCGATGCCGTTTCAAATCCGAATCCCTTATAAAATTTCTCGAGCCGCTGTTGCGCGCCAATGCGATTGGGCTTGCCGGGATAAAGGTTGCCGTGTCGCCGCAGCGCCTCGGCCATCAACTCTTTGCCATAGCCCTTAGATCGAAACACTCTTGGCGTCACCACGCGTCCGATCGAGGGCTCAATGAATTTCACGCCGCCATCGACGAGGCGACAATATGCAGCGAGCTCACGCGTGCCATCCGCCTCGTCCCACCCCAACAAATGCCACGAGAAAAAATCCGCGCCGTCGTTATCCTGGAACGGACAATTCTGCTCCATCACGAATACCTCCACCCGCGCGGTTGAGACGGCGTACCAATCGCGAATCGGCAAATCGTCGAAGCGTTCAAATTGCCAGCGAAGCATCGGCTATTTCGCTTTCGCCAAATGCAGCCATGTCTCCACCACCGAATCGGGATTCAGTGACATCGATTCAATGCCTTCCTGCATCAGCCATTCGGCGAGATCGGGAAAATCGCTGGGGCCTTGACCGCATATGCCGACGTACTTTTTTTCCTTGCGGCAGGCGGCAATCGCCATACTCAACATTCGCTTCACCGCCGGGTCGCGCTCGTCGAACGCGTCCATGACCAAACCGGAATCGCGATCCAGTGCGAGTGTCAATTGCGTCATGTCGTTCGAGCCGATCGAGAATCCATCGAAGCGCTTGAGAAAATCTTCCGCGAGAATCGCGTTGGACGGAATCTCGCACATCATCACGATACGCAAATCATTTTTGCCGCGCTCGAGACCGAAGCGCTTCATGATCTCCAGCACCGCGTCAGCTTCTTTCAGCGTGCGCACGAACGGCACCATCAATTCCACGTTGGTAAGTCCCATGTTGTCTCGTACATATTTCATCGCATCGCACTCGAGCTTGAAACAATCGCGGAATGATGAGGCGATATAGCGCGACGCACCTCGGAAACCCAGCATCGGATTTTCTTCCGTCGGCTCGTAGCGCGGCCCGCCGATCAGATTGCGGTATTCGTTCGACTTGAAATCCGACAAGCGCACGATGACTTTTTTCGGCCAGAAGGCGGTGGCAATGGTGGCAACGCCCTCGACCATTTTTTGCGTGTAGAACTCGATCGGATTCGCATAGCCGCGCGAGCGTTTTGCGACCTGCTCTTTCAAATCCATCGGCAGGCGTTCGTACTCAAGACACGCTTTGGGATGGATGCCAATCGTGTTGGAGATAATGAATTCCAGCCGCGCCAGACCAACCCCTTCGTTCGGTAATTGCGCAAAGTCAAACGCCAATTCCGGGTTGCCAACGTTCATCGCAATCTTCACCGGAATCACCGGCATGTTGTCGAGCTCGATGGTTTGCACTTCGAAGCCAATCTTGCCGCGATAGATGTTGCCGGTGTCGCCTTCGCAGCAACTCACGGTGATGTCTTCACCTTCCGTGACGACCTCAGTTGCGTGTTCGCAGCCAACCACCGCGGGTACGCCCAGCTCGCGCGCGATGATTGCGGCATGACAGGTTCGACCGCCGCGGTTGGTGACGATGCCCGAGGCGCGCTTCATCACCGGCTCCCAGTTCGGGTCGGTCATGTCGGTGACGATCACATCGCCATCCTGAAAACGGCTGATTTCGTCGACGCTCTTGATCACGCGCGCCGCACCCTGGCCGACTTTGCCACCAATGGCGCGGCCCTCTGCGATTTTTTCACCCGTCGCGGTCATGCGGTAGCGGGTCAACGTGCCGCCTTGCGACTCCTGCGATTTCACCGTCTCGGGGCGCGCTTGCAAAATGTAGAGCTTGCCGTTGCCGCCATTGGCGTTGCCTTCTTTGGCCCACTCAATATCCATCGGCCGACCGTAGTGCGCTTCGATCGACATCGCGTATTTCGCGAGTTCCTCGACCTCCGCATCGGTCAATGAAAAACGCTCGCGCTCGGCCGGCGAGACAGGTTGAATCTCGACCGATTTCCCCGCCGACGATGCACCGCTGAAAATCATTTTCTGCGCTTTGGTGCCAAGCCCGCGCCGCAACACGGCGGGTTTCGAATTTTTCAAACATAACTTCGAGACATAAAATTCATCGGGGTTGACGGCACCTTGCACCACCATCTCACCCAGGCCGTAGCTTGAGGTGATGAACACCACATCGGGAAATCCGGATTCGGTATCGAGCGTGAACAGCACACCGGCCGCACCGGTATCCGAGCGCACCATGCGTTGCACGCCGGCGCTGAGTGCCACATCGGCATGGACAAAATTCTTGTGGACGCGATATGAAATCGCCCGATCGTTATACAGCGAGGCGAAGACGTGGCGGATCGCTTCTAGCACATTGTCGATGCCTTTGATATTCAGAAAGGTTTCCTGCTGGCCGGCGAAAGAGGCATCGGGCAAATCTTCGGCGGTGGCCGAGGAACGTACCGCGAAGGATGCATCAGGATCATTCGCCGTCAACTCGGCATAGGCATCGCGGATCTGTTTTTCAAGACTCGGCTGAAACGGCGCTTTCACGACCCA
>JAYTUX010000387.1:0-16051 GCA_043744315.1 Betaproteobacteria bacterium | reverse complement strand
ACAGGTGCCTGTCTTGCGGATGTCGGCAACCGCGTGCTGTGCATCGATATCGACCCGAAAAAAATTGCCACGCTGCAAGGTGGCGGCATACCGATATTCGAGCCCGGGTTGAAAGAAATTGTCGCCAACAATATCGCAGCGGGACGACTCAAATTTTCCACCGATATCGTTGAGGGTGTTGCCTACGGCGATATCCAGATGATTGCTGTCGGCACGCCTCCAGGCGAGGATGGCTCCGCCGATCTTCAATACGTGGTCGCCGCCGCACGCAACATCGGCAAGCACATGACCGGGCCAAAAATCGTTATCGACAAATCTACCGTGCCCGTCGGTACTGCAGACCGCGTGCGAGCGGCGATTGCAGAAGAACTGAAAGCGCGCGGCGCAGACGTGAAATTTTCCGTGGTCTCGAATCCGGAGTTCCTGAAAGAAGGTGCAGCCGTCGAGGATTTTATGCGGCCGGATCGTATCGTCGTTGGTGCGGACAATGCCGAGACCATCGAAACCATGCGGCAGCTCTACGCGCCGTTTCAGCGCAGTCATGACCGGCTGATGGTGATGGATGTGCGTTCGGCCGAGTTGACCAAATACGCCGCCAACGCGATGCTGGCCACGCGTATTTCATTCATGAATGAATTGGCCTTGCTGGCCGAGCGCCTCGGTGCCGATATTGAATCGGTGCGTAAAGGTATTGGTTCCGATCCGCGCATTGGTTATCAGTTTCTCTATCCCGGCATCGGCTACGGCGGCTCGTGTTTTCCAAAAGACGTGCAGGCGATGCAACGTACCGCCACTGACGCTGGCATGTCGCTCAAATTGCTGGAGGCGGTCGAGCGCGTCAATTACGCGCAAAAACATGTGTTGACCGAAAAAATCGTCAAGCGCTTCGGCGAGAATCTTGCCGGCAAAACCATTGCCATTTGGGGCCTGGCCTTCAAACCCAATACCGACGATATGCGAGAGGCACCCAGTCTGGTATTGATCGACGATCTGACGAAGCGCGGCGCGAAAATTGCCGCATTCGATCCGGTCGCGATGCCAGAGGGGAAACATTTGCTGAGTGGCAATGGCTCGTTGCGTTTCGCCGAGAGCGCCAACGATGCGCTGGTGGGTGCCGATGCACTGGCGATCGTCACGGAATGGAAGACATTCCGCGCGCCGGATTTTTCTACGATGAAAGCGGCGCTTAAATCGCCGGTGGTCTTTGATGGTCGAAATCTTTATGAGCCCTCAAGCATGCGCGAATTGGGATTCGAGTATTACCCGATCGGGCGCGCTCAGGCGACGCCGCGCTGAGTATTGGATGCACGCCACTTACAAGACTGACGTTGAAACCCCAGCATTGGCGGGCGTCTTCCGGCATTTTCGCCTCAAGAGCCGCACCAGCAATGTGTTGAACATCCCATTTTGAAATCCCTGACCTTTCCCGATTGTTCCCGTGCCCATGTTCTCGTCGTGG
The DNA here is from genome assembly GCA_043744315.1 of Betaproteobacteria bacterium. Classification (GTDB taxonomy): domain Bacteria; phylum Pseudomonadota; class Gammaproteobacteria; order Burkholderiales; family Usitatibacteraceae; genus UKL13-2. Next base: position 14,592 of record JAYTUX010000387.1, on the reverse strand, counting down.
GCGACGTCATGCTCGATCGCTATTGGTTTGGCGATGTCTCGCGCATATCACCAGAAGCGCCGGTGCCCGTGGTGCATGTGCAACGGACAGAAGAGCGACCCGGCGGGGCCGCCAACGTCGCGCGCAACATTGTCTCAATGGGCGGCAAAGCGACGCTACTCTCCGTGGTGGGGGATGACGACGCGGGCAAGTCGCTGGCTGGATTGCTGAAAAGAGAAAATGTGGTCACATTGTTTCACCAAGATCCACAGCAACCGACGACCGTAAAATTGCGCGTGATCGGGCGTCAGCAGCAACTGCTGCGCATCGATTTTGAAACGCCGCCTTCGCGCGAAGTGCTAGACGACAAGCTGAGTGAATTCGAGTCACTGGTGGACGGCGTCGATGTGGTCATCCTCTCCGACTACGGCAAGGGCGCGCTGACCCATGTCGCTAAAATGATTGATACCGCCAGGAGGCACGGCAAGACCATCCTGGTCGATCCGAAGGGCGACGACTACGACAAATACCGCGGTGCGACCTTGCTCACGCCAAATCGCGGCGAATTCCGCGAAATTGCCGGGCGCTGGAATGGCGAGGCCGAGCTCGCCGCAAAGGCGGCTGCGATGCGCCGCGCGCTCGATATTGAGGCCTTGCTGGTTACCCGCTCTGAAGAAGGCATGAGCTTGTTTACCGCTTCCGGTGCGACTCACGAGCCGACCCGTGCGCGCGAAGTGTTCGATGTCTCGGGAGCAGGCGACACCGTCATTGCCACCATGGGATTAATGCTGGCGGCGGGGGTACCGATGATTGACGCCGTGCATATCGCTAATTTGGCGGCGGGAGTCGTGGTCGGGAAACTTGGTACCGCAACGGTATCGCGTGAAGAAATTCTTGCCGCTTCGCGCCTGGATTGACGCGACGTCACGATTCTTTGTAAAAGTCCGGACAACTTGCTTTTTTCCGGGAAAATTCTATATAATCAAGGGGTTCGTGCTTCGTTGCCGGTCTGGATGTTTGGGCGACGCGGCACTGAATGTTCTTGCGATGTCGGGAGACCGGGATTTATTTCTCTCGCATGCGCGGCGAATCCGCATCCATAAAAATATCCGCCCGCAGCATGCGTCAACCGTTTCTGGAGGCCGTCGTTTAATCGACTGCGGTTCTTGTAACAGGTTGTGTCGATAGGCAAAAAGAACCGCACCGAAATTGCGCGCTTGCCAATTGAGCGAGCCGGTCGGGGCAAGCCGTGTTTTTGTTGCAAATTCTCACCTGCTCACTCACTCACTCAATCACTCACTCAAGGAAACACCATGAAAAAAATCCTCGCATCGGTCTTCGCGTTGTTCGCGTCGATCTCGATCGCGTTCGCAGCCGTGAACGTGAATACCGCCACCAAAGATGAATTGATGTCCCTCAACGGCATCGGTGAAGTCAAGGCGCAAGCCATCATCGATTACCGTACCAAGAACGGCCCATTCAAGTCGATGGCCGATCTGGACAAAGTTCCCGGCATCGGCGAAGGCACGTTGAAGAAACTTGAAAAAGACGTAAGCCTGTCCGGCAAGACCACCGTTGTGGCGCCTGCCGCACCGGCCAAAGCCGACGCCAAGGCTGCCGCCGCACCCGCCAAGGCTGACGCCAAAGCTGCTGCCGCACCCGCCGCCGCTGCTGCACCCGCCAAGGAAGCCAAGGCCGAGAAGAAAGAAGCCGCCGCTGTCAAGAAGGAAGAAAAAGCTGCCGTTGCTGCCGATGTCAAGAAAGCTGACGCAAAAGCCGACGCCAAGGCCGACAAGAAAGAAGCCGCTGCCGCCAAGAAAGAAGACAAAGCCGTAGCCGCTGCCGACGCCAAGAAGACCGACGCGAAAGCTGATGCCAAGGCCGACAAGAAAGCCGCCGCCGCTGCGAAGAAGGAAGAAAAAGCAGCCACCGCTGCCGACGCCAAGAAAGCCGACGCCAAGGCCGACGCCAAAGCCGTGAAGAAGGAAGCCGCTGCCGACAAGAAGGCTGAAAAGGCCGTTGCCGCCGACGCCAAAAAAGCCGACAAAAAAGAAATGAAAGTCGAAAAAGCCGCTGCCGACAAGAAAGCAGCAGACGAAAAGAAAGACGCTGCCAAGAAGTAATCAGCGCTTTCCGGAATAAAAAACCCGCGAGTGATCGCGGGTTTTTTTTTGCCGGGTCACCGGACCGGCGTGTTCGTCCTGACGGGGGAACTACTGCGACGGTTTTTGGGGTTTGTTTCAGCTCGAGTGCAATGTCGCCTCGATCTCCGCGAATGTCGTCGCCATGCCGGAAGATTCTATTTTCATGCCCAGCTGGCGTTCGATTTGCGTCAATGAAAAGATGCCGCAAATATCGGTCTTGCCGTTGGCATAGGTTTCAATCACCAGCGTATGCTGGCGTCCGGCAGCGTTGAGAGTGGCGATGATTTCACCAACCTTCGCATGCCGTACATCGGCAATCGCCAGCGCGCCAAGTTTTGCCAATGGCGTCATGATATCCGACACCAAAATCTCGCTGTGCTTCACGCGGCGTTCCTCACTGAATCGCAACGGCTTCTCGCCGAGAATATCGTTGGCGGTAATGATGCCAGCGAGGCTGCGCTCCGGCGACATCACCATTAGCAGGCGCACACCGCGCTGAATCATGTAGGCGTTGGCCGCGTCCACCGTGGTGTTCGGTTCGATCAGCGCCGAATGCGTGCTGCGCAAATCGGTCATTGCATCTAGCGCATTTGACTCCTGGGTGACTGCCTTGGGCGGGGCCGGACGTGCGACATGGATCGCGCCGCTGAGTCGTTTTTCCGGAAGAGGCGGGTAGTTGCGCATGAAGACCTCCGATAACGTTGATCGGGCCGCCGACAATCGAATTGCCTTGGCGACAATAATTATCTTACGCCTTTTGGCAACGATTGATATCTACGCGGAAGAACTTCAAAAAAACAAAGTTCGCTAAGATTCGCGCGCCTTGAAATTCAAGAATTCGCGGCGCGTTTTAGGCCCTAGCGTGGCAAAGCGTGGATCCGGCTGTTCGCGATAGTTACCGCGCTCGCGGGCGATCTTGTCGTTCTTCAGATGCTGTTTCAATACATCATCCGTCACCGGATAAATTTTCAACGCATTGAGACCGAATACCTTTGCGCGAAGTGCCGGTGTCAATTGTGGATAGCCGTGCTTGTCGCGCAACGCCGCCGAAATCTGAAACGTGCGGAATGCCTGTATCTGATCCTGCGGCGAACCATACCAAATTGAATCGGTGCCCCACAACACATTACTTTCCCCGCAACTCTTGAACATCTTGCCCAGTGCGTGTGCCGCCGAATCCGGATCGCGCATCAGAAAACGCCAGGTCGAGCCGAGTTCGGCGTAAACGTTGCTGCCGGGCGCGACACCATTTTTGACGAGGCTGGTGACCAGTGCATCGATACCGTCACTACGCTTTTCATCGTAGGCACCTTCCGGTTTGTCGGCGACAAATCCGGAGTGATAGATCAGAAAATTCATGCGCGGGAACCGCTTCGCCACTCGACCAATATCCACACACGTCGAGTGCTCGTAGGATTTCTGCCCGAATGGCAATCCTTTATGCACCGCAATGTTTCGCACACCAAGCTTCTGCGCCTTTTCAATGAACGCAATGCCAACATCGTCATCGAGGAAGAAGCCGGTACCATCCGGGCCCCATTGCGTATAGGTCTTGAACGCGGCGATTTTGTGGCGCGACGCGAGTTCATCCATCGCCTCGAGATCGCTTGGCGAATTCGGATTGACGCGCCCGTGAATGTAGAGTCTATGCGTGCCATCAAGGCGCTCGACGATGCGCGCGGTCGCCGTCGCTTCCTCGATCGTGAGAGGTTCATTCTGGCGCGTGGAGGGCACGAATGACAGCACCATCAGATCGGTGTCGGAATCGAGAAATACGTCCTTGATGAAATCGTCCTGACCAATGCATTGCAGGTAATCGAGCTCGCCGCTTCCTTTGGATGGCCCGCACGATTGCGTCTTTGGCATGCGTAGCGGACGCGCGTTCGGTGCGAGGCGTTTGGTCCATGCGCCGGTCGGATTGACGAAGTGGCCTTGCACATCGAAAATGAATTCATTGCCGTGGACCGCGGATCGTGCCGCATGAAAATCAAGCGCCGCTGTCTTGTCGAGTTCGAAATATCCGCCGCGCGCACCGGCCATGGCGTAGGCCTGATTCATGCTCATCAATGTGCTCGCGGCACCGCAGGCCGAGACCAAAAAATCGCGGCGGGTCAATCCCAGACGCCTGGCGTGGTCGGTTGCCGTTTCGAGTGCGAGATGGTTGGCATGATGATGTTCGCGTGCCAGCGGGATTGGCGCGAATTCACCGTTGGTGGCACTGTCGAGTTTGATCGGCAGGCGAGTTCCGGCGGGGTCGTATAGAGATGCCATGGTTGTCTCCTTACATTGTTTCAGGACACTTCGATGACGGCTGCGACATCCGGCTACTTCGTGGCACCCATCGCCCGAGCCCGTTGCGACGAATCGTCGAGCGCGCGTTTCGATGCGTCACGATCCCAGTCTTCACTTACCCATCCCGCCAAATGTTCACGCGCAATTTCCGTCAGGGCACCAACAAACGCGGGCGTATCGTTGGCGACAGGAATGTAATGAAACTCAGAGCCGCCGGCATTCAAGAACGTCACCTTGGCCTCATCAGCGATTTCTTCGAGCGTCTCGAGACAATCCGCCGCAAAGCCCGGGCAAATTACATCGACGCGCTTGATGCCCTGTTTGCCGAGTGCCTCAAGGGTTTTGTCGGTGTATGGCTGCAACCATTCTGCACGACCGAATCGCGATTGAAACGTGACCGTGAATTGGCCTTTTTTCACGCCCAGTGCATCGGCGATCAATCGAGCCGATTTGTGGCATTGGCAGTGATACGGATCGCCCTTGTCGAGGTGAAATTTCGGCAGGCCATGGAAAGTCATCAGCAATTTGTCAGTTGCGAAATTCGGGCGGCCAATTTTCGTCCACTCCGCGAGTACGTTTTTTGCGATGGCATCGATATACGCAGGATGATCGTGGTAACTGCGGATTATGCGGATGCCAGGCACGTTGCGTTTTTTCATCAACACGCGCGCCAGCTGATCGAACGTGGCCGCAGTGGTACTGGCCGCGTATTGCGGGTAGAGCGGCAGCACTAGAATATTTTCGCAATTCGCCGCTTTGAGTTTGTCGATGCCCGCCTCGATGGAGGGATTGCCATAGCGCATCGCGTACTCAATCTTTAACGGACTCTTGATGACTTCACCCAAATAGCCGCGCAGCATTTGTGATTGTCGCGATGTGTATACGCGCAATGGCGAGCCTTCTTTCATCCAGATGCCCGCATATTTTTTCGCGGTTTTTTTCGGACGCACATTGAGAATGATGCCATTCAGAATCAACCACCAGATTGGCTTGGCGATTTCCACGACGCGCGCATCGGACAAAAATTCTTTGAGATAGCGGCGCACGGCAGATGGCGTCGGCTCATCTGGGGTACCAAGATTCACCAGCAAGATGCCAGTGGCCGATGGTGTGCCGTGCGTGAAAGCGGGTTCGACGTCGAATGTCATATTGAAAAGTCAAGCATTGGCGGGCATTTCAGACCGAAATGGCCCGGAAAGGCACGCCAGTGCTTGTGTTCCCCTTTGGGTTTTGTATTGTGAAACTATTTCCGCTGTGGCGGGAGATCGGTGCAAACACCTTCAAACATTTCCGCCGCCATGCCGATCGATTCACCAAGTGTCGGGTGCGGGTGAATGGTTTTGCCGATGTCGGTGGGGTCACACCCCATCTCGATGGCAAGCGCCAATTCGCTGATCAAATCGCCCGCATGTGTGCCGACGATACCGCCGCCGATGACGCGATGCGTTTCCGAATCCACAATTAATTTCGTGAAGCCCTCATCGCGACCATTGGCGATCGCGCGGCCCGATGCAGTCCAAGGGAACACACTCTTTCCATACTTGATGCCTTTGGCTCTGCAACTGTCCTCAGTTTCGCCCACCCATGCGACTTCGGGATCGGTATAGGCGACGCTCGGAATCACCCGCGCATCGAAGTACGATTTCTGTCCTGCTGCGACTTCAGCCGCGATGTGGCCTTCGTGCACCGCTTTGTGCGCAAGCATCGGCTGGCCGACGATATCGCCAATAGCAAAAATGTGTGCGACGTTGGTGCGCATCTGATTATCGACCTGAATGAAGCCGCGATCCGTCACCGCGACACCGGCTTTGTCCGCGCTGATTTTTTTGCCATTTGGCGCGCGACCGACGCTCATCAATACCATGTCGTAGCGTTGCGGCTCCTTGGGCGCACTCTCACCTTCGAAGGCGACATAGATGCCGTCTTTCTTCGCTTCCACGCCGACAGTTTTGGTTTTCAGCATGATGTTGTCGAAGCGTTTCTCGTTCATCTTTTGCCAGACCTTGACGAGATCGCGATCCGCACCCGGCATCAGGCCATCGAGCATTTCCACCACGTCGAGGCGCGAACCCAGTGTCGAATACACGGTACCCATTTCGAGTCCGATGATGCCGCCGCCGATCACCAGCATTTTTTTCGGCACTTCTTTCAGCGCAAGTGCGCCAGTTGAATCGACGATGCGTGGATCATCCGGAATGAAAGGCAATCGCACCACTTGCGAGCCGGCGGCAATGATTGCTTTCTCGAAGCGAACAACTTTTTTCTCGCCGGTCTTTTCCTGGCCGCTGCCGGTCGTGAGCTCTACCACCAGATGATTGGCGTCGAGAAATTGGCCGACACCGCGCACCACTTCGACCTTGCGCATTTTCGCCATCCCGGCCAAACCGGTGGTCAATTTTCCAACGACTTTGTCTTTGTGCTTTCGTAGGCCGTCGAGTTGCATTTCCTGCTTGCCAAAAATAATGCCGTGCAATTCAAGTTGGCGAATTTCGTCGGCGACCGCCGCGACGTGCAGCAAGGCTTTTGACGGAATGCAGCCAACGTTCAAACACACGCCGCCGAGTTGTGCGTAGCGCTCCACGATGACGGTTTTCAATCCGAGGTCGGCGGCGCGGAACGCCGCAGAGTAACCGCCAGGACCAGCACCGAGGACCAGCATTTCGCAGGTGACGTCGACATTGCCGGTGTATGAGCCCGCAATAGGTGTCGGTCCGGAGGCCAATACGGGTGCGGCTTTCGGGGCAGATGCCTCGGAGACGCTCACCGGTGCTTGAGTCTGGGTGGGAGGGTTGGCAGGCTTTGTGGTTTCCGTGCCAACTGCATCCAGCACCAAAATCACGCTGCCCATCGAGACTTTGTCGCCCAACTTGACCTTCACCTCCTTCACCACACCCGCGTGTGTCGAAGGAACTTCCATCGTCGCCTTGTCGCTTTCCAATGACACGAGTGAATCTTCTTTCTTCACCGTGTCACCTGGCTTCACCAGAATTTCGATGACGGGGATATCGGCGAAATCACCAATGTCGGGAACTTTCACTTCCAGCAAATTTGCCATGCTCGCCACCTACAACACAAGCTTGCGGATGTCGGATATCAACCCCGCAAGGTAGGTCGAGAAACGCGCGCCGGCGGCACCATCGACCACGCGGTGGTCGTAAGAAAGCGACATCGGCAGAATCAATCGCGGCGTGAATTCCTTGCCGTTCCAGATTGGTTTCATCGACGCGCGCGAGACGCCGAGAATCGCGACTTCGGGCGCATTGATGATCGGCGTGAAAAAAGTTCCGCCAATGCCGCCGAGAGAGGAAATTGAAAAACAGCCGCCGGACATTTCGGTCGGCGACAATTTTCCTTCGCGCGCCTTGATCGAGAGCTCGGTCATTTCCTTGGCGATTTCCATCACCGACTTTTTGTCCGCGTTCTTGATCACCGGTACCACCAGACCATTCGGCGTGTCAGCCGCGAAACCGATGTTGTAATATTTCTTCAGAATGAGATTTTCGCCGCCGGGTTCGAGCGATGCGTTGAACTCGGGGAATTTTTTCAGCGCGGCGACACTCGCTTTGATGAGAAACGCGAGCATCGTCACCTTGATGCCGGACTTCGCGTTTTCCTCGTTGGTCTTCACACGAAACGCTTCGACCTCGGTGATGTCGGCTTCATCTTGCTGCGTGACGTGCGGGATCATCACCCAGTTGCGCGCGAGGTTGTTGCCGGAAAGTTTCTTGATGCGCGACAGCGCACGCGTCTCGATTTCGCCGAACTTGGTGAAATCGACATGCGGCATTTCCGGGAAGGCAAACGCGCCGGTGCCGCCGGCACCTCTCGGTTTGGCGAGTTCGACTTTAACAAACGTTTGCACGTCTTCCTTGGTGATGCGGCCTTTGAGCGCGGTGCCTTTTACCCTGGTGAGATCAACGCCCAACTCGCGCGCGAACGCACGGATCGAGGGGCTTGCATGCACGCTGGACGGAATCGGCGCCGACGAATTTTGCGACGCCGCCGGACTGGACGCCAATACCGGAGCGGCTTTCTGCGGCATGGCCTCGGGAAGCCGCGCCGGTGCTGGAGTCTGGGCGGGTGCCACGGTGGTTCCCGCTGCCTTGGGAGTGGGCTGGGGGGAGGGTGCGGCGATCGCGCCAACACTCTCTTCCAACACCAAAATCACCGACCCCATCGATACCTTGTCGCCCAACTTCACTTTTAATTCCTTGACCACGCCGGAATGCGTCGAAGGAACCTCCATCGTCGCTTTGTCACTTTCCAGCGACACCAGCGAATCTTCTTTCTTGATTGTGTCGCCCGGCTTGACGAGTATTTCGATTACCGGAATATCGGTGAAATCGCCGATGTCCGGAACTTTCACTTCAACAAGATTTGCCACGCGATCTCTCCTTTTTCTTTTTCGGGTCGGCGATTAGACGGTCCACGGCGCGGGTTTCGACGCGTCGATGCCGTATTTCTTGATCGCCTCGGAGACCACCTTGAGTTGAATCTGCCCGTCGTCGGCCAACGCTTTCAGTGCGGCGACAACGACGTAGTAACGATTGACCTCGAAGAACTTGCGCAGTTGCTTGCGGGTATCGGAGCGACCAAAGCCGTCGGTGCCGAGCACGGTGACACGCCGGTCCGTGACGAAAGGGCGAATTTGGTCGGCGAAGCTGCGCATGTAATCAGTCGAAGCAATGGCTGGGCCTTTGCGGCCCTTGAGCATTTGCGCGACATGCGATTGCTGCGGTTGGGCCTCAGGGTTCAACAAGTTGTGGCGATCCGCCGCCATTCCGTCACGACGCAATTCGTTGAATGACGTACAACTCCAGATATCCGATGCGACACCCCAATCGAGTTCCAGCAATTCCGACGCAGCAATCACTTCGCGGAAAATCGTCCCCGATCCCATCAACTGCACGCGCGGCTTTTTCGTGTCCGTACTTTCACGGAACAGATACATGCCCTTGAGAATGTTGGCTTCCGCGCCCTTCGGCATCGCCGGGTGCGTGTAGTTCTCATTCATCACCGTGATGTAGTAGTAGACATGCTCCATCTTTTCGTACATGCGCTTCAGGCCGTCATGCATGATCACGCCGAGCTCGTAGGAGAACGTTGGGTCGTATGAAATGCAATTGGGAATGGTGGCCGCCATCAGATGCGAGTGACCATCTTCATGTTGCAAACCTTCGCCGTTCAATGTCGTGCGACCGGAGGTGCCGCCCAACAGGAAGCCACGCGCCTGCATATCGCCCGCGGCCCAGGCGAGATCGCCGATGCGCTGGAAGCCGAACATCGAATAGAAAATAAAGAATGGAATCATGTGCTGGCCGTGATTGGCATAGCTGGTGCCCGCCGCCATCCACGAGCAGAACGCGCCAGCTTCATTGATGCCTTCCTGCAGGATTTGCCCGGCTTTGTCTTCCTTGTAAAACATCAATTCGCCCGAATCGACGGGTTCGTAGAGCTGCCCAACTGAGGAATAAATACCGAGTTGACGGAATAAGCCCTCCATGCCGAACGTGCGCGATTCATCGGCAACGATCGGCACCAGGCGCGGCCCCAATTCCTTGTCGCGGGTGAGTGCCGTGAAGGCGCGCACGAATGCCATGGTGGTGGAAATTTCGCGCTCTTCGGTACTCTTCAAGAGCGCATCGAAGATCGACAACTCCGGCACTTTCAGCGGCGGGATGTTGTGGTGGCGGATCGGCAGCGAGCCGCCGAGCTTGGCGCGCGCGGCTTTGAGGTATTGAATCTCCGGGCTGGACTCCGGCGGCTTGTAGAAAGGTGTATCGGCGATGACATCGTCGTTCACCGGCACCTGGAAACGATCGCGGAATTGTTTCAGTGAGGCGACATCCATTTTCTTTTGTTGATGCGTGATGTTCTGGCCTTCGCCGGCTTTGCCCATGCCGTAGCCTTTGACGGTCTTGGCAAGAATGACGGTGGGTTGGCCTTTATGTTTGACCGCGGCCGAATAGGCAGCGTAAATCTTGTACGGATCGTGGCCACCACGGTTCAAGCGCCAGATATCGTCGTCGGACATGGTCTGCACCATTTTTTCGGTCTCGGGATATTTGCCGAAAAAGTGTTTGCGAACGTACGCGCCATCGAAGGCTTTATAGTTTTGATATTCGCCATCGAGCGCTTCCATCATGCGCTTTTGCAGGATGCCGTCGTGATCTCTGGCGAGCAGCGGATCCCAGTAGCGGCCCCAAATGACTTTCAATACATTCCAGCCGGATCCACGAAAATCGGCTTCGAGTTCTTGAATGATCTTGCCGTTGCCACGCACTGGGCCATCGAGGCGTTGCAGATTGCAATTCACGACGAAAATCAGGTTGTCGAGATTTTCGCGAGACGCCAATGCGATCGCGCCGAGAGACTCGGGTTCATCCATTTCGCCGTCACCCATGAACGCCCAAACTTTGCGGCCTTCGGTGTTGACGATGCCGCGGTTGTGCAGATATTTCATGAACCGCGCCTGATAAATCGCCTGCAACGGGCCGAGTCCCATCGACACCGTCGGGAACTGCCAGAAATCCGGCATCAACCACGGATGCGGATAGCTGGTGATGCCTTTGCCATCGACATCACGGCGGAAATTTTCCATCTGCTCCTCAGAAATGCGGCCTTCAAGAAAGGCGCGCGCATAAACGCCTGGCGAGGAGTGGCCCTGGATGAAAATCAGGTCACCGCCATGCGTGGCCGACGGAGCATTCCAAAAATGATCAAAGCCCACGTCGTAGAGTGTGGCGGCCGATTGAAAGCTCGCAATGTGTCCGCCCAACTCGGAACTATCCTTGTTTGCGCGCAACACCATCGCTATTGCGTTCCAGCGGATCAGCGAGCGGATGCGGTGTTCAATTTCCTGATCGCCGAGCAACAAGTCTTCGGCATGCGGGGGAATCGAATTAATGTATGCCGTATTGGCGGAGTAGGGCAGATGTGCACCCGAGCGGCGGGCTTTGTCGACCAGGCGTTCCAGCAGAAAGTGCGCGCGTTCCGGGCCACCTGCATCCAGCACACCCCCCAGTGCATCCAGCCATTCGCGGGTTTCCTGCGGGTCAACATCGTTTTCAAGGAAGGCGGGGCGGTCCATGAAAAAACTCCTTGTTTGGTTTGTTTGTCGTTGGCAGTAATTTTAGACCTTATTCACGAAGCATCCTATACGTCAGTGTTGAAACAGTGTTGCTGGGCGGCAAACGATTATCGGTTTCGGCCTTGAAGTCAAAGTGGAAAGTGTGCAGCGCGTACTCTGGGTAGCGACTTGTCATTGCGACAAGACTGGGCGTCATTCAAGGCTGCATACACCAGGTCAGGAACCGCACCGGTGCGTGGACGGGCATGCGTATGGTCGGATTTGGCAAGCGCATTGGGCTTGGTGGTGATGCGCGGATGTCGACATGTTCAATGCACCAAATTTCTTGTGCAATGCGTCACGCCAATAAAGTAGTTCGCGGCAAATCTCTCGTCGAGGGATGCTGTGAAATAAATCAAGCAATAACAATACGTTAGCAAAGGCTGCGACTGCGCGGTACTGCGAAGGTCGAATCGCCCATTTTGCGAATATTCTCCCGCCCTTACTGATTTTCTTCTTGAATAATCAGGCACATTGCGCTATTTTTGGAAGTGTTTCTTAAATAGTTTTTTTAAGTTATTATAAATCCACGCAAATAGGTCACTGGCGCGAAGTGCTAAGCAACGATAAATGAAATGAAACGAATCCGGTGTTCGACCGCAATATTGCGGAAAAATCCGCTTCGGCCCAAGCTGTCGACATGTCAAAAAGATAAGCAGGATGCAGGGAGGTTATGTGGCATTGATTGATGCTTTGCAGATCGTGAGTACGACCGACCCGGGAAGGGTGCGTGGACATAATGAGGATTGTGTCGAGTCGCGTCCGGAATTGGGCATTGTGGTGCTCGCCGACGGAATGGGCGGATACAATGCCGGCGAGGTCGCAAGCGGCATGGCGACGTCTCTCATTGCATCGGGGTTGAGTAAATCCTGGACCAGAGATGTATTAAAAAAGCTCGATCGCGACGCTACAATGGCTCTGTCGCAAAGCATTTTGCAGACGCAGGTCAAGTTGGCTAACACGGCAATCTTTGAGGCGGCGCAAAAAGATCCGCAGTGTGCAGGTATGGGCACCACTTTGGTCGCCTGCATGTTCTACGACAACTTCATTACTGTCGGACATATCGGCGATTCGCGCCTCTATCGGATGCGTAACGACGCGCTTGAACAGGTCACACGAGACCATTCATTGCTGCAAGAGCAAATCGATTCAGGGCTGATCTCAAAGGAAGATGCACGCTCGTCGCACAACAAAAATCTGGTCACGCGTGCCGTCGGTATTGATCCTGACGTTGATGCAGAAGTTCACAGTTACGACGTGCAGGAAGGCGATATTTTTCTGCTCTGTTCCGATGGTTTGAACGACATGATCGAGGATGACGAAATCCAGATGACGTTGATTGCACTGCGGTCAAATCTGGAGCTGACCGCGCAGCAATTGGTACAAGCCGCAAATGATGCCGGTGGACGTGATAACGTTTCGGTGATGCTGGTGCGGGTAATGAAGAGCTTTGGCGTTGAACGGGGTTTTTGGGCGCGTGTGAAATCCTGGTTTGAGTGACAAAAAAAGCGCGGCACTGGGGGAATATTCTTTCGGCGCTTGTGCAATCGACGGATATTTTTTAGGGTTAAGGCTATGGCAAAACTGATCTTGAGTGTAGACGGAACGGTGCTGAAGGAGATCACGCTCACCAAGGAGCGCATGGTGCTCGGACGCAAACCCCATAACGATATCCAGGTCGACAACCTGGCGGTATCCGGCGAGCACGCCGCCATTATCACCATACTCAATGATTCGTTCATCGAGGATCTGAATTCGACCAACGGCACGTTGGTCAACGGTAAACCGATCAAAAAGCACTTTCTGCAAAACAACGACGTAATTGAGATTGGCAAGCACAAGCTCAAGTATTTCAATGATGCGCCGGTTGCCGCATCGTCTGCGGATTTTGAAAAGACGATGATTATCCGCAAACCTGCGGCTTCCGCGCCGGCCACTGCGGCCGCTGCAGCAGCACCGACGCCACCCCCTGCTATGTCGTCGGCAGTTTCATCGGATACGCAGACCAATCTGAAACCATTGTCAATGCCAAGCGCGCCTGCACCCGCACCGGCCGCGACAATGCCCAAACCCATGGCAACAATGGCACCACCCGCTGCGCCAGCAATGCCGCCGCCGGCGGCCGCTGTACCTCCGCCGATGGCGCCGCCGCGACCGCCCGCACCATCACACGATCCAAATGGGCCGGCGAGAGATTCGGCGATTCAGGTGCTTTCCGGTGCTGCTGCCGGTAGAACACTTGATTTGACGAAAAACCTTACCACCATCGGTAAACCTGGTGTTCAGGTTGCCGTGATAACACGCAGACCTACTGGATTTTTCATCACCCATGTTGAGGGCACAACATTCCCGACCATCAATGGCGTTCCCCTCGGTGGGCAAGCGCAGCAATTGGGCGATCACGACCTAATTGAAATTGCTGGCGTGAAGATGGAGTTCTTTTACAAACCTTGATTGGTATAGTCGGTCGACTAATATTTGTATTGGCTTTGTTGGCGAAACCATTGGCCCTGTTACCTGCGGGGCGCGGTTTTCTCGTCCATGAGTAAAATCCGGCAAGCTATTGAAGTCCGTCTGCGATATCCGACCGGCATGTGAGTTTCCGCACAAACTTTTTGGGTTTTGGCGGCGCATAATCTCCATTGACTCATCGGAGAAGTCAGGATGCAAATCGTCCCGTGTCCCGATTTGAGAAAGCCGCGAGTCAAAAGCGGCTCACAAGTAAGCATGCGAGGCCAAAATGCGAATCAAGGTTCTGGGTTGTAGCGGCGGAATCGGGGGCGACCTCCGCACGACCTGCATGCTGGTCGATGAAGATATCCTGATCGATGCCGGTACCGGTGTCGGCGACTTAACAATCGAACAACTGGTCAAGATCGACCACATATTCGTCACGCATTCCCATCTGGACCATGTGACGAGCATTGCGTTCATGGTCGATACGGTCTGTTGGATGCGCGATCGGCCGATCACGGTGTACAGCAGTGCTGCGACCATTCAGATCCTGAAAGAGCATTTGTTCAACTGGAAGATCTGGCCGGATTTTTC
>JAYTUX010000386.1:0-4425 GCA_043744315.1 Betaproteobacteria bacterium | reverse complement strand
AGCCAAAATTCGATTTCACCAAAATGCCGGAGACTGCACCATTGCTTGCCGACGCACGTTTTTTGTTGGCAGGTGTCGCCGTCAAACACGGCGCACCGCTGTTTCGCTGGCAGGAAATCGATACGCCTGCCGAGCGCATGACGCGCACTGATTGCCTTGAACGCTGGATTGCACAGTGCCGGCCAAATCTGGCGCGCTTGCTGCCGGGTTGCGCATTCGAGTCCTTGTTGCCGGACGCGTATTTCACCAATTGCCGCGAAGCGGATCGCCGCGTGCGCCCTTACGCGATCCGCGCGGCGGTCGGTTTTCTGGAAAATACGCTCAAGACCACTGCGACTGATTTGCGCGCCGTGGTGGCGGGTTTCGGCGAAGAACGCGTTGATGAATATCGCGTCGCGTTCACGCGACGCGGACAGGATGAGGTGGTGCACGGCATTGTCTGGCCATTGTTTGGACGCGAGGACGAAGAGCTGTTGCCGACCCCGGCGCAAGAAGTCGAGACCGTACTCGCCGAAAGCAAGGTCGGCGAAATCACGAAGTTGAATGGCCTGTTCGCGCCGGAATTTTGCGAGGATTGCGGCGCACCGCTATTCGCCGATCCGGCGAGCGAGATGGTGCATCCCGAGTTGCCGGAGGAGGCCGAGACGGCGGCGGTGCATTACCACTAGCCGATCAAAGTCCAGCACTGGCGAGGTGTTTCGCGCATTTATGCCACAAGAAGCGCGCCGCCGCTTGAGTTTTAATTCGGCGGATGAATGGAGCGTAGCGATTGCCATCTGACGACGCTGGTTTTGTCGGCGCCAGCCGCGTCACAGAGCGTTTCAATTGAACGCCAATTTATGAAAACTGTCGCCCCGGACTTGTTCCGGGGTCTAATTTTGCATCGTTAATTGGGCCAACCGGATGCAGCCGTTTGGCGTTCGAATGGCGCGAAGCATGCTTCGCGAAACCCCCTTCTCACCCCTGGAACAAGTCCGGGGTGACGGTGGATGAGGGTGGATGAGGGTGGTGATGCGCGCGGAAAATGCGGTGACCGCTACTTCTTCGCTTTCTCCAGCATCGCCGAAAAAAACGTGGTGATCCCATCGCGCCCCATCTTGCGCGCGTCAGCCAATTCGCCGCCATCGGTCTGATACGCGACACTGCCATCCGCACGCAACAGCGCCACCGACGGCACGCCTTTTTTCAGTATCTTGCCGAAGCGGTTAACGACATCGAGATTCCTGTCGAAACGACCGACATCGACCTTGACGACCACCAATTTGTCATTCACCAATTTGGCCAAATCGCCCTGATGCATTTCCATATCGAGCACTTTGCAATCGCCGCACCAGTTGCCGCCAAACACAATCAGCGCGGCTTTGTTTTCGGCTTTCGCGATCTTCAATGCCGCCTCAACCTCGGCTTTCGCATCGGCGCTTTCGTTGTAGGGTTTGCGGCTGGCAACATCTTCCGCCGCCGCAACGTTTACGGTCAGTGCGAACAACAAGGGAAAGATTAGCGATTTCATATCAGTACTCTCGATCAGGGTTTCAATGCTTTGTAGAGGAACGGAAAGCTTCGCTCCATCCGGTAATCGACACCGGAATGCGTGTCGTCGAATTCCTCGTAGGTGTGTTTGACACCGGCTTTGGCCAATCGTTTCGACAAAATGCGCGAGCCGAAGTGAATGTTGTATTGATCGCGCCAGCCGCAATCGACAAAGATGCCCTTGAGCGTTTTCAGGTTGGCCGCATATTTATCGACGAGGTTGATCGGGTCGTGCTTTAGCCATGCGTTCCAGCGCGCATCGATCCGCTCGCCGGTTTCCAGATTGAATGGCAGACGAAAACCAAGTTTGGTTTTCGGGTCCGGATCGTAGCTCGCGGCCATCGCAAGGATCATCAGCGCATGGCCCTCGGTACCCGAGAGTTTTTCCTTTTTCCAGACATGCTCCAGAAAATTTTTCACGCGGCCATCGTCGATGCCGGCGGCCACTTTTCTTTCCTCGCGCAACACGTTGATCGCACCCGCCACGCGTTTCACGGTGCGGTGCTTCATGATTTCGGTCAGCGTATCGGGCCAATCGTGCATGTACACAAAATCGAAGTAGGCATCGCCGGAATGATTGGCGATTGCACCCCAGTACTTCGCGTATTTCATGCCATGAATAATCGAGCCATAGCCGCCGGACGACTTGCCGAAGCAGCCACGGTGCTCACGTGACGCCAACGTGCGAAATTCGCGATCGACGAAGGGAATCAATTCTTTGGTGAGGTAATCGGCATAGTTGCCGATCGCCGACGTGTTGATATATTGGTTGCCGCCGAGTGCGGTGAAGCAGTCGGAAAACACCAGAATCACCGGGCCCATTTTTTTCTCGTGAATCAGCCGTGCGGCGCGCTCGGGAATATTCTCTTCAAGGTTGCGCCAATTGGTGTGGCTGAAACCTGAACCCATGAAGCCGACCAGATCCCACAGCACCGGAAAGCGCTTGCCCTTGTGTGAGGGTTGATCGTACTGCGGTGGCAGCCAGACCGCGAGTTTGCGAATGTGTGGGTCACCGAGCGCGTTGCCCTCGAGCACTTTCGAGGTATGTTCAAGAATGACGGTGCGGCCTTCCAGCCACGCGGGACGTTTGAGTGCCATGTCGGGTTGCTCCGGTGATTGCGATGTTGTCGATTGAGCGTACGGCCATTATCGCAGAGCAATGTGCGCCGTCGTCGTGCAGATTAGGCTGCGCAGCGGCTCTGCCATGTTGCAGCCTGATAAAATTCCATGCGGCATCATTCAACTTCAAAAGGATTTTCCGATGAGTGTAACTCTGTACCAGGCCTCCATTCCCGTATTTCAGAAGATGCTGGTCAATCTGAAAGCGCTGCTTCAAAAAGGCGAAACCTACGCGGCCGCAAAGAAAATTGATGCGGCCGTGATGTTGAATGCGCGCCTCGTGCTCGACATGTTCACCCTGACGCGCCAAATTCAAATCGTGACTGATTCCGCCAAAGGTGCTGCGTCGCGTCTCGCCGGTCGCGAAATTCCGAAATACGAAGACAACGAAGCAAGCTTTGCGGATCTTTACGCGCGCATCGACAAGACGCTTGCCTACCTCGCGACGTTCAAAGCCTCCGACATCGATGGCCAGGAAGATCGCGACATCACGCTCACGGTGGGCGGCAATGAATTGAAATTCAAGGGGCAACCGTATTTGCTGATGTGGGCGCTGCCGAATTTTTATTTTCACGTCATGGCGGCCTACGCGATATTGCGCGCCAATGGCGTCGATGTCGGCAAGATGGATTACCTTGGCAGCATGTGATTCTTCGAACACCGGTGCGCGCGTCGTCGGCGGCCATCGATGGCTGCGGCGCGCCGGCATCGCCTTGCTGGCGGGCGGCGCGCTCGGCTATGCGCTGCTTGCCGGCGCGGTTTACTTCAAGCAGGAAAGCCTGATTTTTCGGCCTGCACCGCTGCCCACCGATCACCGTTTCGATATTCCAGGCGTCGAGGAAATCAAAGTGCCTGTTGAAGGCGCCACGCTTTCCGCGATCCATCTGCGCTTGCCCGAGCCTGCCGGCCTGGTATTTTTTCTGCACGGCAACGCGGGAAATGTGCAGACCTGGTCAACCAATATCGATTTTTACCGGCGAGTAAATTACGATTTGTTCATGCTCGATTACCGTGGCTTTGGCAAAAGTACCGGCACCATCGAAAGCGAAGCGCAAATGCATGCCGATGTGAAAGCCGGGTGGAATCAGATCGCGCCGCGCTATGCGGGCAAGAAAATTGTCGTGTACGGTCGCTCGCTCGGCACCGGTCTCGCGGCAAAGCTTTCAGGTGATGTGCAGCCGGCATTGACGGTGCTGGTGTCGCCGTTCCTGAGCTTGAAAGCGATGGCCGATGAACACTATCCGTGGCTGCCCGCGTTTCTGAACCGCTACCCGATGCGCAGCGATGAAAGGCTCGCTGCGATCACTGCGCCGGTGCTGATCATTCACGGCGATCGCGATACCTTGATTCCGATTTCTCATGCCGAACGTCTCCGGCAAACACGTGCCGCAACTGAATTTCAAGTTATCGACGGAGCCGCGCACAATGACATCCACAAGTTTCCGGCGTATCTCGATGCGTTGGCAGAGCGGTTGCGGCGGCTGTAAATTCATGTTTCGCACGCGACTGTCATCCTGAACGCAGTGAAGAATCTTGCAATGACCCGTTCCTTCGTGGTGCTCAGGATGACATTCCAATTGCTGTGGGAATCGATTCAGGTATTGCAGCCTACCGCGAGGTATCAATCACGCGAAGCCGCTCATGGCGCTCCTTGCCATCGCGCGTAACGGTAATGTCGGCGACATTGCCGATGCCCGTGCGATCAAGTTCGGCGACAAACGTCGATAGCGTTTCCACCGGTCGACCATTTACCGCCGTGATGACATCACCGAGCTC
>JAYTUX010000385.1:0-16110 GCA_043744315.1 Betaproteobacteria bacterium | reverse complement strand
AGGCACTCACCAGCAGCAGGGCCGACTAGGCGCCGTCTCAAATGTCACCTATTCATGTACAAGTGGATCCCGTGGCACCGCCTCCCTATTTGATATTGAAGCAACGACAAGCTCATTCAGTGGCCGATTTACTGCCGCGGATAACGGCTGCACAAGTATTACAGGCCGGTTTAGCGCAGTTCGGAATTGACTAGTTGCGCTTACAAGCGCACAAATCAAAAATCAAAGCAAAAAAAGCCAAAGGGGCCAGCGTGAATTGTTTCAAAACAAATAACGCTGGCCCCTTTGATTTGCGAAGACCCGGAAAAAATCGAGCCTGGCCCCTTAAATTCCATGCTTTCGTCTAACAGAGAAGCATGTCTCTCGAAAGTCACGTCCACTGCAATCAAGAATGGCTGAGGCTAGCCGCTCTTAGTCCGCTTTGATTTTTTTAGGTTTCTAGGAGGTGTAAGTTGCTCTATTGCCAGCTTTCTCCACCGCCAAAACCGTTGGCGCTTGATCAATATCAGCGGCGCGCTAGACGCGCCGATCAAAACCGCCACGCTGGTGCGGAGGGGTTACGAATACCTCTTTTGGGCCTGTTCGGGGAAATGGGCAGCCTGCTTACACAGCCCAAACGTCGACAACGAGAGAAGGCAACTTTTTCAAGCTACCGCGATTCAATGATTGAGGAATTCGGTGATGTCATGTGGTATTTGAGTAATCTCGCATCTCGCCATCGCATACCACTTTCTGCTTTGGCCCAGTCAACTGGTAGAGATGAAAACGTACGAGTTAGCAACGAAGCGAATCCATCGCTTACCTTTGTCACACTAGAACGTAGACGTACGACATCCAATTTGAGAACAGCTCAAAGATTTCCTGATTCGGATTTTTTTGCGTTAGGAGGCGCAGTCGGACGTCTTATGAGTGAATTTGCGGCTGGTGAGCAGTGGGGGATAGATCGCAGTGAGTTCCTTCGACACCTTGCACGAACTTTTCGCTTGCTTATCCGTGCAGCAAAAAGCGAAGAAATTAGCCTCAACTCTGCCGCCCACAACAACCTTGCAAAAATTGAGTCTCGCTGGCCCGAAAAAAAGGTTTTTCGGCCGTTCTTCGATAACGAATGCGATAGAGACGAACGGCTTCCACGAAGAATTGAGATGCGTTTTGTTGAAAAGAAAATAAATGGAACAAGTTACGTAGTGCAGAGTTGTCGGGGGATCAACATTGGCGACCGTCTTACTGACAATAAAGTCAAAGAGGATGACTATCGTTTTCATGATGTTTTTCATCTGGCGTACGCGGCAATTCTAGGTTGGTCGCCCGTAATGAGGGCACTCTTTCGGGTGAAGCGAAAAAGCAATCCGGCCGTAGACGAGAACGAGGATGGCGCACGAGCCATTTTGAGTGAAGAGGGCATCGCAACCTGGATTTTCAATCACGGGATTGAACATAAAGACTTTCGTCTTACAAAAAAATTGGATTACTCTCTACTTAAGGCAATTAGACACTTAGTCTCTGGTTATGAAGTTGAGGATTGTTCACTTTGGCAATGGGAACTGGCTGTCTTGGAAGGTTTTAAGGTTTTCAGAATGCTGAAGAAGAATCGTAAGGGCTGGATTATCGCGGACATGAATAAGCGCACAATCTCGTTCAGGAAGACCGCGCCGCGAGCGCCCAGAGCGTCGGCATAAGATGACAGTCGCTATCGAATCAACCACGTGTGCTGAGGGCTGGATCGCCGCGGCGACCCATCTACTATCCGTTCAACGAGTTGACACGAACGTGGTGGTGACGATAAAGGACCCGATCTTCTGCGACCCCTCATGGCTTGTTCGCTTTGATCCCCAGGCAGTAAAGGCCAGCGGCGATCGGATCCGGGACGTAATAAATACACTCTTCCCGGAAAAGACATGGCGAAATTCTGCGAGCAGAGTTGATTTTTACGAACGATATGAGAGAGCACATAGGAGAGCCAAGAGCAGGCGTTGGGGCACGTATTTTGGGCGATTAATCCGCTTTGGCACAAAAGGCACAAATCAGTTAGAGCGCGTGATTTATGCACTCAACAACTGGACGAATACGCCGCATGCGGCGCTCACAGTTCACTTATCATCGCCAGATACGGATTCACTTGCTCCACTTGGCGCACCGTGCTGGCATTTTGGCGAGTTTATCTGCCCGGATTCCACAACTATTGACTTGGTTGTCGTCTATCGTAATCACGACTATTTCAACAAGGCGCTTGGAAACTTCATTGGCTTGGCTCGCCTGCTGAATTTCGTTTGTTTGCAAACGGGGAGAAAACCCGGCCGTTTGGTATGTCATTCAGTGCGCGCATACTTCGAAGTGAGTAAAACTAATATGAAAATTTTGGTAAGTAAATAATGAACGCTGCAACAATTAAGTTCGGGAAGTTCGATTCCCTATGTTCCGTAGTACAAGGGTGCCTACGCTGCTCTCGCATGGCGGGAAGCGCTCGGGTATTGAATCGATCTGCAGGCTCAATCAGCGCGCCCATCATGTTTGTAGGAGAGGCTCCGGGCCGACTTGGCGCTGATAGCTCAGAGATACCGTTTCATGGCGACAAGTCGGGGCACAACTTTGAAGAGCTATTGGAATTCTCTGGCCTTACAAGAGAAAGCGCCTTTGTGACAAACGCGGTCTTGTGCAATCCAAAGGACCCGAAGGGCAACAATGCGCCGCCGAACTCGACCGAGATCGGAAACTGCCACGACTTCTTGAAGCAGCAGATTGACATTGTTAATCCGTCAATCGTAGTAACGCTTGGTGGCACCGCGTTGCGTGCAACATCACTGGTTGAAGCTCATGAGTTGTCGCTGAGCGCCGGCGTACGAACAGCAAATCGATGGTACGACCGTTTACTGATTCCGCTCTACCACCCCGGTCAGCGCGCCATGATCCACAGAAGTTTTGCAAATCAACGAGCCGACTATCAGTTCGTCGCTGAACAGCTTAAGCGAATTGGTGGACAAACTCGCGCAAGCTTTGGGAAAACCAAGGCGGAGATTGCGGCAGTCGCTGACGTTATTATTTCAGCCTACCCAGAGCTTTCATACTTTGCGCTTCATAAGTTGTTTTATCTAGTCGAATGTGCCCACACTAAGCAACATGGTGAGCGCCTTACAAAAGCATATTTCATAAGGCAGAAAGACGGACCATATTGCGTGGATCTGCATTTTCAGAAATTGCAGAGGGCATTGCCGCACATCGGCTTGAAGGGGAAAAAAGGCTATCTCTTTGTTCGGGATTCGCAGCAAGATCTGTTCGGCGCGCCCGCGCGTGCAACGAGCAACGTAACTGGCGATGTCTTGGAGGAAATCCAAGCCGTTGTGGAGAAATGCAAAGGACTGAAAGACTCGGAATTGAAGACCAAGGTTTATCTGACCACGCCGATGAAGCGTATTCTGCGAGAAGAAAGTCGCAATAGCGTAAACATGTTCAATTCTCCAATTTATTTTGCTGACGCAACTAACTGACAATTTGCTGCCGGCTCCTTGTTTGACTTTTTATGTTCACAGGAACTTGATGCAATCGGCCGATTAGCGGAATGGCGCTTCTTACATTTCATGAAGCTCTTAGCGATTCTGAGAGGTTCTCTAAACGGCACCTCATGCTCGGAAACGGGTTTAGCATCGCATGCCGCCCAAACATATTCCTCTATGGAAGATTGTATGAACAGGCAGACTTTAGCAAGCTGTCATCAACAGCGAGTTTTGCTTTCAATGCGCTCAAGACCCAAGACTTTGAAAGGGTAATAAAGGCAATTCGGGACACGAGGCGCATTCTGATGGCATACAGTCCCTCGTCAAGCGCATTGTTAGACTCACTCGAGACCGATGCAAACGGCCTGCGCGAATTGCTTGTACAGACTATTGCAGCCAGCCATCCCTCTTGGCCGGGAGAAATCGCTGAGCATGAATATGCGGCCTGTAAGGAGTTCATTTCCCATTTCGACAGGATATATAGCTTCAATTACGACTTGTTGTTGTATTGGACGCAGATGCACACAGAGCTGGGTGAGAAACCCACTTCCGACGACGGCTTTCGGAAATCTGAGGATGACTTTGATGCGGAGTACGTAGTGTGGGAGCCGGGTCAAAGCCACGAGCAAAATACATTTTTCCTCCATGGGGCGCTTCACATCTTTGACAGTGGCACGGAGATTCAAAAATACACGTGGATCAATACTGGCGTTCGCCTCATTGACCAAATTCGAGCCGCATTGACCAGTAATCTTTATCCCGTATTTGTTTCTGAAGGCACCAGTAAGGAAAAGTTGGAACGCATTCGTCACAATGATTACTTGGCCAAGGCTCGACGAAGTTTTATTGAGATAACTGGGGCGTTGTTTATCTACGGTCACTCCTTTGCCGAGAACGATGAGCATTACTTGAAGTGCATCGAGCGTGGAAAGTTGAAGCAGCTATACATTGGCCTTTATGGCGCGCCTGATTCCAAATCGAACCGACACATCATGCAACGTGCAAACCAAATGTCCGACAGAAGGAATGATCGCTATCCTTTGGCAGTTGACTACTTTGATGCTGCGACCGCCAACGTTTGGGGCAATGCTCCTTGAAGTGGGGCTTCGACCCGTCAAGCGGGGACAAACAATCGGTGACAGACCACAGTTTTAGCAAAGCAAACCGCGATCTTCCCCGAGTATTCTAAGAACAATTTCCTGCGGGAGCACACACGTGAGCGAAACAGAACTCGACTGGGGACGCCGCTTTTGCGACGTCGTCATGAAAGGCGGCATCACCAGCGGCGTCGTCTATCCCTCCGCCATTGCAGAGCTGGCGTCGAAATATGAATTGCGCAATATCGGTGGCGCCTCGGCGGGTGCCATCGCCTCGGCAGGTGCGGCGGCGGCGGAATATCGCCGGCAAAAGGAAACGAACCCAGAGAAAAAGTCCGCAGGCTTCGATCGCCTCCAGGGCCTCGCGGATGAATTGGGCCAGCGGGATGGTGCCCACTCCAGGCTGTTTCATCTGTTCCTGCCTTCGAAACAGGCGCAGCCGATTTTTTCCATACTCACGCGCATCCTCAATCTCAAATCAGTCATCTCGCGATTGATCTGGGGCATCGCCGGGCTCTTCATGGCCTTCCCCCTCCCAGCAGTCATTGGGCTTTCGATCGGCGCGCTAACGCTTTCGGTGGTGTTCCACGGCGGCACCGCGATTGCGCTGCCGGCTTCCTTGTCCGCGTGGCAGGCGGCCTTCAATGGCTTCACGTTTCTGCTCGCCGTATTCTTCACCATGGCTTTCACGCTGGTACTGGCGACTGCGTTGTGCGTCTGGCGCGCGCTGCGGCGCTTCGCGAAGGTGATGGCAGCGCAGGATTTCGGCTTGTGCACCGGCATGCGCGGCGCCGGCCAGTCAGCCGAGCGACCGGCACTGACAGAGTAGCTATACGCGTTGTTCCAGGATATCGCCGCCAAGCCGCATGATGCACCGCTGACCTTCGGTGATTTGCGCGAAGTGGATTTCGCCGGTGTCGAAGATCAGGACGGCATCGTGCTGCGCGTCATGACCACCTGCCTTACGGGCGGGCGCCCGTACACGTTGCCGTTCGAGCACAACGCCCGCTTCTTCTTCGACGAGGGCGAACTCGGACGCTATTTCCCGAAAGAAGTCATCGCGCAGATGAAGGCCGCTTCCCTGAAAGCGTCGGACCAGGCCGCGGCTGCCCTGGGGGTCGATGAAGAAACCGAGCTCGCTCAGACTCTCGTCGCGAACGAGCTGCATGGCAAGCTGATTGCGCTGCCGCCGGCGGACGATCTGCCGGTGATCCTCGCGGTGCGGCTGTCGCTATCTTTTCCGATCCTGCTCTCTGCGCTGCCGCTGTATCGCGAAAGCCTGCGCAAGATTCCCGGCAATCCGGCATTACAAGAATCCGCCGCGCCGAAATGGGAGAAGTACATGGAGCGCGTGCTGTTCACCGACGGCGGTGTATGTAGCAACCTGCCGGTGCATATGTTCGATGCGCCAGTTCCGGCCTGGCCCACGTTTGCGATCAATCTGCGCAGCGATTTCAGGGCGGAAGATCCGCATGAGACGCCCAACGAACGCGCCGTGCGGCCGACGCGCGGCCAGGGTTTTCATGGCGACCGTTACCCGATCAGCCGAGAGGCCTCGCTGTCTGCGGTGGCATCCTTCCTCACTGCCATCATCTCGACCATGCAGAACTGGCGCGACGTGCTGCAGCGCTCCGCCCCCGGCTCACGCGACCGCGTCGTCACCGTGCGGCATACGGAAGAAGAAGGCGGCCTGAATCTGGATATGCCGCATGCCGCCATCACGCTCATGGCGGCCAGCGGCAAACTCGCTGCGGGTAAATTGATCGATGATTTCCGCGCCGACCCCGGCCAGGCAGACCTGAACGACGACTGGACTTACCATCGCTGGGTGCGGCTGCGCAATCTGCTGCGCGTGTTGCCGGAATATCTGCATCGCGTGAGCAGCGCCTATACCAGCCTGCACAATCATCCCGTGATCACTGAACTGCTGGAGCGTTCACAGCACTATGTCGGGCACTCCTATCGCATGGACAAGGAGAATGCCGAGGCCGCGAACGTGCTCCTGGATAAGCTCTCACGGTTGATGGATGAATTCGAAGCGCTGGAAGCGGATCTCGAAAAGGGCTCGCCCAATCCCAGGGGGGATTTGCGGATAACGCCGCGGTTCTAGTCGCCATTCCAGCGAACAACCACAATGGTTGCGCCGGGCCGGACAGCTAGTCCATCGTACTTCTAAAACCTTGGACGGACTGGGTCCCAGCCTTCGCTGGGACGACAAACTCTAGCGCTGATGCGGCCCCTGGACCGAAATGCGCAACGCCGCAATCGGCATTTCGTATACTTCCATTCCCACACCCGTCGGCGCCATCGACACACGCGTCGCGCAAACAGGAGACCTGGCATGAGCAAAAAACTGATTACCGTATTCGGCGCCACGGGCGCGCAAGGCGGCGGGCTGGCCCGCGCGATACTGGCGGACAAGAGCGGCGATTTCGCTTTGCGCGCCGTCACCCGCAAGCCCGATTCGGACACGGCGAAAGCTCTGGCCGGCGCCGGCGCCGAAGTCGTCGCTGCCGATCTCGACGATGCGGCCGGCGTGGGCCGTGCCATGCAAGGTGCGTATGGCGCGTTTTGCATCACTAATTTCTGGGAGCATTTTTCACCCGACAAGGAACTGGCGCAGGCGGAAACATTGGCCGCCGCAGCCGCCGCCACCGGGCTGAAGCACGTCATCTGGTCGACGCTGGACGATACGCGGCTGACGGTTCCCGTCGGCAGCGGGCGGATGCCGGTGCTGTTGGGCAAATACAACGTGCCGCATTTCGATGCGAAGGGCGAGGCCAATCGTTTCTTCATCGACCGCCGCTTGCCCGTGACCTTGCTGAACACGTCATTCTATTGGGACAACTTCATTCACTTCGGCATGGGGCCCACCGCCGGGCCGGATGGAAAGCTGGCCATCACCTTGCCGCTCGGCGATGCGCGCATGCCGGGCATCGCGGTGGAGGATATCGGCCGCGCCGCACTCGGTGTCTTCAAGGCCGGCGTCGATGGTGTCGGTCAATCCATCGGCATCGCCGGCGAACATCTGAGCGGCGCGGAAATGGCCGCGGGGTTTGCCAAACTACTGGGACAGCCGGTGGCGTACAACGCCGTGTCGCCCGAGGCCTATCGCGGCTTCGGCTTTCCGGGCGCGGAAGACCTGGGCAATATGTTCCAGTTCAAACGCGATTTCGAAACCACTTATCGTGCCGCACGCAGTGTCGACGCGACGCGCAAGTTGAATCCGGGGCTGATGAATTTCGAGCAATGGCTGGGCGTGCATCGCGCGGCGTTTGTGAAGTAGCTCGCCGGACGCCGCCATCGAGGCGGACATGAAAGCCGCGCTGCCCGAACTTCGCAGCCCGTTCGACCAGGCAAACTGGGATCAAGTCTTGCAATATAGCAATGCCATATTTCACCGGCTGTCTTAAGGCCGCTGTCTCTCAAAAAACGCCCAGATCATCGCCGGTCCGTCGGGTGCCATGGGAGAGGGGCCTAGCAGTCGTGGGCGGCGCCACAGGCGCCCTTTAGCTTGATCGTTAGCCCTCAAAATTCCGATGGCACGATATAGCATATCTGCTATACTTCCTGAATGAGTTGGTCTGTCGTCTTTTACAGTGATCGAGTCGAATCCGAAATCGCGAAGTTGGCGCCAGGCTTCGTGGCTCGCTTCATCCGGTATGCAGAGCGCATGGAAATTTATGGCCCCGACCTTGGAATGCCGCACACTAAAGCAATGGGCGATGGCCTATTCGAGCTGCGCCTAAAAGCAGGCGAAGGAATTGCCCGCGTTTTCTATTGCACGAAAATTGGCCGGCAAATCGTAATGCTTCATCATTTCATCAAGAAAACTGAAAAGACTCCCGCCAAGGAGCTATTGATAGCACGAACACGAATGAAAGAGGTTGAAAATGGATCACGCACTTAAACATTTCAAGGCGCGCGTACTCGCGAAACCAGAAGTTCGAAAGGCTTACGAACAGCTTGCGGACGAATTTGCGTTCTTGGATCAAGTGCTAAGGGCGCGCGCCGCATCCGGGCTTACTCAGGCAGAGGTCGCGACGTTGGTAGGCACGACGCAGTCCGCAATAGCACGGCTCGAATCGCCCACCAGCACTCATTCCCCTTCCGTGGGGACTCTTCAAAAATATGCGCGTGCGCTCGGCTTCAAAGTTGAAATCCGCCTCGTTCCTGATACAGGGCTAACACGGCGTTCGAGCAGACGCGCCAAGAGCGCAACGCGCCGCTCAACTTGATCGTTCGCAAAAGCCCGGAACGGTCTCGGTCTCCGGAAAACCAAGCATAGACGTGCCGCCCGGCACATTGGCGAGTGTCCTACGGCAAGCAGGCCTAAGAAAATAGAGGTGTTCCATGCGCTATCTAGTTATTGTTGAAAAAGGACCAACTTCCTTTGGCGCGTACGTCCCAGACTTGCCGGGCTGTGTTGCCGCTGGCGAAACAAAGGAAGAGGTTCTCGCCTTGATCCATCAGGCCATCGAGTTCCATATTGAAGGCCTCAAGGAAGACGGCCTTCCGATCCCCGCGCCAGCCTCGGACAGCGAGCTTGTTGATATTGCCGCCTGACACGGCGGTCAATAGCGCCCCCTTCGGTCGCTGGGCGACAAAATCGGAGCATCGAGCTCGTTCGAACGAAATAGAGGAAAGCCCATGGCCTCAACGCCGGAACAAAACCGTCGTAATGCGATCGCGTTTTACGACCTGATGTTCAACCAGTGCAAACCGAGAGCCGCAGTTGAACTCTATGTCGGTGCAAGCTACACGCAGCACAATCCGCACGTCGCTGAGGGCAAAGATTCCTTCATTGAGTACTTCGAACGGATGGCGCAAGAATACCCCGGCAAGAAAGTCTCCTTCAAGCGCACGGTCGCGGAAGGCGACCTCGTGGTTCTTCACTGCCATCAAGTTTGGCCGACCGATGCAAACAAGGACTGGGCCGGCATCGACATCTTTCGCTTCGACGAGGCTGGCAAGGTCGTCGAGCATTGGGACGTCTTGCAAGTCGTCCCTTCCGAAGCTCAGCACAGCAACGGCATGTTCTAGCCGGTGCCATTGGCGATGCGCGAGCCCGTACCTGGAGACGGCGAACCCATCGAACGTCCGGTTCTACGAGCGCGCCGGCTTTGTAGAAACCGGTCGGGGAAGCCTCAATAACGCAACGCAATGGTGTATGTTCCTGAGTCACGGGCTGCGCCATGACGCCTGACTCGTCGCTCAAGATTACTCGCCTCAGTCGTCGTAGGCCGCAAAAGCACGGTGCCATTGGCTCAGACGATGAGGCGTCAATTGAAAGGAAGGCATGAAAATGACACGCGTCCGAGTTGACGGCTTTACCATCTCGCTTGATGGATACGGCGCGGGTCCGAATCAGGATATCAGCAATCCACTCGGCATAGGCGGGACAGAATTGCACCAGTGGTTATTGCCGACACGCACGTTCCAACAGGCCCTGTTTGGCGCCGACGGTGGCACAACGGGGATCGATGACGACTTCGCTAAACGTGGCTTCAAGAATGTTGGCGCCTGGATTCTCGGCAGAAACATGTTCGGACCGGTTCGCGGTTCCTGGCCCGACATGAACTGGAAAGGCTGGTGGGGCGACAATCCACCCTATCACGTTCCCGCTTTCATCTTGACTCATCACGCGCGCGCGCCTATCGAGATGGAAGGCGGAACGACCTTCCACTTCGTCACGGGCAGTATTCACGAGGCCCTTGACCGGGCGCGCGAAGCAGCCAATGGCAAGGATGTGCGCATTGGCGGCGGACCCAACACGATCCAGCAATATCTTCGTGCCGGTCTCATCGATGAGCTGCACATTGCCATTTCGCCGGTCCTTCTGGGCACGGGAGAGCGACTGTTCGAGGGCATTGACCTGCGCGCTCTCGGATACGAATGCGTTCAGTTCGTTGCGTCGGAGAAAGCCACCCACGTTGTACTTCGGCGCCAAGGGAACAATGATGTTTGACGAAGCGCCGAATTATTCGCCACCAGCGTGCGCGCCGTAATTTGGGATGGGCTGCACGGCGCAAAAGATACGTTTTTACATTCCCGACATTGCGAATCACCACACCAGGTGGTTACGGCGGTAGAATAAATCCGTTTTAAAAAAATGTGAATCCGATTGCGCTATGGGAATGGTGAACGTAACCTTGAATTTAGGCCTTCCATTGCCAATCAGGAGATTCACCCTGCGGCGATCGCCGGGCCGTGGCCGCGTGAAAATCGCTTCAATAATGCCTTCCATTGCGAAGTGACCCACAAGCCTTTGGGTCAGCGGATGAAAATGAACGAGGTCGGCCTGTACGAGATGCGCACCGGGGAAATGCGGCCACGATGCGTTTTCGTGCCATGGGTGCCTGGGCCGGCATTAAAATAAATAGGAATTTGACCCCGATATCTGAAACCTTGGCGCTTGCAAATATTATGACGACATCGACACTTCTCCATTCCCTGTTCAAATACAAAGCATGGGCCAACGAAGAGCTTTTTGCTGAAGTCGACAAACTCGACCCGGTCACCCAGCAAACCGAGCGCCACGCGGCGATTCGACTGCTGAATCACATTTATGTCGTGGATCGTATTTTTGCGGCACATTTGGCGGGTGAGGCGCATGGATATTCTGGCCCCAACACGTCGGAGACACCGGAGCTCGCGGTGCTACGCGAGGCGGTCGCGAAATCCGATCGATGGTATGTGGATTACGTCGGGTCGTTGGCGCCTGAGCGAATGTCGGAACGCATTGCATTTACCTTCACCGACGGTGAGAAAGGCAGCATGTCGCGCGAGGAAATGCTGGCGCATATCACCACACATGGAAGCTACCATCGAGGTGCCGTGGGCCGCATGCTGGCGCAAGCGTCGATTACGCCGCCGAGAGATATTTTTACAGTGTATTTGCACCGTAGCCAACCTGAGCGCAGGGCCTGATCGCTAATCGCTATTGCTGAATTTCGCGGGCGCGAGCTCGATATCAATTGCCTGCGAGCGCCTATTGCGCCACTTACTTTGGCAGCGGAAAATACGCGTAGGGCTGCTTGGGCGCTTCCGATTCTTGCTGGCGTTTGAGCTCGTGCTGATCGAGTTTCCTGTCCCACCAGGTGGCGCGGTTGGCTTTTTGCAACTCTTTCAATTGCGGATTGTTGTCCATGAGCTCGCGAATGAGCCGGGTGATATCGGATTCGTACATGGTCATGGCAACACTCCTGATGGCGATGGAAAATCTGCGCTGATTTTATCACCGCCGAGAATCCTGCCCCGCATTGCGGCACAATCATTGCTGTTAACTACGGTTTATTCCACTTCCATTTCAAAATTGCAATGTCATCCTGAGCGGCGCGAAGAATTTCGTCATGACAAGATCCTTCGCGTCGCTCAGGATGACAGTGGTCGTAAATGAGATATGGAATTTCAAGCGCCCTATCCGAGATGAGCAAAACACAAACCGGCTTTTCAATGCCGGAACTCCGTTATCCCGGGTCGTTTCTGGGTTTGCTGCTCATCGGCTTTTTCATCGTCACATTGCCGTTGATCGGCGGATTGATTTCAAGTGCACTCGCCATTGAAAAGCTATCCGAGCAAAGCCGCAAGGCGGTGTACAACGCAGCCATGGCCACACAGAACGCACGACAGCTCGCGAGCCTTGCGCTGGCAATGGAGCGTTCAGGACGTTTTTACGCGGTGTCCGGCGATCGCGATTTGCTCGATGCCTACAAACAATCACGCGAGAGTTTTCTGAAATTGACAGGGGAATTCATGACTCCCTCGCCTTCGCCTGACATGCGCGCGGCGGCGGAAACGATTCGGCAACGCGAGAGTTTAATTTTCGATTTGATGAGCACAAAAACGCCGTCGACCGAGTTGGCAAAATCGCTGGAACGCGATTTTGCGGACCTGGCGCGGCGCACACAGTCGCTCAATACGCTGGCGAGTCGCTCAATCGATCAGGAAGTCGATGCTTTGCGAACATCGGCGGCAAAATCGCGCAGCCAAGTATTCTGGCAAATGCTGGCGATGATTCCTGCCGCGTTATTGATGATCGCGGGATTTACCTACATGCTGGTGCGGCCAATCCGCGATCTTGAAGGGGCAATCAACCGGCTGGGTGAAGGCAAGCTTGCGAAGCGCATCCGCGTCAGCGGCCCGCGCGATATTGAAAAACTCGGCGAGCAACTTGATTGGCTGCGTCAACGATTGATTTCACTCGAAGATCAGAAAACGCGCTTCTTCCAGCATGTATCGCACGAATTGAAAACACCATTGACCGCACTACGCGAAGGCTCGGATTTGCTGGGCGATGAGATTGCCGGCCGGCTGAACGACGAGCAGCGCGACATTGCGCGCATCCTGAAGCAAAATTCACTCACGATGGAGCGGCTCATTCAGGATTTGCTGACGTACTCACAAACGCAATCGGCTGACCGGCTGGATCGCAAAGTCGCCTTTGAATCGCGTCCGCTACAACTCAAGAGTTTGCTCGATGAGGTGATCAGCGCACAAAAAATTGCACTGGTCGCGAAAGCACTTTCCGTTAACGTCGATGGCGAAGCGGTGTCATGCCACGGCGACGCGGAAAAATTGCGGGTCGTGATCGACAACTTGCTGTCGAATGCCATTAAATATGCTCCACCGGGAGGCACCATTATTCTCAAACTCCGCAAAGTCAAAGACACCGCCGTGCTCGATGTGATCGACAATGGTCCCGGCATTGCGGAGGAGGATCTCGAACGCATTTTCGAGCCGTTCTACCGTGGCAAAGGGGCTGCCGCCTCCGCTGCCAAAGGCACCGGGCTCGGGCTCGCGATCGTCCGCGACTACGTGGAAATGCACCAGGGCACGGTGACGGCATTGGCCGGCAGCGGCGCGCATTTTCGCGTCATTCTGCCGAAATCGTCGCGCACCTGAAATGACCCGGAACGCACGCTCGAAAATTCTGCCGACAATATTCCCGGCAATATTCGCCGCACTGGCCGGCGGTTGCGTCCACGAGCGGCAGCCAATTGATATTTCAACGCCTCCTGCGCGCTTGGTCATTCAACCTGCCACGCCTTCTGAGGCCGATCAATTGTTGCGCGAGGCCGCAAGATGGCGAAGCCTCGATGCGCGCGAACTCGGCATCGAGCGTGAGAATGCGCGCAACCGGTTTATGCGGGAGAA
The DNA here is from genome assembly GCA_043744315.1 of Betaproteobacteria bacterium. Classification (GTDB taxonomy): domain Bacteria; phylum Pseudomonadota; class Gammaproteobacteria; order Burkholderiales; family Usitatibacteraceae; genus UKL13-2. The sequence goes on along the minus strand of JAYTUX010000385.1, from coordinate 2,369 downwards.
GAGTGATTTCAATCGTGTTCGATTGGCACTTGCGTTGGCGTTGTTGGCACCCGGCGGGCAGGCCGCCACCAGCGTCAATGACGACGTCGAATTGGCGGCCTTGCTTGAGCCACTCTTGACCGGGCCAAACGCGACCAGCACGCCGGGCGGTTGGGAGATTCGTGCACTGGCGACGCTGCTTTACAGCATGACAAGTGAACGACGAAAAATTCGCGAGTTGCTGCGGGAGTCTCAGGCACGTCCGGCACTTGCCCGCAAGGACGAGGCACGTGAAAATGAAACGCGTGCACTGCGTACGCGCCTCGAAGACCTCGAGGCCAAGCTCGATGCATTGAAATCAATCGACCGCAGCGTCAACCGTCGCGTGGAAAATCCACCAAAATGAATTTTACTTCTTGCATTGAGTTCGATGATTGATCCGGCAACCGGTAGCAGTGCGCTAATTGACAAAGGCAGACTTCTGCTGGTCGATGACGATGCCGACATACTCAAACTTTTGTCAATTCGACTGAAGGCGAGCGGCTACCGTGTTGTTACCGCAAACAATGGCGAACAGGCACTGTCATTGGCGGCGGCCGAGCGCCCGGATTTGGTCATCACCGATTTGCGCATGGCGGGCCTCGACGGATTGGCGCTGTTCCATGAAATCGAGCGCCGCTATGCCGGCCTGCCGGTAATCATTCTCACGGCGCACGGCACCATCCCCGATGCCGTGGCCGCGACCCGTCAGGGTGTATTCGGCTATCTCACCAAACCCTATGACGCGAATGAGCTGCTCACGCAGGTGGCGCGCGCATTGGCGCTTCATGGGGTGGCCGGTACCACCACAACGGGCGAGCAGAGTTGGCGCTCGGACATCATTACCAAGAGTCCGCTGATGGAAGAAGTGCTGCGACGCACCGAGCGCGCGGCGCAGGGCGAGGCCAGCATTTTGATTCAGGGCGAAAGCGGTGCCGGCAAGGAACTACTTGCTCGGGCATTGCATCATGCGAGCCGCCGCGCCGATCGCCCCTTCATCGCGATCAATTGCGGTGCGATGCCGGAAGCACTGCTGGAGTCGGAATTATTCGGCCACAAAAAAGGCGCCTTCACCGGTGCAACAGCGGATCACGCCGGATTGTTTGTCGAAGCCGACACGGGGACATTGCTGCTTGACGAGATCGGTGACATGCCGCTTGCATTGCAGGTGAAACTACTGCGCGTACTGGAAGCCCGCGAGATTCGACCACTGGGTTCGACCAAATCCATCAGTATCGATGTACGCATCATTTCGGCAAGCCACAAGAACCTTGAGGTTGCGAAAGCACTGGGAACGTTTCGCGAAGATCTGTTTTACCGGTTGAATGTCATCACGCTCAGATTGCCCGCGCTGCGCGAACGGCCCGAGGATATTCCGCTGTTGCTCGCGCATTTTCTGAAGCAATTGGCACAACGCTATCGAAAAAATATTCACGCGTTTTCGCCGGACGCATTGGAAATGCTGGTCGCCGCGCCATGGCCGGGAAACGTGCGTCAGTTGTACAACGTCGCAGAGCAGGTGGTTGCGTTATCAAATGCCGATATGGTTTCCGCCAAGGTAGTGGAACATGCGATGCAGCTCGAAATGCAACGCATCGACTCGTTCGAAGAGGCTCGTCGCCGCTTTGAGTATGACTATTTGATCCGCCTGTTGACGCTTACACAAGGCAGTGTCATCGAGGCCGCGAAGCTTGCAAAACGCAATCGCACCGAGTTTTATAAAATCCTTCAGCGCCACGGCATTGAAGCCGCGCATTTCAAGCCGCCGTATCCATAACTGTAAGAAAAAGTGAAATAAATCACATTGGTCGAGAAAAAAAGTGGCGCATAAGGTAAGTGCATGTCGCCAATTTGAGACAAGATTTATTCAATAAAAACAATTGGTTAACCGATATTAAAAAATGATGTCTCCAATTGGCGACAGATCGGCATTGGCAAACTTGTCATCACCCCACGCAATTCCAATCAATCGGTTGTTTTTATTGGAAAAATTTTTCTTGGCATGCCGGTTGCATAACCATTGCTGAATACTTTTGGATCACCCTCCCTCCCTGGGTGCTTCGTTGCCGGAAAGGTCTCCGGCGCGAAGGTTCTCCGCCAGAAGTATTCGAGAGTGCGCCTTCAGGGGCGGTCGAAAGGCCGCCCCTAATTTTTTGCGCTGCCGAAACGCGTATGCTGGTTGTGGCGCAGGTTCCACTTTGCGCCCGATACTTTCTTGTTCCCTGGAAAAACATGCCGGCTAAGCGCACTCACGTTCATCCTGCCGACCTTCGTGCCGGTGGGCGACTCGCCATCGAAGCGGTGATCGGTGTGACCAATTTGGTCGAGGCGATGCACGCGACTATTGCCGG
>JAYTUX010000384.1:0-4445 GCA_043744315.1 Betaproteobacteria bacterium | reverse complement strand
CTGCACCAAAGCGCACAAGCGCAAAGCTTTCGGCAAGAAAAACCCAACGGTTGGACTATTGAATATCGGCTCGGAAGATATCAAGGGCAACGAGAGTGTGAAAGCCGCAGGAGAATTGCTCAAGTCGAGTCACCTCAATTTTTTCGGCAACGTCGAAGGTACCGATATTTACAAGGGCACCACTGACGTGGTGGTTTGCGACGGCTTCGTCGGCAACGTCATGTTAAAAACCTCGGAAGGTATGGCAAAAATGGTGGGCGAGTTTCTCAAACTCGAGTATCAAAATGGCATTTACAGCAAATTGGCCGCACTTGTTTCACTGCCGGTACTCTCTCGATTCAAGCACCGCATGGATCATCGCCGCTACAACGGAGCCGCGTTGCTGGGACTTCAGGGTGTGGTGGTAAAGAGTCATGGATCGGCCGATGCGGTGGCGTTTTCGCACGCGCTCAGTCGGGCGGCAACCGAAGTTGAACACGGCTTGCTGGGCCTTATCACTGCCGAAATCAAGCGGTTGCATGAGGAAGGTTTCTTGATTCCGCACGTCGCTGCACCAGAGGCAGTACACGCATGATTTATTCGCGCATCATCGGTACCGGCAGCTATTTGCCCGAACGCCTCGTCACCAATCAGGATCTCGAAAAAATTGTCGACACCAACGACGAGTGGATCGTGTCGCGCACAGGCATTCGCGAGCGCCACTACGCCGCCGACAATCAGGACGCGAGCGATCTGGCGCTGGAGGCAAGCAAACGCGCCATGCAGGCGGCGCATGTCCACGGTGATGAAATCGATTTGATTATTGTCGCGACCTCTACGCCGGATATGGTGTTTCCCTCGACCGCCTGCATACTTCAGGACAAATTGGGCATTCGCCACAGTGTTGCATTCGACATCCAGGCAGTGTGTTCGGGTTTCGTGTTCGGGCTCGCAACGGCCGATCAATTCATTCGCGGTGGCGCGTTCAAGTGCGCACTGGTGGTCGGCACCGAAGTTTTCTCGCGCATCATGAATTGGCAGGATCGCGGTACTTGCGTGTTGTTCGGCGACGGTGCCGGCGCGGTTGTGGTCAAGGCGTCCAATGCGCCAGGCATATTGACGACGCACTTGCACACAGACGGTAGTTTTCGGGATGTGCTGTGTACGCCGGGCACCGTGCAAAACGGCAAGATTCGCGGCAGTCCGCTGCTTGCGATGGAGGGTGGCGCGGTTTACAAATTCGCCGTAAAGGCTTTCGAGGAAGTCGCATGGGAAGCGTTGAATGCGAATGGCATGCAACCCTCCGCCATCGATTGGTTCATCTGCCACCAGGCCAATCGGCGCATCATCATGCACGCCGCGAAAAAACTGGATTTGCCAGACGAAAAAGTCGTGGTCACGGTTGATCGGCATGGCAATACCTCGGCCGCATCGATTCCGCTTGCGCTTGACGTGACCGTGCGTGAAGGCAAAATCAAACCCGGTGACAACGTGCTCATGGCAGCACTAGGCGGTGGCTTCGCCTGGGGCGCGGTGCTATTGAAATGGTGAACGAAATGAACGCACGATTTGCCATCGTATTTGCCGGGCAGGGCTCGCAATCGATCGGCATGATGAACGGATTTGGCGACGTGCCGGTGGTGCGCCGCACATTTGATGAAGCCTCCGACATTCTCGGATTCGATGTCTGGAAACTCGCGCTAGAAGGCCCCGCCGATGCACAAAACCAGACCATCAATACGCAGCCATTGATGTTGACAGCGGGTGTCGCGACGTGGCGTGCCTGGCAGGAAATGGGCGGACGCTCGCCGGCGTTTTTCGCGGGACACAGCTTGGGTGAATACACCGCACTGGTCGCCGCCAATGCCCTCCAATTCGCCAGCGCATTGCCGTTGGTGCGGTTTCGCGCGCAAGCCATGCAAGATGCAGTTCCCGAAGGCGTCGGCGGCATTGCTGCAATTTTGGGCTTGGAGATCCCACAAGTGATGGCGGTTTGCGTGGATGCGGCAGAAGGCGAGGTGTTGGAAGCCGTAAATCTGAACTCACCCGGACAGATAGTCATCGCCGGCCATCGAACCGCGGTCGAACGTGGAATGGCGCTGGCCAAATCGCGCGGCGCAAAACGCGCACTGATGTTGCCGATGAGTGCCCCTTCACATTGCGCGCTGATGAAACCGGCCGCAGAAAAGTTGGCTGAATATCTTGGAACTGTCGCGTTTTCGATGCCCGATGCGCCAGTTATTCACAACATGAACGTTGCGGCAAGTGTGACGGCTGAAGAGATCAAAATCGCATTGGTCGAACAATTATTTCGTCCGGTGAGATGGATCGAAACGATTCAGTATCTCGCAGGCCATGCAGTGACCAGTGTGGTCGAATGCGTTCCGGGAAAAATTCTCACCGGACTCAACAAACGCATTGATGCAAATCTTGCCTGCCATGCCGTGACCGACAGTGGCACGCTGAATGTGGCCATTGCGGCCACCCGCTAGTCATCGCTTGGGAACCCAAACATGAAAATGCTTGACGGTAAAATCGCTCTCGTCACCGGTGCCTCACGCGGTATCGGCGCGGCAATTCTCGGCGTGCTCGGAGAAGCGGGTGCGACAGTTGTCGGAACAGGTACCACGGAGGCTGGCGCTGCTGCCATTCAATCGCAGATCGACGCTGCGGGCTGGTTGGGCGAAGGCCGCGTGCTGAATGTGACCGACGCGGCGGGATGTGATAACGCCGTAAAAGCGATCGAGGAAAAATTTGGTGCCGTTGGGATTCTGGTGAACAATGCCGGCATAACTCGCGACACACTGATGATGCGCATGAAAGACGAAGACTGGCAGGATGTCATTGACACCGACCTTACGTCGGCATTTCGTTTGTCGCGTGCGGTTATCAAGGCGATGATGAAGGCGCGAAACGGGCGCATCGTCAATATCGGCTCGGTGGTCGGCCACATGGGAAATGCCGGACAAGTGAATTATGTCGCCGCCAAGGCCGGCCTCACCGGATTCACCAAGGCACTCGCGCGCGAAGTAGGTAGCCGCAATATTACGGTGAATTGCGTCGCCCCCGGATTTATTGAGACCGACATGACCAAGGCGCTTGCGGAGGCGCAGGTGGCGAAATTGGTGGAGAATGTGCCGCTGGGCCGCCTGGGCAGCGCGCGCGATATTGCGGAAGCGGTTTTATATCTCGTTTCACCCGGCGCGGCATACGTGACGGGTGCGACGTTGCATGTCAATGGCGGAATGTTTATGGAGTAGTGCCGCGTAATTGCGGCGCACAACTATGATGCGCCGCGAATCGTGGCTCCTGTATTTGGTAAAATAGTGCAGTTTAATTTTTCACCCCTGTGGGAGGAAGCAGCAAATGGATAACATCGAAGCGCGCGTCAAGAAAATCGTCGCCGAACAACTGGGCGTCGCGGAAGCCGACATCAAGAACGATTCGTCGTTCGTCGAGGATCTGGGCGCGGATTCGCTCGACAACGTCGAGTTGGTGATGGCGCTCGAAGAGGAATTCGAGACGGAGATTCCCGACGAGGCTGCTGAAAAAATCACCAATGTGCAGCAAGCCGTTGACTACATCAACGCCAATCAGAAGAAATAAATTGTTGCAAACCGGCCGTCCGCGTCCGCGACGGCCACTTTCCCGCCCACACCTCGTCTTATTCGATTGCCATCGCAAGCCATGTCCAAACGACGCGTAGTCATCACGGGTCTCGGCATCCTCTCGCCGATCGGTAATGGCATTTCCCAAGCGTGGGACAACGCGATCAATGGTCGCGGCGGTATCGGGCCGATCACACGATTTGACGCAAGCGTATTGCCGACTCGCTTTGCCGGCGAGGTCAAGAACTTCAATGCGGCCGAGTGGATGTCGCCCAAAGAAGTGCGGCGCATGGACGCCTTCATTCACTATGGTGTGGCCGCGACCAAGATGGCAATCGACGATGCGGGGCTCGTGATCACGGAAGAAAATGCAGAGCGCATTGGTGTAAATGTTGGTTCGGGAATCGGCGGATTGCCGATGATCGAAGAAAATATGCGCGACATGATCGAAAAGGGACCGCGGAAGATTTCGCCTTTCTTCGTCCCGGGTTCGATTGTCAATATGGTCGCGGGTTTAATCTCGATACACTATCGCCTCAAAGGTCCAAACGTATCAATGGTATCTGCGTGCGCGTCCTCAACTCACTGCATCGGCGATGCCGCACGATTCATCGAGTACGGCGACGCCGATGTGATGATTGCGGGTGGTGCGGAGGCGTGCGTGAACATGGCGGGGATTGGTGGGTTCTGCTCATGCAAGGCGCTTTCGGAGCGCAATGATTCACCGGAAACCGCCAGCCGTCCGTTCGATCGCGATCGCGATGGATTCGTGCTCGGCGAGGGTGCCGGCATCTTAATCCTGGAGTCGCTGGAACACGCCACCGCGCGAGGCGCGCGCATCTACGGCGAGCTCGCCGG
>JAYTUX010000383.1:0-16262 GCA_043744315.1 Betaproteobacteria bacterium | reverse complement strand
GCATTGCTGTCGGTGCCGCCGGCCGGGCTGGACGTCACCGTGTAGCCGGTGATGGCCGATCCACCAGTGGAGGCAGGCGCAGTGAAAGTGACGGTTGCCTGCGCATTGCCGGCGGTCGCGGTACCGATGGTCGGTGCACCGGGGACTGTTGCGGGTGTGACGCTATTGGATGCTGTTGAGGCCGCACCCGTGCCGACACTGTTGGTCGCCGTGACGGTAAAGGTGTACGCGGTGCCGTTGGTGAGGCCCGTCACGACGTGGCTCAACCCAGTCGTGCCGGCATTGCTGTCGGTGCCGCCGGCGGGGTTGGACGTCACCGTGTAGCCGGTAATGGCCGCACCACCGTTGGAAGCCGGCGCGACAAATGTAATGGTTGCTTGTGTGTTGCCTGCTGTCGCCGCAGCGCCCGTGGGTGCGCCAGGTACGGTGGACGGGGTGACGCTGTTCGACGCCGTTGAGGCCGGACCAGTACCTTGGGCATTGGTGGCGGTGACGGTAAAGGTGTACACGGTACCGTTAGTGAGCCCGGTGACGATGTGGCTCAACCCAGTCGTGCCGGCATTGCTGTCGGTGCCACCTGCCGGGTTTGAGGTCACGTTGTAACCGGTGATGGCCGAGCCACCGGTGGCGCCGGGCACGGAGAAGGTGACCGTGGCTAGCGCGTTACCACCGGTGGCGGCGGCACCGGTTGGCGCGCCGGGCGGACCCAGCGGCGTGACGCTGTTCGAGGCCGTCGATGCGGCGCTGGGACCCACGCTGTTGGTAGCAGTGACGGTGAACGTGTAGGCCGTGCCGTTGGTGAGACCGGTGACGACGTGACTCAGTCCAGTGGTGCCGGCATTGCTGTCGGTGCCGCCTGCCGGATTCGAGGTCACGGTATAACCGGTGATGGTGGCACCACCATTACTTGCCGGTGCGGTGAAAGTGACCGTCGCTTGCGCGTTACCTCCCGTAGCAGTGCCAATTGTCGGCGCACCGGGCACGGTGGCCGGAGTGACACTGCTCGAAGCGGCCGAAGCCGGACTTGTGCCTTGAGCATTGGTAGCGGTGACGGTGAAAGTGTAGGCCGTGCCATTGGTGAGACCGGTGACAACATGGCTCAGCCCTGTGGTGCCAGCATTGCTATCGGTCCCGCCGGCTGGATTCGAGGTGACGGTGTAACCGGTGATGGCTGAGCCGCCGTTGGAGCTCGGTGCGGCAAAGGTGACCGTTGCTTGCGCATTACCTCCGGTCGCACTCACGGAGGTGGGCGCGCCTGGCGCGCCGAGTGGCGTGACGCTGTTCGATGCGGTCGAGGCCGCCCCAGTGTCTACGCTGTTGGTGGCGGTGACGGTAAAGGTGTACGCGGTACCGTTGGTGAGCCCGGTGACAACGTGACTCAGTCCAGTGGTGCCGGCATTGCTGTCCGTGCCGCCGGCTGGGTTCGAGGTGACGGTGTAACCGGTGATGGCGGCACCGCCGTTATCTGCTGGTGCCGTGAAGGTGATCGTTGCTTGCGCATTACCGGCTGTTGCGGTGCCGATGGTGGGTTCGGGCGGGGCGGTGGGGGTGCGGTTAAGGGTGAACGACGCCGTAACCGCAGTCTCAATCGGGTCAATCGGCGTCATGGGATCGTCGCCGCATGCATTGTCCTGATCAACGGCAATAAATGCATTTGGTGCACCGTGAAGATCAATCACATAGGACGCGTTGGTCGCCGTCATGTCAGGCGTGAGTGTCAGCGTGACGACTTTCTGATTTGCGCCGCCGCTAATCGGAACAAGTGGATTGGGCAAGGATGAAAGGTCACCGATCGATGGATTGGAAATGACGACGGCCAGGCTATTGGTCGGCTCGGTGTAAGAAGAACCGGAATAGTCTCGTCCTGGTATTGGCATTGCCGATGTAGCCAGCACGGTGAATTTTCCGCTTTCACCGACAGCAGACCGCAATGTGAAATTGACGCCGCAGAACTTTTCAGACGCGGTTGCCAAAACGCAGACGGTCAGTTGCAACGTCGAACCAATGGTGAAATTGGCCGAGCTAGCATTGCCGCACGATGTCCCCGCAGAGATTGATGCGGAAACCGCTGCACTGGCGGGCGTGACTTGCGCCGCTATCAGAAGAAATGCGGCCGCCAAGCTGATCAATCTGCGGAACGCAACCAACATTGCTCCCGCTACGGCCTTGTGCGCGGCATTGGCTGGCGCGTGTCCTGAGCCTTCATCAACGGACCAATCTCTATAGCTGGCGAGCTGTCCAGAAGTAAAACGCCTGAAACGCCGCGCCAGTTCTAGAGTGTTGCTTGCAATACGGCTCACATCGTTCTCCCGGTACGTGCTTTGACAGCCGAGACATCGGCACCGCTAAAGGTACCGCTCACGTTCACGTCAAAAATACAGTTGCCAAGCGTTATGCCTTGGCTCAAATGCGCCTTTACAGCGCTGACATCGGCGGCATTCACACTGCGCGTGTTTGTCACGTCGCCCACCAAAAATCCGAGCGACACTTCCTTGTCCAATACGCCATTTACGCCCATCAGGCTGATCCGGACGCGTTGGGCATCGCCAATGTTGGTCAACGTGACGAGAACGTCGTTGCCTGTGTTGATGTGCGTCGCACCGGTAATGGTTGCGTTGCCTGCGTCAAAAACTTGCAGGTTACCGGGCGACATCACGATGCTATCGAAAACAAAAGCGACCACATGCCCACTCGGGCCGATACGCGGTTCAACCGTGACGTTGCCACCAATCAATGCATTGGTATCGATCGGTAAATTGCAAACACCAACGCCGGGATGCGTTTTGCGCGACTCGGCACGTACGAATGCTATCGGCGGCACAAACGTCGCGGCGACGGTGCAATCGGCCGTGATCGCATTGGTGGTAAAGAGATTACCGACGAGCGTACCGCCGCAGGTACCGCCAACATTTGCAGTGAATCCCATCACGGGTGTGACCGTGAATGTCGTTGTCGAACCGTGATTCACTGTCACCGGCGCGGACGGATTGATGCTGCCATTGGCACCCGCGCTGGGTGTGACGGCATAGGTGCTGATCGCAAAGGCCGCAGTCACGGTCTTGATAAAGTTCATCGTAACGATGCAAGTCCCCGTGCCTGCGCATCCGCCACCAGTCCAGCCGGTAAAGGTCGATCCAACTGCCGGTGTCGCGGTAAGCGTAATGGACGTGTTGTGTACAACCGTCTCGGTGCAGTCCATGCCGCAGTTGATGCCAGTGCCCGTCACCGTGCCTGTTCCCGCGCCGGTGCGCGCGACCGTCAGTGTCTTGTTCGCCGCACCCAGGTTATCGATTTGCCCGCGTATTTCACCACCACCAAAATTAGTCGTGTGGATATTCACGTACCACTTGCCGGCGAGGATGTCGGCTTCATCCAATTCGTTGTAGCTGGCGACATTGGTTATCGGGCTCGCGGTGCCGATGGTGATGCGGGCGGCGGCAGCAACGCCGCGCACGGCGGGACCGTGCAAATGCGCGTCGGTTACTGCGCTGGAGAGCCCGGCAAAATTGAGGTTGAGCGTAATCGTATTGGCGACGGTATTGACCACGGCGGTGCCAGAGCCGGTACCGGTTGACGTGTTCGTCGGCGTTTCCTGCGCGCCTTCGAGCACGATGTTGTAAGTAATCAGTGCGACAAAATTCGCATTCACGCTGCATGGCGCGGTGATCGGCCCCGTGGTGTAGGTATTGCCGACAAGGCTACCACCGCACCCACTCACGCTTGCCACAAATCCGCTATTCGGCGAAACAGTGAACATGGTCGTTGCGCCGTATGTGATTTGCACTGGCGCGGATGGACTGATTGAGCCATTGGCACCCACAACAGGCGTTACCGTATAGGTGGCTGCGACGAAGCTTGCGATAACGCTGCAATCGGCGGTGATTGCATTCGTGGTGTACGAGGTGCCGACGAGCGAGCCGCCGCAAGTGCCGCTCATGCTTGCGGAAAATCCAATGCTCGGTGTGACCGCAAAAGTGGTTGTCAGGCCGTGGCCCACCGATACCGGCACGCTTGGTGCGATGGTGCCGTTTCCACCTATCACCGACGGCGTGACGTTGTGCGAGCCAGTGACGGTGAAACTTTGTGAAATTGGCGATGCGGCGTTGTAGTCCCCGTTGCCAAGCTGACTCGCGGTAATCGTGCAAGTTCCTGCGGTAAGTAGCGTGACGCTTGCGCCAGAAACCGAGCAGACACTCGTTGTCCCCGACGCGAACGCCACAGGCAGGCCGGACGTCGCCAATGCGGAAACATTGAACGGACTTGCCGTATAGGCGCGATCCGCAATGGCGCTAAAGTTATTGATCGCCTGATTGGCTCTTTGAATGATGAGCGTGAAATTCTGAACGTCATCGGGGGTGTTACCGTTTGTCGCCGTGATGGTCATTGGATAACTGCCAACGCTTCCCAGTTGCGGCGTGCCGGAAAATGCACCGGTTGCGTTGCTGAAATTGACGCCAGTCGGGAGTGTGCCCACTCGCGCTACTGTTGCTGCCGGCGTACCAGTCGTCGTAACTGAAAACGCGACCGGAAAGGTGACAGTAAATATTGCGCTAGCGTCGCTGGTGATTTTCGGTGGTACGCCGCGACTGAGCGTGAATGACGCGCTGATCGGCACTTCGAGCGGGTCGATCGGGCTCATTACGTTTCCACCGCACGCACCGTCCTGATCCCACAGTACAAAAGAATCCGACGAAAAACCGATGACGTAACTCGCATTGATTGCCGTGGACTGCGGTGCGAGGTCTAGCGTCATGAAGAGTTGATTGGCCGCTGCAGGTATCGGCGCAAGCGGGTTCGGCCCCGCGCCCAGATCGCCCACAGCGGGATTGGCGACAGCGGGAAGCGCAGTATTGAGCGGATCATTGTATAGCGGCCCCGCGCTGCGAGCGGACAAAACGAAACGTCCGCTCTCTGCCGCGCTCGCCGCTTGCAACCTAAGGCTCGAACCGCAAAGCTTTTCGGTGTCGGTCGAGAAACAAATGCGCAAGCTGACCGGTGAACCGAGCGGCGAGAAATTGGCGCTCGTCGACCCGTTGCAATCCGCACCAGCGGCGATTTTCGCCACGATTGCGCCATACGAAAATTGGCTCTGAAAGGCCAGGAATAATCCGAATGCGACTGCAGGCAACTTTCGCGCCACAGCGCGAATTGCATGAAAAGAGTGTCTTCGAATCCGCATTCCGCCGCGCCTAGGGAACCAGCACCTGACCGGCGCGCAGCTTGGTCGAATTGACGTCCGTGATGTTGATCGCGCCGGAGGCATTCACGTCGAACCGGAAGTTGGCGGAAGTCGTCAATTGGCCCGCGCGCAACTTGACGCCATTCACATCGGTGATATTCACCGCGCGCGAACTGTTGATATCGCCGATGAAGAAACCCATCGCAACCGGAAAGGAAAGGCCGCTGCCGTTGACATTGTTGACGGTTACGCGCGCGCGTCGGTTATCAGGAATGCCCGTTATCGTGATGATGAGTTCACTGCCGGTAAACGAAGGTGTGGCTGTCCCGATTGCCGCGAGTGCCGAGTCGACAACATCAACCGACGCGACTGAGGTAATGGCGCGATCAAACTGAAACACAATGCGATGGCCGGTGCCAATCGAGCGGGACTCCACTGTCACAGATCCGCCGACGGCAATGCCCAAGGCAATGGGCAAATCAAACGTCCCGGTCGTCGCGTGCGTTTTTCGCGATACCACCGCATTCAACGTTAACGGTGGCCCGCTCGCCACTATCGAAAAACTCTGCACCACGGTCGGTGCGGCGCCGAAGTTGCTATTGCCGCTCTGATTGGCCGCAATGGTGCAGGTGCCGGACATAACGATCGTGACCGTACTCCCCGATACCGTGCAAACGCCCGGCGTGTTGGAACTGAATGACACCGCCAACCCCGATGTCGCAAGTGCTGAAACAATAAACGCCGGATCGGTATCCTGTTTATTCGCCAGCGGATCAAACGTAATCGTCTGCGCCGCCGGATTCACCACCTGCGATAACGCCGCCGAGGTGCTCGCAAGCGTAGTTGAATTTCCCAAATAAATCGCAGCGATCGATCGAGTGCCGCCATTCAGCACGCTAGTGGTACATGTTGCGGTACCAGAGGCTAGCGCCACGCCGCTACAACCCGCAATATTCACCCCTGCCAATTGGAACGCCACCGCCACGCCATTCACGCCGCCCGTCACCGTCGCCGTAAATGTGACGGCATCACCAAACACGGATGGATTCAAATTCGACGCGATCATCGTGGTTGTTGCAGCGGGATAGATCGTTGCCACCGGCACGTAGGACGGCCCGCCGATGACACCGATACCGATCTGACCATTGACGTTCGCGCCCCAGCAGGAACTGACCCCAGTGCCGAACAGCACGCAGGTATGCGTTGCACCGCCGGCAATGGCGATTGCGCCGGAGGCAATCACGTCGACCGGTGCATTGCGCTGCGTGGTCGTGCCGTCGCCGATCTGGCCTTCGGCATTACGGCCCCAGCATTTGACACCGCCGGTCGTCGTCAGCGCGCAACTGTGGAATTGCCCTGCCGTGATCGCGGTTACCCCAGAGTTCAACCCGGTCACATCGACGGGTGTCGGCTGGCTCATGCCAAATGCTGAATTGCCATTGCCGATGGCACCGTAGGTCAAATCTCCCCAGCATTTGACACCGCCGGTCGTCGTCAGCGCGCAACTGTGATCCGATCCCGTCGCCACGGATGTCACGCCACTTGATAGCCCGATTACTGCAACCGGCGCATTGAGAAAAACGCCGTCATTACCATCACCGAGCTGGCCGCCAAAATTGGCACCCCAGCAAACGGCCCCTCCCGCGTTATTGACGACGCAGACATGGTTTGAACTGCCGGAAATCGCACTGACCCCTGAACCCGGACCAAATCCGCCGCCCGTAATGGGAGTGAGTTTATCGCTCGTGTCGCCGCCACCCATTTGGCCGTTGTTGTTACGTCCCCAACAGGAGACGCCGCCCGTGCTGCTCAATGCACACGAAAAACCGTCGCCCGCTGAAACGTTGGTCATGCCGCTGCCAAGGCCCGTGACATCAACCGGCGTGAGGCGCTGCGTGGTCGAGTTGTCGCCCAGTTGCCCCTTGTTATTGGCACCCCAGCATTTCACGGCCCCAGCCACCAGAGCACAGGTATGTCCCGTCGTTCCGTGTCCTGCCGCAATCGCGGTGGATCCAAATGGCAGACCGATAACGTTCACCGGTTGCGCGCGCGCGATGGTGCTGTTGTCGCCGATTTGTCCGTTGCTGTTGCCGCCCCAGCAGACCACGCCACCTGCAACGGTGGTCGCGCAATTGTGGTAGCCGCCGCCAGCGAGCACCTGGGCCCCTGCGGGCGATCCCGCGACCCATGCGTAGGCCGCCGCAATGCACGCAAATCGCAACGCAGCGCGTCGAGCAATCAACGTATCAATATTGCGCATGATGAAAATACGGCCCGTAGAATGGGACGGATGCGCAACCATGCGTCAACATTTCGCCACGACCATTGGCCGGATGGTCACTTGACAACTCGGCGACACGCAGAGTTTGACGAACGTGCATAGGGTGCGTCCCATTGAGTGATTTTATTGTTATGACTGCCAATCCGGATCGCCGCCTGCCGCTACTATCGGCGCACAAAATATCCGGACAGGCATGCTAACCGATTGCCCGATCTTCGTGCACGCGGACGCGTGACCAATAGCAAAACTATGCACCTGCCAACGCCGCAAATCTGTGATATGGCGCACAGTCTGCAGAGTTCCATGGATGCATGGTTCGCGCAGTAAACTCAAGCACCGGCGCGGCTTTTGGCGATTTTTCGCCCGTAAAAGCGCGCCAATGCTGGGTCTTATTAATGCGCGCTGCTAGATCGTGTCGTCATGCCCACTGCCTGAAAAAAACCAGGTACATGGTTATCAGCGCAAGCGCCGCGCCGACCACAATTGCGCCAAACAAAACCACCGCAACGCGAGTGTCCTCGGCCTGATCCTGCTCGGCACTTGGGGAATTGCGCACCAGCGTTTGCTGGCGGGTGCGAAGGCAAAATGCCAGCACGCCGAACATGATGGCGCTGAATAGGCCGATGATGACAATCAGGCTTGCGTTCAACATGCGGGTTTACGGCTTGGCGGGTGGGTCAATTGTCTTCGGCGTAGCAGGAGTCGCTGCGCGCGGCGTCTCCAGGTCCGCTTCGAGCTTGTCGAGTTTTTCCTGGGAAACGTTGCCGTCATGCACCATCCTCAGCCGGTGTTGCAAATACGCGTCGCGCAGGAATTGGTATTTATCGAGCGCCGCTTCATCCAGCGCTTTGCCCGCGCCAAGCAGATTGGCCCGCACATCGACCAACTCGACCGCCATTGCGCTATTGCGGGTCGGAATGTGATCGACCTGCCGGGACCAACCCATGAACGAATCCACGCCTCGTCCGGCGGAATCACGCAGCGTCGATGGCCCCATCAGCGGTACCACCAGATACGGCCCGCTGCCTGCTCCCCATTTGCCCAATGTCTGACCGAAATCTTCGTCGTGGCGATCAAGACCCATCGGTGTGGCGACATCGAACAAGCCAAGGATGCCGAGCGTCGAATTGACCAGGAAGCGACCCGCGCTGGTGGCCGCCTCGGTGGGTTTGCCTTGCAAGAGACTATTGACGGCGCTTGCGACATCGCCGACGTTGGTAAATGCATGACTCACGCCGGCACGCACCATTGCGGGTGTGACGGTTTGATAGCCTTGCGCGATCGGCTTTAATACTGCCGCATCGACGGTATCGTTGAAGGCAAAAGTGGCGCGATTGAGTCCTTCCATCGGATCCGCCTTGGGGGCGTTGGTGGATGCGCAGCCGGCCAAAATAATCGCAGCGAGCAACGTTACGGCAGTGAATATTTTTGTCATCTCGTATTTCTTGGTTGGTATATTGAAAAAATCATGCGTGAAGCGAACTGGCATCCGCGCACCTTAATGCATCGAAAACCGCATCGATAAATCCAGCGCTCTCACATCCTTGGTCAACGCACCGACCGAAATTCGATCCACGCCGGTTTCTGCGATGGCACGCACCGATTGCAATGTAATGCCACCGGAAGCTTCCAGTTCGATACCCGCGCGCCCTGTAGCGGCAACAATTTTCACGGCATCGCGCATTTGCGCAGCCGACATATTATCCAGCAGGATCAGTGTCGCGCCGCAATCGAGCGCCTCGCGCAGTTGTTCGAGCGTTTCGACTTCAATCTCGATCATGGTGTTGCGCGGTGCCTGATGCTGCACCAGTGCAAATGCCGCCTGCAATGCCGGCCGAATGCCGCCGGCGGCGACAATATGATTTTCTTTGATGAGGATGCCATCGTACAAACCAGTGCGATGGTTATTTCCGCCGCCGACGTGCACGGCGTATTTTTGCGCGCGCCGCAAACCAGGCAGGGTTTTGCGGGTATCAAAAATCCGCGCTTGGGTGCCCTTGATTTCCTCCACATACCTGCGCGTTTTTGTCGCCACGGCCGAGAGGGTTTGCAGAAAATTCAGCGCCGCGCGTTCGGCAGTCAACATCGCGCGCGCATTGCCGGCGATCTCGCAAATCGGCACACCCGCAGCAATATTCTTGCCATCTTCGATGTGCCAGAAAAGCTCGCACTCCGGATCAAGCTCGTCGAAGCAACGCTGAAACCACTCGATGCCGGCAATAACTGCATCCTCCCGCGCCACCACGCGTGCGTGACCGCGGGCATCGGCGGGAATCAGCAGCGCCGTCAAATCGCCACCGCCAACGTCCTCCCCCAAGGCGCGGCTGACATCCTCGGTGATGATCGCTTCCAGATCGTGGTGCGTGTCGGACATTTCATTTGCCACTTGAAAGTACCACGATGAACCAAATGTTCAATGTGTGGATTGCGAATGATCAAACGCGACGCTGAACCAGCCCTTAGACTTGCCCGGAACGAACGGAAACGCAGTGTATCCGGTGGTGGTGGGCGGGTCGAACCACATTCAACGCAGACCTGATCATCGCATCCCAAACTTATTCTAGGCCTTACTCATGAGAATCGACAAACTCACCACAAAATTCCAGCAAGCCCTGTCCGACGCACAGAGCGCGGCGCTCGCCAGCGATCACGGCTACATCGAGCCGGCGCACCTGTTGTTGGCCCTCATTAACCAGCAGGATGGCGGCACGGCGTCCCTGCTTGGACGCGCCGGCGTTGCAACACCACGCCTCAAAACCACGCTGGAAAAAATCATCGGGCGTATGCCGAAAGTCGAAGGGCAGGGCGGTGAAATTTCCATCTCCCGGGATCTTTCCAGTCTGCTCAATCTCACCGACAAAGAAGCGACAAAGCGTGGCGATCAATTCATTGCAAGCGAGTTGTTCCTGATTTCAATGCTCACCGACAAAGGCGACGCCGGTCGCGCGTTCAAGGAACACGGTGCCAACAGGCAGGCGCTGGAAGCCGCCATCCTTGCCGTGCGCGGCAGTGAAGGCGTCACGCATCAGGAGGCCGAGGGCCAGCGCGAGGCATTGAAAAAATACACGATGGATCTCACCGAGCGCGCGCGTAACGGCAAGCTCGATCCGGTGATCGGCCGCGATGACGAAATCCGCCGTGCGATTCAAGTCTTGCAGCGCCGTACCAAGAACAATCCCGTGCTGATCGGCGAGCCCGGTGTCGGCAAGACGGCGATCGTCGAGGGACTCGCGCAGCGTATCGTCAATGGCGAAGTACCGGAGTCCCTTAAAGGCAAACGCGTCTTGTCGCTCGATATGGCCTCGCTCCTGGCCGGCGCGAAATATCGCGGCGAATTTGAAGAGCGCCTGAAGGCGGTGCTGAAAGAGCTGGAGCAGGATGCCGGCCAAACCATTGTCTTCATTGATGAATTGCACACCATGGTCGGCGCGGGTAAGGCCGAAGGTGCGATCGACGCGGGCAACATGTTGAAGCCGGCACTCGCGCGCGGCGAATTGCATTGCATCGGCGCGACCACGCTGGATGAATATCGCAAGTACGTCGAGAAGGATGCTGCGCTGGAGAGACGGTTTCAGAAAGTGCCGGTAAATGAGCCCGGCGTGGAAGCGACGATCGCCATCCTGCGCGGTTTGCAAGAGCGCTATGAAGTGCATCACGGCGTGGATATCACCGATCCGGCCATCGTTGCCGCGGCCGAGCTTTCGCACCGCTATATCACCGACCGTTTCCTGCCCGACAAGGCGATCGATCTGATCGACGAAGCGGCCGCCCGCATCAAAATGGAAATCGACTCCAAGCCGGAAGTGATGGACAAACTCGATCGGCGTTTGATCCAACTCAAAATCGAGCGCGAGGCGGTGCGCAAGGAAAAAGACGAGGCCTCGAAAAAGCGCTTCAGTCTGATCGAGGACGAAATTCGCCGATTGGAAAAAGAGTATTCGGATCTGGAAGAAATCTGGAAAGCCGAAAAAGCGCAAGTGCAAGGTACGCAGCACATTCGCGAAGAGATTGAAAAAATTCGCGGGCAGATGGCGGATCTGCAACGCAAGGGTCAATTCGACAAGCTCGCGGAGTTGCAATACGGAAAACTTCCGCAACTCGACGGTCAATTGAAACTTGCCGAAAAGTCGGAAAGCAAACAAGCCAGGACGAGGCTGGTGCGCACCCAGGTTGGTGCCGAAGAAATCGCCGAGGTGGTGTCACGCGCGACCGGCATCCCCGTTTCAAAAATGATGCAGGGCGAGCGTGAAAAACTGATCAAGATGGAAGACAACCTGCATAAGCGCGTCATCGGCCAGGATGAGGCGGTGCGTCTTGTGTCCGACGCAATTCGTCGCTCGCGTGCAGGACTGGGTGACCCGAATCGCCCTTATGGCTCATTCATGTTTCTCGGCCCCACCGGCGTCGGCAAGACCGAACTCTGCAAGGCGCTTGCCGAATTCATGTTTGATTCCGAACAGCATCTGATCCGTATCGATATGTCGGAATTCATGGAGAAGCATTCGGTTGCGCGCCTGATCGGCGCACCTCCCGGCTATGTCGGCTACGACGAAGGCGGTTACCTGACGGAAGCGGTGCGGCGCAAACCCTACAGCGTGATCTTGTTCGACGAAGTCGAAAAGGCACATCCGGATGTTTTCAATGTGCTGCTGCAAGTGCTCGACGACGGTCGCATGACCGATGGCCAGGGGCGCACGGTGGATTTCAAAAATACCGTGATCGTCATGACATCCAATCTCGGTTCGCAGGAAATTCAAGCGATGGCGGGTTCGGATTACGGCGTCGTCAAACTCGCTGTCATGGGCGAGGTCAAGAGCCACTTTCGCCCCGAATTCATTAACCGTATCGATGAAATTGTGGTGTTCCATTCGCTTGGCGAAAAACAGATCGCCTCCATCGCAAAGATTCAATTGCTGCGGCTCGAAAAACGTTTGGCCGCGATGGATATCAAGCTCAGCGTCAGCGAAGAGGCGATCGCAGAAATCGCCAAGGACGGATTCGATCCGGTGTACGGCGCGCGGCCATTGAAGCGCGCAATCCAGCAGCAAATCGAGAACCCGTTATCGAAGGCATTGCTGGAAGGAAAATTCGCCGCCAAAGATACGATCAAGATCGGCGTCAAGGCGAGCACATTGACATTCTCCGTCTAAATCCTGGGCCGCGTCAGCATGCGCCGGAGTGAGCGCGACGCGCCTGCAAAGATGTCAATAATTGGCGTGTGGACGAGTTAGCGAAAGTTGTCTACCGACGCACTCCTGGCGTTTCAATCGTGAGCCCTGCCGCACGCCACGCAAGAAATAATTCCAGCGCAAGAAATTCTTCACTGCCCGCCGCGAACGGCTCGGCGCGAACACCTACCATGCAACTCTTGAAGCGCCGATGCAACGATCCAACCGCTTGCCATTCGAGGCGATAAACAGGATAGGCGTTGCCGTGACCTTCGCTGATTTTTTCGGCGAGCAACGTGCGCCCGGCGTTTTTGTCGTGACAGTGGGTGCAGGCAAGGTTCATTTGTCCCATTCGCGTTGCATAGATGTCCCCGCCACGACTAAGAATATCGCGATTCGTGGCGTTGATCTCGACCTTCATAGGCATGCCACGCGATTGATGGGCGATATAGGACGAAAGCGCCAATAAATCCGCCGACTCGTACGCAAGCACTGTGGCGCGCTGATGATTTTTTCGGCACGAGTTGATTCGGCCTTCGAGATTGATCAAGGCGCTGGTGCGATTGTCGATACGTGGATAGCTCGCCGCAACGCCTTTCATCGATTGCGTCGCGGCACCGTGGCATTGAGTGCAGGCAACACCATTGGTCGATGAATTCCATAATGCCTCGCCTTGCACCACCCATAACATGCCGGGATTGATGGCGTCGTCCGCTTGCATGTTGCGCACATCGGCGCCGGCAAATTCGATTCCGGATTTCGGCTTTGCGGGACGCAAGGATGGATCGGCGGACAACGCAGAAATCGGCACGCACCACGACAACAAAAGTGCGCACCACGTTGGCGTGCGCACCCATCGGCGCATTATTCGGCGACCTTCAACATCGCCCGCTGATTGCCGCGCTGTCCGGCGTCATCCTGCCATTCGAACGCCAATTCACCGCTGCGATCGGGCGCGAACCAGAATTCGACAATTGGATTCGCGGCCATGCCGGAACCCATCTCCGCGCGGAAAATTTCTTCGCCGTTAAATTTACAGGTGAGCGTGTGAATGACATTTTTCGGAATGGTTTTGCCATTGACATCAAATCGATAGCCGGTTTCCATTGGATGCAAAATGATGATTCTCACCGGCACGATCGCGCCACGTTTGATTTCCGCCGGAATCTGAATTCTCGCGACCATGTCAGGCGATACTCATGCGGCAATCAATCCGCATCGAGGCACGCGGATTCAGTCACGATGATTTCCGCTTGCGCAGACCAAAATGTGCCATCGGACATTTCTGCCAACGCCACCACACGCTGGGTCTTATTGAGCCGAATGCGCGTGGTGATCTCTGCGCGGCCCGATCTCGGCGACAAATGAAACGTCGCGATGAGCGGGCGTGGATTGTTTTCCGACACCAGGCGTATGCGGCGAACGTGGTCGTCGACCGTCATCGGCGATTCCACCTTGACGATAATCGGTACCGAGTGCCCATTGTCTGCAAGGCTTGGCGTATCGATACGCACGCGGCCTTCGCGTATCGGCGCGCCGTTGCTCGCGGCATTGATGCGTTGCTGAAATGGGTCTGCTGCGTTCGGCGTTGCGACAGCATGCATCAAGCCAATTTTTGTCGCGGCAAGCGCCGCAATGCCGGTGGAAAATCGTCGGCGCGCGCGATTGAAAATCAGCGCATTCATTTCAGCGTGGCGAGATACGTCGCCACATCGTCGATTTGCCGCGCGTCGAGTATCGGTTTGCCGCGCCATGATTCGCCGACGCGATTGAGACCTTCCGTGCGCGCGTAAGCCGGCATGATGGTGTCCGGATTGAAGCGCACTGGATCCGCGACGCGCTCACGCAAATCGGCAACATTCATGCGCGCGCCGATGCCATCGAGCGCTGGCCCGAGATTACCCATGAAGCGCGCGCCGGTCGCGGAAATGGCATGGCAAAGCAGGCAATTGCCATCGCGACCCATGACTAACTCGCGACCGCGCGCGGGATCAGCCACATCAACGACGTTCACCGCGACACCCACCGCATCGCGTGCGGTGGGTGTCGCGCAGCCGAACATGGCCAATGAGGTGACGATGCCGGCGGCAGTCGCGCGCAATGGAATCGCGTTAGGCAAACGTGAAGCCGTGATTCTTGAGCGGCAAATCCCGGTTTGGCCTGCCGGTGGCCGCGAAAATCGCGTTCAACACCGCCGGTGCAACGACGCAAATCGTCGGTTCGCCCACACCGCCCCAGAAGTCACCGCTGGGCACAATCACCGTTTCCACTTTCGGCATTTCGGCGAGCGTCAGCAATCGGTAGTTGTGGAAATTGAGCTGGGCCATTCGACCATTCTCCACGGTACATTCGCCGAAACAGGTGGCGCTCAATCCGTACGCAACCGAGCCTTCGACCTGGGCGGCGATCTGATCAGGATTCACGGCATTGCCACAATCGAGCGCCAGCACCATGCGACGTACTTTCACCGCACCCTTGGCGCTCACCGACACCTCCGCAACGGCGGCCGAATAGCTTCCGTAGCCCATGAATTGCGCGATACCGCGATGAACTCCCTTCGGCAGCGGCGACCCCCAACCCGCGCGCGCCGCGGCGGCATTCAGTACCGCCAAGTGTTTGGGATGCTTCGACATATAGGCTCGGCGAAATTCCAGCGGATCTTTGCCGGCCGCTTTGGCAATTTCATCCATGAAACACTCGAGATACACGCCGTTCTGGTTGGTGTTCACGCCGCGCCATGGGCCGACCGGCACATGCGTATTGCGCATCGCGTATTCGATCAGCAAATTGGGTACGGTGTAGCCAAGTTGCGCATCGCCAGGCTCTTTGTAGTAACCCTGCAATTGCCGCTTGTCCTTGCCGTCTTTGATGGCGGAAGGATTCAAATGGGCGTTGATCGATTGCCCCGACACACGTACATGCATTGCGGTCAGGTTGCCGGCTTGATCAAGCCCTGCCGACAACTTGCATTGCGAGATCGGCCGATAAAAATCGTGCGCCTGATCTTCCTCTCGGCTCCAGACCATTTTGATTGGCGTATCGGGAAACTGTTTGGCGATCGCCGCCGCCTGGCGCACATAATCCTGCGTGCCGCCGCGCCGCCCGAATCCGCCACCCAAATCCTGCTTGTAGACTTCGCATTTTTCCAGCGGCAAGCCGGTTGCCGTCGCCAGCGCTGAATGCGAGGCCTCGCCGTTTTGCGTGGGCACCCAGCACTCCGCTTTGTCCGCGCCAATCTTCACCGTGCAATTCATGCTTTCCATACAGGCATGCGCCAGAAACGGCGTCGAATACACTGCATCGATTTTTTTTGCGGCGGTGGCGATGGTTTTCAACGCGTCGCCGTCATTGATATCGGCGTAGGCATCGCTTGCGGTCAAGCCATCTTTGAGCCGGATGGCGATGGTGGCACTCGACTCTTTGGCGTTCGGCCCTTCGTCCCACACCACCGGCAGCGCGTCGAGTGCCATCTTCGCGCGCCACCAGTTGTCTGCGACCACGGCAACCGTCG
The DNA here is from genome assembly GCA_043744315.1 of Betaproteobacteria bacterium. GTDB lineage: Bacteria > Pseudomonadota > Gammaproteobacteria > Burkholderiales > Usitatibacteraceae > UKL13-2. The sequence goes on along the minus strand of JAYTUX010000383.1, from coordinate 123 downwards.
TGTCGTCAACGCGAACGGCGCGCTTCACCCCGCGACGCGACAGAATTTTTGCTTCGTCGAAGCTCACCAATTTTCCGCCGAACACGGGGCAATCCTTGACGGCGGCATGCAACATGCCGGGCA
>JAYTUX010000382.1:0-4470 GCA_043744315.1 Betaproteobacteria bacterium | reverse complement strand
ATCTGTGTATATGTATAACTCTGCTTCCCCCTTTCCATCGCAACTCCCTTTTGTGAACATAATGCTAAGGTGTTGCACTAATAATTAGAGACCGCCATCGGGGATGACATTGCTTGTTTCATGCGCACGCAAAAAATACCTTTACCCACGTTCAGCCCAGCAAATTCGCAATCTCCACCAAATTCAAATCCGGATCGCGGATATACACCGACAGTAATTTCCCCGTAGCACCCGTCCGTTGCACCGGCCCCAAAATCACCGCGACACTTTCACGCGCAAGGTGCGCGAGAACTTCATCCATCGGCGTCGTTGCAATCAAACAAAAATCCGCCGAGCCTGGGGTTGGTTTCAACACGTTGGAATCGGGGATCGAATCCGCCTGGTGCAAATTGATTTTTTGATTGCCAAATGTGAGCGCAATTCTCGGTGTGCCCATCGATTCAAAACTCGAGACCTGCATGCCGAGCACGCGGGTATAAAACGCGCAGGTCGCACCAAAGTTGGCGACGGTCAATACGAAATGGTCGATGCGGTCGATGGTAATCACGCTGTTATTATGCTCGAATGAAAGCGCCGCTGTCCAAACTGCCAAACGTCGGTACGACAATTTTCACCACCATGTCGGCACTCGCGCAAGAGACGGGTGCCGTCAATCTCGGCCAGGGTTTCCCTGATTTTGTCTGCGATCCGCAGCTACTTTCGCTAATGAACGAGGCCATGCAGGCAGGCTTCAATCAATATCCGCCGATGACCGGCATCGCCGCGTTGCGCGAGCAGATCGCGAAAAAAGTATTCGAGCTATATGGCTGGCAATATGATGCTGGCTCGGAGATCACCGTCACGGCCGGAGCCACGCAGGCAATCCAAACGGCGTTGACCGCGATCGTGCATCCCGGCGACGAAGTGATTATTTTCGAGCCCGTGTACGACAGCTACGAGCCGGTGATTCGCATGAATGGCGGTGTGCCGATTTTTGCGAGGCTGAATTTCCCAGACTATCGGCCAGACTGGAACGCACTGCGAGCGCTGATCACGCCGAAGACCCGTGCGATCATGATCAACACGCCGCACAATCCCACCGCCACCATCTGGTCACGCGAAGATATGGACGTGCTCGCGGATTTGCTACGCGGCACCGACATCCTGCTGATTAGCGATGAAGTCTACGAGCACATGGTCTACGACGGTGCGAAGCATCTCAGCGCGGCCTCGTTTCCCGATCTTGCCGAACGCGCGTTCGTGGTCTCATCGTTCGGCAAAACCTATCACGTCACCGGCTGGAAAATCGCCTATTGCCTCGCGCCGAAACAGCTGATGAACGAATTTCGCAAGGCGCATCAGTTCGTGGTCTTCACGGTACATACGCCGTCGCAGCACGCGATTGCGGAATACATGAAACTCGGCACGCATCATCTGCTTGCGGACTTTTATCAGGCGAAGCGCGATTATTTTCTGGCGCGGGTAAAGGCCTCGCGATTCCAATGGCAGCCATCGCGTGGCACCTATTTTGTGGCGGCGAGCTATGCGCATCTGCCTGAGTTTGCCGATCTTTCGGAAACAGATTTCGCGATGATGCTCACACGTAAGATTGGTGTCGCGTGCATTCCGGTGTCGGCGTTTTATCACAACGGCAAAGACCACCGCGTGGTGCGGTTTTGCTTCGCGAAGAAGGAAGCAACCTTGGCGGCGGCTGCGGAGCGGTTGGCGCGGCTTTGAGTTTTCGTCGTGACCGCCTGCGAGGGAACGACGGCAATGTGTGAGCGAGGCAACCCGAACGGTGGACTAAACTCAAGTTACCAATATCACCCGGTAATCATTCACATTGGTGCGCGTCGGGCCGGTAACGATCACGTCGCTCAGCGGTGCGAAAAAACCGTACGCATCGTTGGCGTGCAACAATCTTTTCGCCGACAGGCCTGCGACAGACGCGCGCGAAAGCGAATTGGGCGCGAGGTACGCCCCCGCGTTGTCTTCTGAGCCATCGATGCCGTCGGTATCGCAGGCGAGCGCATGGACGTTTTCGCGGCCCTCCAATTCGATTGCGAGCGAGAGCAGGAATTCACTGCAACGCCCACCACGACCGGGCACCTCCGCATCCGGGCGTATCGTTACCGTACATTCGCCGCCGGAAATCAACGCGACTGGCGGCTTTATCGGATGATGGTATTGCTGAATCTGCTTCGCGAGAGCGGCATATACTTTTGCCACTTCGCGTGCTTCGCCGGTGACACTGTCGCCGAGGATCATCGGTGTGATGCCGTGTTGCTGAAAGAACGCACCCGCCATGGATAGGCTCGCGTGCGCCGTCGCGATCACACGGTTGTCCACGCGCGCGAACACGGTGTCGTTTGGCTTCAAGGTCTCGGCAATTTCGCCGCGTGCACCGTTTGACAAATGACGCGCGATCGAGAGTGGCGGCGTGATGCGGTAGGCGTGCAAGATATCGAGCGCATCCTGATAAGTCGATATATCAGGCGCGGTTGGGCCGGATGCAATCGCCGAAGGATCATCGCCGGTGACATCCGATACGATCAGTGCCGTCACGCGCGCCTTGGTCAGCGCCGCAAGGCGGCCACCCTGAATCAGCGAAAGATGTTTGCGGACGACATTCATTTCCTGAATCGGCGCACCGCAATGCAGCAACTGCCGCGTGACCGATTTCAGGTCTGCCATGTTGATGCCTTCGGCCGGCAACGACAACAAACTGGAACCGCCGCCGGATACCAGCACCAGGAGCAAATCGTGCTCAAACAGCGAACGCGCTTTCGCGAATATTTCCTTCGCGGCGTGCTCGCCCGCATCGTCCGGCACGGGATGGCCGGCTTCGACCACGCGGATGCGTTTTAGCGCGTCGTCGCCATCGTAGCCATGTGCATAGCGGGTGATCACCACACCTTCGAGCGGTTGATCCGCAGGCCAGGCGTTTTCCACTGCCTTCGCCATGGCCGCCGCGGCTTTCCCAGCACCAACGACCAGGGTCTTGCCCTTCGGTGGCGGCGGCAAATGGCGCGGCACTATCAGCAATGGGTCCGCCCCCGTCAACGCGGCACGAAAACTGGCGAGCAACATTTCGCGGGGCAGCATGAATTACTTTCCGCCGCCACCGGCCGCACGCTTTTTGCCGGCGGGCGGTGCCATCGACGGCGCCAGCAGCGGCGACAGATAGCGACCCGTGAAACTGCGCGGATTCTGCGCCACATCCTCAGGCGTACCTTGCGCGACGATCTCGCCTCCGCCATCGCCACCTTCTGGGCCGAGATCGATCATCCAGTCGGCGGTCTTGATGACATCCAGATTGTGTTCGATCACCACCACCGTGTTGCCGTGGTCGCGCAGACGATGCAGCACTTTCAATAACAAATCGATATCGTGAAAATGCAGCCCCGTTGTCGGCTCGTCGAGAATGAACAGCGTGCGACCGGTATCGCGCTTGGATAATTCCAGCGACAACTTCACGCGCTGCGCCTCGCCGCCGGAAAGTGTGGTGGCGCTTTGTCCGAGCCGGATATAGCCAAGGCCGACTTCCAACAAGGTATTCAGTTTGCGCGCGACCACCGGCACCGGTTTAAAAAACTCAAACGCCTGCTCGACCGTCATTTCCAATACTTCGTGGATATTCTTGTGCTTGTAATGCGTCTCAAGCGTTTCGCGGTTGTAGCGTTTGCCGTGGCAGACGTCGCACGGCACATACACGTCCGGCAGAAAATGCATTTCAACCTTGATGACGCCGTCGCCCTGACAGGCTTCGCAGCGGCCGCCCTTGACGTTGAACGAAAAACGTCCCGGCCCATAGCCGCGCGCGCGCGATTCCGGCACGCTCGCGAACAAGTCGCGGATTGGCGTGAACAGGCCCGTGTAGGTGGCGGGGTTCGAGCGCGGCGTGCGCCCGATCGGCGATTGATCGACGTTGATGACTTTGTCGAAATGATCCAGCCCCTCAATCACTTCGAATGGCGCAGGCTCATCGGAGGACGCGTAAATATGATGCGCGACCGCCTTGTAAAGCGTGTCGTTGATGAGCGTCGATTTGCCGGAGCCCGAAACGCCGGTAATACACACCAACGCGCCGACCGGTAAATCGAGCCGGACGGTTTTCAAATTATTTCCAGAGGCACCCTTAATCGTCAGCCTCTTTTTTGAATCCGTCTTGAAACGTTTTTTCGGAATCGCGATCTGTTTTTTTCCGGACAGGTATTGCCCGGTCAGCGATTCTGAGGCACGGCGAATTTCTTCCGGCGTGCCCTGCGCAACGATCTGCCCGCCATGCACACCGGCCCCCGGCCCCATATCGACCACGTAATCAGCCGCATTGATCGCATCCTCATCGTGCTCAACCACGATCACCGAATTGCCGAGATCGCGCAGGCGCTTCAAGGTTTCGAGCAAGCGGTCGTTGTCGCGCTGATGCAGGCCAATCGACGGTTCATCCAGCACATACATCACGCCGGTGAGGCCCGAGCCGATTTGCGA
>JAYTUX010000381.1:0-4471 GCA_043744315.1 Betaproteobacteria bacterium | reverse complement strand
CGCGCTGCCGATAGATGGTCGCGATCACTTCACCGTCGCCAGCGAGAAGCGCCTTGGTTGAACACATTTCCGCGCACGCCGGCAACTTGCCTTCGGCGAGACGATTACGCCCGTACTTCTTGAATTCAACTTCGGTGTTGTTCTCCTCAGGGCCGCCTGCGCAAAAGGTGCATTTGTCCATCTTGCCGCGTAAACCAAACGCTCCTGCCTGTGGGAACTGCGGCGCACCGAACGGGCATGCATAGAAGCAATAGCCGCAGCCAATACACAAATCCTTGTCGTGCAAGACCACGCCTTCTTCAGTCTTGTAGAAACAATCGACCGGACATACCGCCATGCACGGCGCATCGGTGCAATGCATGCACGCGACCGATATCGAGCGTTCGCCGGGCTTGCCGTCGTTCACCGTCACCAGGCGGCGGCGATTCACGCCCCACGGTACCTCATGTTCGTTTTTGCACGCGGTCACGCAGCCGTTGCATTCGATGCAGCGCTCTGCGTCACAGATAAATTTCATTCTTGCCATGATGATTTCTCCTGTTATCTGTGGGTTATGCCGATGCAACCTGGCACAGCGTGGTTTTGGATTCCTGCATCATTGTCACGCTGTCGTAGCCGTAGGTAGTCGCGGTGTTGACGGCTTCACCGCGCACGATCGGCGCTGAACCCGCCGGATATTTGTCGACCATGTCTTTGCCTTGCCACCATCCCGAAAAATGGAACGGGATGAAGGTGGTGCCGGACGCGACGCGCTCGGTCAGCAACGATTTCACCTTGATTTTGGCTTTGGTCGGCGTCGTTACCCAGACAAATTGATTGTTCTTGATGCCGCGGGCTTCCGCGTCTTTCGGATTGATCTCGATGAAATTTTCCTGTTGCAATTCCGCGAGCCACGGATTTGAGCGCGTCTCCTCTCCGCCGCCTTCATACTCGACCAAGCGACCGGAAGTAAGGATCAATGGGTAGTCTTTGCTAATGTCCTTGTTCTTTTCCTGCACCTCTTTGTACAGCGTGGGTAAGCGCCAGAACGCCTTCTTGTTATCGTGAGTCGGATACTTGGCGACCATGTCCGGTCGCGGGCTGTACAGTGGCTCACGATGCTGCGGAATGCCGTCCGGAAAATTCCACACCACGGCGCGCGCTTTCGCATTGCCAAAGGGATGGCAGCCGTGATTTTTCATGCAAACGCGGATGATGCCGCCGGACAAATCCGTCTTCCAGTTCTTGCCTTCGGCCGCTTTCTGCTCTTCCTCGGTAAGTTCCGCCCACCAGCCGAGCTTTTTCAGCAGCACATGATCAAATTCAGGATACCCAGTGGTGATATCGGCACCAAGCGAATGCGATCCATCTTCGGCGAGCAAATTCACGCCTTCGCGTTCGACGCCGAAATTGGCGCGGAAATTGCCGCCGCCATCCATCACATGTTTGCTGGTGTCGTAGAGATTCGGTGAACCCGGATGCTTCAACGCGGCGTTGCCGTAACACGGCCACGGCAAACCAAAATAATCGCCGTTCATGTTGTAACCGGATTCCTTGTCGATCACGTCTTTCGTGCAACGCAAGGTCTTCACATCAAACGCATCCATATTGCGCATGTGCGCTTTCAAACGCTCCGGCGATTGGCCAGAATAGCCAATCGTCCAGGTACCGCGATTGATTTCACGCAGAATGTCCTCGACCACAGGCTCATCGCCCTGTAGCGCAATATTCTGTTTGCCATTGGCCTTGCCAAGCAGTTGATCCCCGAAACCGAATTTCTTGGCGAGCAAATACATGATCGTGTGATCGGGTTTGGATTCAAACAAAGGCTCAATCACTTTTTCGCGCCACTGGATCGAACGGTTCGAGGCCGTCACCGAACCTACCGTTTCAAACTGTGTTGCCGCCGGCAGAAGGTAGATACCTTCCTGACGATCCGGCATCGCGGCTGAGGCAGTTGGATAGGGATCGATGATGACCATCAACTCCAACTTCTCCATAGCGGTCTTCATCTCGAGACCACGAGTCTGTGAATTGGGTGCGTGGCCCCAATAAATCATCGCCTTCAGGTTGCTATCCTGATCAATGAGATCGTTCTTTTCCATCACGCCGTCGATCCAGCGCGAGACCGTCATGCCCGGCTTTTCCATCATGGCCTGCGAGGCGTACTGCGCCTTGATCCAGTCGTAATCGACGTTCCAGACTTTGGCCCAATGCTTCCAGGCGCCCGTCGCCAAGGCGTAATAGCCCGGTAATGAATCCGGATTCGGGCCGACGTCCGTCGCACCCTGCACATTATCGTGGCCGCGGAAAATATTCGCGCCGCCACCCGAGGTGCCGATATTGCCGAGCGCCAATTGCAAAATACAACTCGCACGCACCATGGCGTTGCCGATGGTGTGCTGCGTTTGCCCCATGCACCAGACGATGGTCGCGGGCTTGCTCTTTGCCATCGCCTCCGCCGCTGCATAAACTTCCGCCTCGGGCACGCCGCAGGCTTCTTCGACGGCTTTCGGGTTCCACTTTTTGAGAATGTCTTCCTTGACCTTGTCCATGCCATATACGCGGTCATTAATGTACTGCTTGTCTTCCCAGCCATTGCTGAAGATGTGATACAGCATGCCGAACAGGAACGGAATATCTGTGCCGGAACGGATGCGGATGTATTGGTCGGCCTTCGCCGCCGTGCGCGTGAAGCGCGGATCGACCACGATCAGGCGCGAACCGTGCTCTTTTGCATTCAGCATGTGCAGCATCGATACTGGATGCGCCTCGGCCGCGTTAGAGCCGATATACATGGCGCACTTGGTGTTCGACAAATCGTTATACGAATTGGTCATCGCACCGTAGCCCCAGGTGTTGGCCACACCTGCCACCGTGGTGGAATGGCAAATACGTGCCTGGTGATCGCAGTTGTTGGTGCCAAACAGGGAGACGAATTTGCGCATCAAATACGCTTGTTCGTTGTTGTGCTTCGAAGAGCCGACCCAATAAACGGAATCCGGCCCGCTTTCTTTCTTGAGCTTCAACAGCTTGTCGCCGATTTCATTGATCGCCGTTTCCCAACTGATACGGGTGTATTTGCCGTTGACCAGTTTCATCGGATACTTGAGTCGATGCTCACCGTGGCCGTGTTCACGAATGGCGGCACCCTTGGCGCAATGCGCGCCCAGGTTGATCGGCGAATCGAATACCGGTTCCTGACGGACCCAGACGCCGTTTTCCACCACCGCGTCGATAGCACATCCGACTGAACAATGCGTGCAGACCGTGCGTTTGATTTCCGCCTTGCCTGATGTGCCCGCTGCGGCCGCTTCGGCTTTGCGAACCATCGAGAACGGCAATTGCGATGCGAACGCGCCCGCACCTGCCACCATGCCCGAGCGCCGCAGGAATGCGCGGCGATCCATGGTGCCCAGTGCGCGGTTCAATCGCTGCGCCATTCCGGACGCGGCACCCGGTGCAGTATTGCTGGATTTTCTGGTCAATAACATGATCTTCTCCTCGCTGGTCTTAGATGCGCGTCGTTTCGTAGTACTGACGGATGTGATCGGTCTCGTGATAACCCTTGACCTTGGCTTTTTCCCTGGGTGTCGCTGCGATACTGAGCGCGTCGCTGGCGATTCCACCTGTCGTACCCGTCACCACGGCCGCCACCGCGCCGGCGCTGCCGAGCGTGGCGCCTAGCAGGAATGTTCTGCGTTGCTTCACGGCCTGCTCGGTTGTTTTCTGTTCGGGTTTCATCTAATACCTCCGTGCGATGGTTGTTTCAAAAAAGACGGGATGCTCACGATTCCATGACTCGACTACATGACGAGAGCTTGAATCTCAATGTCGAAGAACGCGTCGGCGAATGCCGCAACTCTTCTATAGTAATTGGATTTCTCATTTTGCATTATTGCGGCGCAGCATTGACGCACCCACGGTTGCAGGTGTTTTGCAAAAAATAGTTGTTGTTGCTTGATCGATGCCGGTGAATTCGCCACATCGCCCAAAATCATCGCACGCATCACATCGCACAACGCCGCCAAATGATCTTCAGGCTCAGTGATGGCAGGATCACGCGCAAATCCGCGCGCGCGCAGATCGCCGCGCAATTCGGCGAGTGGTTTTTCGTTCATGAAACCGGCCACGTAAAAAGAGCCGAACAGCATCAATGGTGGCCGGCCGACACCGACGAACAAAGACTGATACTCTTCGTCGACTGCATCGTGACTCACCACACCGGAGGCAGCGGCAAGCGCTGCCCACGACTTTGCCAATGGTTCCGCCTCTTCGCCTTCCGGTTCGGCCGACAACATCATGGCGCGCAACATGTTCTCGTCTGGCGCACGATAGAAGAGCGACGCCAACAGCGCGTAGAAATCCGCGCGCACCTGATCTTCGGGCTCTATGGTGCGCGGGTTTTCGAACTTGATGGTCGCAACCGGTGAGTTCATTCCATCGGCCTTCCGGTGAGGATCGATGCTTCATGTTTATTGGACATCATGTC
>JAYTUX010000380.1:0-4492 GCA_043744315.1 Betaproteobacteria bacterium | reverse complement strand
CGTTTGGCAAGGGCAACTTGTCCGCGCCCGGCAGCGTGCCGGACGAGAACACTCTCCACAAAAATACCGATTCAGTTGCCTCCAAACCGCGTGAAGACGGTCGCGTGACGTCGCCGGAAAATAAAACCAAACCGGCGGATTTGCCGCCCGCGACGGAGACAAAGACCGCCGTCGCGGGCGACTCTCATGCAAGCGCAAGCAGCAATCGATCGGCGGCGGTTTCCACATCGCGCAAGACGGCGCGCGCGGTGGTTGTCGTGCTCGATCCGGGGCACGGCGGCGAGGATCCGGGTGCGATCGGCCGGCGTGGCACACGTGAAAAAGATGTGGTGCTCACGATCGCGCGAAAGCTCAAGGAAAAATTCAACGACAGCAGCCAATTTCGTATCGCCCTGACCCGCGATGCGGATTATTTTGTGCCGCTGAATGTACGCGTGCAGCGCGCGCGCAAACTGCGCGCCGATTTGTTCGTCAGCGTCCATGCTGACGCTTTCGTGCAACCGCAGGCCAATGGCTCGTCGGTATTCGCACTCTCCGAAAGCGGCGCCACATCGTCAGCCGCGAAATGGCTCGCCAACCGCGAAAACGAAGCCGATCTGATCGGCGGCGTGAACCTCGGCAGCAAAGATGGCTTTCTCGCCCGCACCCTGCTTGACCTCTCGCAGACCGCGCAAATCAACGATAGCCTGAAATTGGGAAAACTGGTATTGGCGGAATTGGGCGAAGTGAATCGACTGCATAAGTCGGTGGTCGAGCAGGCCGGATTCGCGGTGCTAAAAGCGCCCGATATTCCGTCAATCCTGATCGAGACCGCCTTCATCTCGAACCCCGAAGAAGAAAAAAAGCTGCGCGACAGCGCCTATCAAAACAAGATGGCAGATGCGATCGCAGACGGCATCAAACGCTATTTTTCAAAGAATCCGGCGCTCGCGCGGATTTGATTTTCTTGCAGTTCGTTATGGTGTCACGAAGGTCACGTCAGACGCTTGAATTGTCCCCGCGCCAGCCACCGCGCGGATGCGCACTCGCCGACCGTTGGCCAAATCCGCCGCCGTTCCGCCGACAAACGTTGCAGTCGCCGCCGACAATAATTCACCGCGTACACGAAAACTCGCGACCGAATTGAAGTTCGCAATATCGCCCTGGATCACATAGGTGATACGATCGGCGGCGGCGATTTGGCGGAATTCGCTCGCGGTCAAAACGCCCGCCGCTTTCCGCCCCCGAACTTGCACACGTGCGCCCGCAACCACTAGGTTGCCGCCGACGGCGCCCGCATCGACATCCGTATCATTGAGACGGAAGCGCCCCGGTGCGGTAACACTTTGCACCACGCCATCGAGCACCAGCACACTGTTGTCGTTGCGCACTGGCGTCAGGCCGCCGACCACTTGTGTCGCCGCGACACTATTGCGGGCCGCGTCGAAAACGCCGATGACCCGCACCCGCGTATTTTCCGCAATCAATGCGCCCGGCGAGGGCGAAATTTGCGGAGCTCCACCGATGATTAGCGTGGCACCGCTGGTCGAGACAAATGTGCCCGAAACGGTAATCTGATTTATCGTGGCACCGGTCGCGTTACCGAGGATTTCGACAGGTGCCGTCGCGTCCGGCGGCAAAATATTGATGCGCGTCGCAGCGACGATATTCGAGGGCAATTGAGGCAGCCCGTAAACCTCGACGCGACTGCCCAGTGAAAGCGCCGACAACGCAGAAAATCCGTCAAGAATGGTGTTCTGATCGATCGACACCGGCACCGTCACGACGGTTAACGTGCGTGCCGCAGGATTGATGGCGGTAATTGGGCCAACCACCGCACTCTGTACGCTAAGCGAGCGCGCCGTGCCATTGGTCGCGCTGCCAATAATGGTGCCGCCCGCTTCCGCAAACATGCCGAGGCGAAGTTCCGATACCTGTCGCGCAACTTGCGCGTTGATTTGCAATTGCGCGCCCGCGTCATCGAGCGAGGTTCCGCCAACACCGGTCGGACCAAGTGTGGTGATCGGTCCGCTCGCAGTCAGCGATTCCTCGACAGGCGGGACCGAGCCGGTACCATTGGAGCCGGTTTTGCCGTCGCCGCCGCAATGGCTGAGCGACAAGGCCAGCGTCAATGCAAACGCCACGTCGGCGAAATGTCGAGTTGGTGTCGTTCGGCCGGCATGCGCCGCGCACCGATCTATGTTGCCAATGAATATTTTTTTCAACAGGGTCGTCTTCATTCGGATTTTTTCTCCGCATAAAAATACATGCCGACGCGGATACGCATATCGGCCTCAAGGCCGGCTTCGGCGTCGGATTTTTCAAGCGCAATGGCGTGCGCAATGGTTTCGTCGTGTATCCGCGCCCATTGCGCGCGAGCGTGGGTGGCAAGGGCTGCGACAGAGGATTCGGAAAGCTCGTCGGAAAATACCGATCGTTCCAGAAATTGCGGCTCGGTCGCGAGCACGTTTGCGATCGCGGCGTTGGCGTGGTCCTCAATATTTTCACCGAGCGGCAAAAGGCGGTCGTTAAAGCTGCGATCGGTCAGAAACGCATCCGCATTCAAATGCACCACGCCCTTCGCGTCCTCATTGACATAGCCCAGGCGCACAAGCTCTTCCAGCACCGCAGCGGGCCGATGGTCGAGCGTGATCGAGCGCACCAGGTCATCGAATGAAACTTGCCGGCCGGTGCTGCGTCGGGGCAACGGCTTGGGTTGGCCGTCGCGGTCGCGCCAGCGGCGCACAGATCGCCACACCGCGTGCGTAGCGGACGCGAACGACGCAATATCTTCCGGCCGTTTTTCTTTTTCGCCGGCGCTGGTCAAGCGGCGGATTTCTTTGCGATTGAGCCCCGTCAGCAGCGACAGGCGCGTGCCAGTGGCATCATCTGCGTCAAAGTGCTTGCGCGCGGCTGCCACAAAGACGCGCTTCAACAACTCGGCCGCGACCTGATACGACACACCCCGGGCAATCAGCAATCGCGCAATCGGCACCATCAAACGCGCGACCGCATCCAGCAGCGGGCGGGCGGGCGAATCTTCGCGGGATTTGTTGTCGGGCATCGGGGTGCAATTGGGACAGGTGCGGGAATTATTCCCGTGCGTGCACTAGATTGCAATGACCGCACGCAGCGCGACTGCCGCAACGTTTTTTTTCGGAACGTTGGGAAAGATTTGGGTCGGATAAATTGGGGGCTTGCATTTTTTTTCAAATGCGGGAATAATTCCCGCATTGAAAGAGTAACCCATTTGTCATCTCGATGTAAAGGAAATGGAATGAACCGGCGATTGTTTCCAACGTTGATGTTTGCGATCGCGCCAAAGCTATTGCGTGCTGCCGCCACGTTTGGTCTGGCGTTTTGCGCATTGTCTGCAAGCACCCAACCGACGACCTTGCTGCTGCCGGAACGCGTATCTCAAATTACCGTGACACCAATCACCGCTGATGCGGGTGTCGCACGTGAGATCCGGATCTCCGGCCATTGGCCGGGCTGTGCACCGGTCGGCGTCACCTTTGGCGGCACCACGCAAGGCGTCACGACCCGCGCGCTACGCATGCTCCTGCCGGCGACATTGGTGGCCTGTCCGGCAGCGTTTCTCCCCTATACGGTGACGACGACATTTGTGCCGACGGCGCGTGGCACTGAAAAATTGCTGGTGTTAAATGTTGACGGCGAGTTTCTGGGCGAGACATTGATCGATACCCGCGCGCCGACAGACAACCGCTCAGGATTCAATATCACCGGCATCTGGTACGACCCGCAATCCAACGGCTCCGGCCTCACGTTTGTCCATAGCCGCACCGGCAGCGACGCCGTTTTCGGCACCTGGTACGTCTATGACGGAACCGGCAAACCACGCTGGTACACGATCCAGGAAACGGTGTGGAAATCGCAGGGGCGCATCATGGAAGGGCGTCTTTTTCAAACGAATGCACCCTTTGGCTCCACCTGCCCAGCGCCGCTGACCGCATGCCCTCGGGAAAATGGAGGAATTGGGCTGCTGCTGACGGCGCCCGGACGCGCTCGCGTCACCCTGACCGGGCCTACCACCGCGGTGGTCGATGCCTTGACGACCGACGGCACGGTGATTTACTCATCCAACGTCGTCCGCGGGGAGATCTGATCATGGCGAATTCTCATTGGTTCACCCTGAGGGGGCTAAAGTTGGTTTGCGCATTCGCGATCGCGTGCGTGGCGACCATGGCTGCCACACGCGTCAATGCGCAGGAAATTCTGCCGACCCTTTTTGTGTCACCGGGATTGGCCGGCCCTGGCGTCGAGCGGACCATAATATTCAACATACTCGCGCCCTGCGATCCGACACCCAGAATCGTCGCTGGCAATGATGTCGCCCGCAAACGCACCCTGGTCGTGAGACTCGACTTTCCGAAAGTAATTTCCTGCGATGCCATCACGCGACGAAGCGCCTCGGTTAGATACACCCCCGAGTCCGAAGGCGATCTGCGGGTCGTCGTTATCACTGACCAAGCCGATTATGTCGGCGAAGTGG